>NZ_ATVC01000039.1 GCF_000420525.1 Aquaspirillum serpens DSM 68
GTCTCGCCAATCCACCGATATTAGCGCCTCGGTGGAGAACGGCTACAGATCCTGTGCTCCCACCGCTTTGCGGTAACCTGGGATGCCGGCCACCGAAAACTTCGGTGCGCACCATTGGATTGGGAGCCATGCACAGCGACTTGAATGCAAGTGGCTTGATTTTACCACAGGGTGCGCTTCACGCACCCGCAATTCCTACCGCGATTGAAATCGCGGGTTTCCTTGCGGAGGTTCTATGAAATGGTTTTCTCGTCTCAGTGTTCGTTGGAAACTCCAGCTAGGGTTTTTCCTAGTTACGATGATTACCACTGTCTACAACCGTGTATTAGCGGTGTATGAACTTGACAATATGATTGATATTGCTCGACAAGGTGGGGCGTCATTAAGTTTGATTGCTTCTTTAGAAGCAGAACGCCAACAATGGATTATCCATGCCATCTGGGAGTCAGGTTTAGAGTTTGCCGTGCAATTTGTGGTGATTGGTTTAGCAGCACGTTTATTTGTGCAACCGATTTTGGCACTACGTGATGCCTTAGCTGCCATGCAAAAAGGCGATTTAACCCATGCAGTCCCTGCCACAGCAGAAGATGAGGTGGGTGAGCTTCAAGTCAGCTTTGAAGTCATGCGGCAAAAAATGGCAGCAATTCTGGGGCAGATCGAAGACAGTGGCCGCCAAGTCAATCAATCGGCCTATCAAGTCACCACCCTTGCGCGTGAAATTGCTGAAGTCAGCGAAAAAGAGGAACAACGTTCGTCAGAAGTCAGCGCCGCCACCAAAAGTTTGCAGGCCATTGCCAGTCAAGTGTTAGAACAAGCACAGCAAGCAGCAGGTCGCGCTATTGAGTTAGAAAACCGTGGCCGTGAAGGGATTGAGTCGGTCGAGCGCAACATTGATGGCCTAGAACAAACATCACAACAGGTCGCTACTGCGTCACAGCGAATTGCCGAACTCGAAGCCAGCACAAGTCAAATCAACGACATTATCTCAACCATTAAAGAAATTGCTGGTCAGACCAATCTGTTGGCGTTAAATGCAGCGATTGAGGCAGCACGAGCAGGGGAATTAGGGCGTGGTTTTGCGGTAGTGGCAGATGAAGTACGAAAATTGGCTGAGCGTTCGACGTCGTCTGCGGAAGAAGTCAACCGGATTATCACGTCTCTTAATGAGAGTGTGGTTCAGGTCACTGATTCCATGCACTCAGTGGTGGAAGGCGTGCAGAGTAGCCGTGAGGTTGCTGCGTCAACAGTGGCCGTGATTGAAAATATGGTTGGTGAGATTGCGCGCACAGCAGAAGGAAGTCGTCATATCACGGGTGCCAGTGAAGAACAAATGCGCGAGTTCGACCGTCTAGAGGAAACACTGGCGGCCCTGTTTACTACCTTGCGTGAATCGTCTTCTAAAGTAGCGACCACAGCCAGCATTGGCGATACGATTTTCCGTATTAGTGAGCAGCTCAATCAAACCATGGCCGGTTTTGTCTTAAACCGCAAAGTCAAAGCACAACCCGCCAACCATGAAAAACGCCGCCATCCTCGTTCAGATACGCCGCTATTGGCGCGGGTACTTCATCATGGGGAAAATGTTGAAGCAGCCACTTTGGATTTAAGTATTTCTGGCATTCGAATTGCGAGTATTGCGGAATTAAAAAGTGATGAGTTAGTCAAGCTCGAATTGTTCTTACCACAACAGTCTTTAGATGCCTACCAAAATCAAAAACCGTTGCAATTAGAGGCCAAAGTGGCATGGGTACAACCGGCAAAAAACATTGGTGATTCGAATATTTACGGTTTGCAGTTTTCTAAATTGACTGCGGCACAAGAAACCGCCTTGCGGGCCTGTTTGGCGTTTTATCATCGTCCAGTTGAATTCCAGTAACAACAAAAATCACATTTTTATTTAGTTTGCTATTGCCTTCAGTAGATATTTTGGCTTTAATTAGACGGTGATAGTTTTATGACTCTCTTACGAAGGAAAACTCAATGTCCGCAAACTTAGAAAATCTGGTAGAACAAATCAGAGAATTGTCTTTGGAAGATGCTTTATCCGTTGAAAAAGAACTGAAAGCACATATTGACGAACGTCGTCTGCAAAGCCGCCGTCAAGTGTTGGCTCAGATTAATCAGTTGATGAATATCGCTGGTTTGAGCACAGATGATTTGGCACGTTTGGATAATGGTCGTCGTTTCGGTGATGAAACTCGTGCACCAGTTAAACCAAAATATCATCACCCAACCGATCCTTCTGTGACTTGGACCGGTCGCGGCCGTTCGCCATTATGGATGGTGCAATGGGAAGAACAAGGCCGTTCGCGTGATGATTTGCTGATCAAATAATTTCAGCGTATCAAGCCGATCAAACCGCTGCCTTGTGCAGCGGTTTTTTTTAACCAAAAAACCAATAACACACCGCAATTGCGGCAAGCACGCCACATAAATCAGCAAATAAAGCACAGGGAATCGCGTGGCGGGTGTAACGAACACCGACGGCACCAAAATAAACAGCCAATACATAAAAGGTGGTTTCGGTGCTGCCTTGGATTACGGCGGCCAATCGGCCGGCGAAACTATCTACACCAAAGTTTTTCATGGTTTCAATCATCATGGCGCGTGCTCCACTGCCTGAAAAGGGTTTAATCAATGCAGTGGGTAAGGCATCAACAAAACGAATATCACCATTAAATAGCGTTACAATATAACGGATACCACTGAGTGCCCAATCTAACGCGCCACTGGCACGCAATACCCCAATCGCGGCCAACATCGCCACTAAATATGGCAACAGTTGGATAGCTATCTCAAAACCGCCCTTCGCACCTTCAATAAACGCATCATAAACCGCTATTTTTTGATAAAAGGCATAGGATAAAAATCCTAATAGAATAGAAAATAAAACCAGATTACCGGTTAATGAGGAGACTTCTGTTAATACAGCCGCTGGTAGTGTCGCTAAGCTCGACATCAAAAGTGCCAGCACTGCACCGATTGTTAATACATAGCCCCACATGACCCAGTCAAATTTCAGCCGTTGCACGACGGCAACCGCAAATAATCCTGCTAGGCTAGAAGCACTGGTGGCTAACAAAATTGGTAGAAAAACCGCAGCAGGATCGACAGCCCCTTGTTGGGCGCGATAGACAAAAATGGTCACGGGTAATAAGGTCAGTGAAGAAGCATTGAGCACCAAAAACAAAATTTGTGCATTGGTGGCTGTGTCGGGAGTCGGGTTGAGTTCTTGTAATGCACGCATGGCTTTTAAGCCAATTGGGGTCGCGGCATTATCCAGCCCTAAAACATTGGCGGCACAGTTCATGGTCAATAAGCCCAATGCCGGATGTCCTGCCGGTACTTCTGGCATCAAGCGGCGAAACAAGGGCGCCAAGAGCCGCGCCAATCCATTCATCAGGCCGGCTCGTTCTGCGATCATTAAAAACCCCATCCACAATGCCAAGCTGCCGGCCAGCGCAATACAAATTTCAATACTGGTTTTTGCCATATCGAATAGCGCAGTCATCATGCGCGTAAAAACTTCGGCATCACCCTGCCACCAGTTGCCGAGTGCGGCTATCGCAGCAAGCAAAAAAAAGGCTGGCCACAAAATATTTAACATGGTGTGGTTTTTCCTCATGTAAAAATGTTTAGTTTTTGTCTAGAACAAAATATGGTGTAATGACTCAAATCTTGGATGGAAACCCTGTTGAGCAGGGGGAATTGTCCCACAACACGACCACGCTGCGGGTGGGCGATAACAAGGAGTACAGCGGTGCATATTGCGATTATTGGCGCAGGGATGGCGGGGTTAACCGCCGCCCGAGCATTAGACGAAGCGGGTTTACAGGTCACTGTGTTTGAAAAAGGCCGTGGTTTAGGTGGGCGATTGAGTACCCGTCGTGGTGAAACTGGGCAATTCGACCACGGTGCGGCCTTTTTTACTGTACGGCATCCGGCTTTTATTACCGAAGCCGCTGCTTGGCGCGAAGAAGGCGCGGTAGAAGTGTGGCCGGGGAAATTAGTTCACCTCACCCAGCAGGGTGTTGAGGATGCCTACCCTGACGACCGCTACGTCAGTGTGCCCGGCATGAGTGCTTTAGGACGATTTTTAGCTGAAGGTTTGAATTGCCAGCGTGGGCATCGGGTACAACAAATTGAACCCACCGGCAGTAATTGGCGCGTGTTTCTCGATGATGGCAGTACGCAAAGCTTTGATGGTCTGATTTTGGCTATTCCGGCCCCACAAGCGGTGGCCTTACTCTCTGGTGTTCATCATTTTGCCGCTGATATCGAGCAAAACGTCCACATGACCGCATGTTGGAGTTTATTGGCCCAAAGCGAAGCCAAACCGGCGTTTGATGCCGCGTTTATTGATAATGACAGCCCGTTGGCGTGGGTGGCGCATGAAGTCAGCAAACCCGGCCGACATGACAGCCTGAATTGGGTGGCCCACAGTCGCGGTGATTGGGCAGAACAACATCTCCACCATGCCACTGATTGGGTACAAGCCACGTTAACCGCAGCCATGCAACAGGTGGTGCAAGGGCCGGTCGAAGCGGTTGCGGTGCACCGTTGGCGTTATGCCCGCACGGCACGCGCCTTAGGCCAAGCTTGCCTATTTGATCGTGCGTTACGTTTGGGCATTGCCGGTGATTGGTGTTTAGGTGACCGAGTTGAACACGCTTTCTTATCCGGTCAAGCGGTGGCGCAAACCGTGTTAACCAGTGCCTAAAATGCGCAGTTAGCTGGCGGCAGTATCGTCATCTTCTGCTAACAAGCGTGCTGCCCGTGATTTTTTACGTTTGGGTTGTGGCTGTGCGGCACGGGCAGCCGCTTCCGCCTCGCGTTGTGCTTGAATTTCTTGGCTGATGCGTTCCCAATCTTGCGGGGTTTCTAGGCTAATGCGCCCAATCCGACCATCACGGAAATCGGTTAACAAGCGTTCTGCCGCTTTTTGAGCATCGATCCGACCGCCAGCGCGCACAGTCCCCATGCGGCGGCCAATTTGCTCGAACAGCTCAAAATCAGTCGCCGCCAATTCTGTCAGTTGGTAGCGTTCGCACAGGGCCTGTGGATAGCGTTGGGCTAAGACGGTCAATAGGCTAAGGGTAACGCCTTCTTCATCTAAGGCATTGCGGCCAATAGCGCCACTTGCTGCCAACATATCACCACAGAAAGGATGCTCGATTTTCGGCCACAACATGCCGGGGGTATCCCACAAGGTGACGTTTTCGTCGAGTTCCACCCGTTGTTGTGTTTTGGTGATGGCGGGTTCATTGCCGGTTTTTGCCACTTTACGGCCAGTGAGGGTGTTAATCAGTGTGGATTTACCGACGTTGGGAATCCCACAAATAATCAACCGCAGGGGTTTATCAAAGCTGGCGCGATGCGGAGCGAGGCTGCGACTGGCCTCTAAAATGCGGCGTGCTGGTGCGCGCTCGTGATAATCCAAACCGATGGCTTGGGTTTTTTCATGTGAGGCAAACCAATGTAACCATTGTTGGGTCACGCTGGGGTCGGCGAGGTCTTGTTTATTTAAGACTTTCAGCAAAGGCTTTCGCCCTAACACCAATTCTTCCAACATCGGGTTAGACGATGAACGCGGCAGACGGGCATCCACCATTTCAATCACCACATCGGTATCAGATAAACGCTCGTGAAAGGCCTTGCGTGCCTTGTGCATGTGGCCAGGAAACCATTGAATCACGGGGACTTGCTCCGAAAAATGATGCGATTTTAACGGTTTAGACTCAATTCAGGAGAATTTTAATGGCTGTTGTTCCGGCTTCTTATCAACGTAGCCTGTGTTGGTTTCGTCGAGATTTGCGTGATTTTGATCACGCTGCTTTATTCCATGCCTTACAACAGAGCGAACAAGTGCTGTGTGTATTTGTGTTTGATAGCACGATTTTGGCTCATCTGCCGTGCGATGACCGACGTGTTTCGTTTATTTGGCAGGCGGTGGCCGAGCTCGATCAAGCCTTGCGGCAACAAGGTTCTGCGCTGTGTGTCGTGCATGGCGATGCTAAAACCGAAATCCCCCGCTTAGCTGCGCATTACCAAGCGCAAGCGGTATTTTGTAATCGTGATGATGATCCCTCGGCCATTGCCCGCGATGGTGTTGTTGCACAGGCTTTGGCCGCACAAGGCTGTGCATTTTTTGATGATAAAGACCATGTGATTTTTGAACGGGCCGAGTTGCTTACTCAAGCCGGTAAACCTTTTAGCGTTTTTACACCCTATAAAAATAGCTGGCTGAAAAACATCACTGCCGAGTTATTGCAAAGCTATCCGGTGGAACATCATCGCAGCGCACTATGGCAACACCCTAATGTTCCGCCACTACCGAGCGTGGCCGATTTGGGTTTTAGCGCCTGTGATTTTGCGGTGCTGCATGTCAAAACCGGAATGAGCGGAGGTGAGCAACTATGGGCAGACTTCCTGCCGCGCATGTCGCTGTATAAACAAGCGCGGGATTTCCCAGCAGTGAAAGGGGTGTCGTATTTATCTGCCCATATTCGTTTTGGTACGGTATCGATTCGACAATTGGCACGGACGGCCTTTGAGCGTGGTGGCGAGGGTGCAGAGGGCTGGTTAAATGAATTGATTTGGCGTGATTTTTATCAACAGATTCTCTACCACCGTCCTGATGTTGCCAGCGGACATAGTTTTAAAGCCGAATATCAGGATTTGGTGTTCCCAGGCGAGGAGGCGCATTTTGTTGCGTGGTGTGAAGGGCGAACAGGTTATCCGATTGTCGATGCCGCCATGCGGCAGCTACAACAAGTAGGTTGGATGCATAACCGCCTGCGGATGATTACCGCCAGCTTTTTGGTGAAGGATTTGCTGATCGATTGGCGCAAGGGCGAAGCACACTTTGCCCGTTGGTTATTAGATTACGACCTTGCTGCTAACAACGGGGGTTGGCAATGGGCGGCGTCAACCGGCTGTGATGCACAACCGTATTTCCGCATTTTCAATCCGATCACCCAATCACAAAAATTCGACCCGAAAGGGCAGTTTATTCGCCGTTATGTGCCTGAACTCGCCCATTTAGACGACAAAGCGATTCATGCCCCGTGGCAAGCCAAACAACTGCCCTTGGGTTTCCGCTTGGGGCGCGATTACCCGCACCCGATTGTTGACCATGCCGCACAACGCCTGCGGGCACTGGCCTTATTCGAGCGGGGTTGAGGGGGATAAAACGTAGTCGTTGACAGCAATCGCCATCGCTGGCGCATCAAAAAAACTTTGCAAAATCGCCTGCGCCGCCACTTGGTCGAGCGCAGGTTTTTGTTTGCGTCCGCGCACACCTACTTCTTTTAACAACGCCTCGGCGACTAAAGAACTGTGGCGTTCATCCACCAAAAAGACTGCTAAGCCAAACCGCCCTGCTAACCGCCGTGCAAAGCGCACCGCTAAACGCGTCATCTCATGTGGCGTACCATCGGCGTGGGTGGGTAGGCCAACCACAAGGGCGTTGGGTTGCCATTCTGCGATGAGATGGGCAATGCGTTGAAAGCGGGGCTCGGTTTCTGCCCCGTGCACGGTTTCGAGTGGATGAGCAATGCCGACTAAAGTATCGCCGGTGGCAATGCCAATTCGTTGTTCACCAAAATCAAATGCCAACACACCGCCACTGACTTGCATTAAGCGTGCCCCACCTGATCGGATAACGACAACATATCGATCCCCAATAAGGACATCGCGGCATTAAAGCGATGTTCCGATGGCAAATCGAAAATCAGCTCTAAATCAGCAGGTGCTTCGACACTTAACCACGCATTTTGCGCCAGCTCGTGTTCCAGTTGTCCAGCATCCCAGCCAGAATAACCGAGACATAAAAACAGCCGCTCAGGCCCGCCGCCCTCGACCATTGCATTGAGGATATCGCGTGAAGTGGTCAGTGCCGTGTGGTCGGTCACTTGCAAGCTCGATTGCCATTCACCAGCGGGTTGATGCAACACAAAGCCGCGATCCGTTTGGACGGGGCCACCAAAATAAACCGGCAGATTCTCCCACTCGGGACGACCGAGATGGAGTCCTACTTGTTCAAATAATACAGACAGCGTCATTTCTGATGGTCGGTTTAATACCACCCCCATCGCGCCGTTCTCTGTATGTTCACACAGATAGACCACGCTTTTTGCAAAAAGCGGGTCGGTCATATTCGGCATTGCAATCAAAAAATGATTAGCCAGAGAAAAGGTGGACATAGTGACATAACCTGTTTTTAAGTTGATGGCGTGGCAATCGACAACAAAGAACCCACTGCCAGCTTAGGCAGGGCTTGCCAAGTATTTACCAGACAAGCTTGGGTTAGCGCAGTCAATTCCATCTTGCGTAAATCGGCCAGCTCGGCGGCAAAACGCCGTATATTAGCAGGTTGATTAACCTGACCTTGTGCCCATTGTGGCGCCATATCCGGCGCATCGGTTTCTAACACCACCGCCGACAGCGGTAAATTGGTCGCCAAGCGGCGGATACGGTGTGAGCCGCTAAAGGTCATCGCCCCACCAAAGCCCAGTTTAAACCCTAACTGTAAAAAAGCCTCGGCTTGCTGTTCACTACCATTAAAAGCATGGGCGATACCGCCCACCACCGGATAACGGCGCAGATATTTTAACACTCGATCGACCGCCCGACGGCTATGTAATAGCACTGGTAAGTGGTGTTGCTGTGCTAACTTTAATTGCTGCACAAAAACCCATTCTTGTTCTTCGGCATCCTCTTGCCCATGATAAAAATCTAAACCAATTTCCCCCACCGCACACGCCTGCCCCGATTGCAGCACCTCCGCAATCTGCGTTAAGTGTTGTGTATTGTCTTCCCGACAGCCGACGGCTAATGGATGCAAACCATACGCAACGGCACAACCATAATGCTGTTGCAACCACTGTTGGCGTGTGATGTGGGCGGCACTGACCGCAGGAACCACAATTTGTCTGACATCAGCAGCAAAAGCGGCTGACATTACCGCTGCATGTTGAGAAAAAAGACACTCTGCATCAAGATGGCAGTGGGTATCAATAAGAAAAATCGGCGGCATCATTCGCCCTGTCCGGCATGTGAGGAAGACATTATGCCCATCCATCTAAATTTAACGTGTTCCTTGGCAAATTTGGCGCAAGAGGTCGAATTACCCGCCACCGTCCGGCAACAACTGGGGTATATGCTGTTTAATGAGCATTTACCATTGAGTTTGAGCGATAGCCGAGGCCGCATGTGTTATGTCAATCAGGCTTTTTGTCATCTCAGTGGCTATCGTCGCGATGAGTTGTTAGGGCGCTCTTATCGTGTCCTGCGCTCGGGTTTACATTCCCCCGATGTGTTCCGAACCTTGTGGGAAACCCTCAGCGCCGGCGCCAGTTGGCACGGTCAATTAGCCAATCGCAGTAAAAACGGCCAGTTGTTTTACCTGCAGTTGCACATTTTCCCCTTTTTTGACAGTGAAGGCGAAATTGGCTACGCCGCCATTGGTTCGGATATCACCTCGTTAATTCGACAACGGCAGTCCGCCGTACAAGCGCAACTGCGTAGCGCCAAGCTGTTAGATCAGATTATTGAAGATGGCCCTGTGCCAACTTTCGTACTGGATTTAAGCCATACCATCACGCATTGGAACCGCGCCTGTGAATACATCACTGGTTTTAGTGCCAAAGAAATGGTCGGCACACAAAAACAATGGCAACCGTTCTACCCCCAACCACGCTTGGTGTTGGCTGATTTAATCATCGAAGGGTTGCCATTGGATGAATCGAATGGCTTGTATATCAAAGGCCGGCGTTATTCTTCTTTGATTGAAGGAGCGTATGAAGCCGAAGGCTTTTTCCGCCACCTTGGCCCCTCCGGTCGTTGGTTATTCCTTACCGCCGCTCCGTTGTTCGACACCGATGGTTATTTGATCGGTGCGATTGAAACTTTGCAAGATGTCACCGAGCGCAAACAAGCCGAACAAGCTTTAACCCGCGCCCACAGTGAATTGGAGTATTTAGTTGAACAACGGACAAAACAGCTCAGTGTTGCCAAGTCGGAATTAGAAAAAGACATTGTGCGCCGGAAAGCCTCCGAGGGTGAGTTGCGGCGGCGGAATGAAGAACTCACCAAACTCAACGTATTGTTGCGAGAGGCACAACAGCAGCTGTTGCAGTCTGAAAAAATGGCATCGATTGGGCAACTTGCCGCCGGTGTCGCCCATGAAATCAATAACCCAGTCGGTTATATCCAATCGAATTTAGCTTCGTTGGGGCGCTATTTAGAAGATTTGTTCGCCATCATTGATAGCCTAGAGCAATGCCTCTCGGCCCTGCCCTTAGATCATCCGGTGGCCGAAACCGCCCGAGCTGTGTGCACCGACAAAGATTTGGTCTATCTGCGCGCTGATTTGCCCGATTTATTGCGCGAATCGAATGAAGGCGTGATTCGTGTCCGTAAAATTGTGCAGGACTTAAAAGATTTTTCTCGGATTGATCGGGCACAGAGTTGGGAGAAAGTCGATTTACACCAAGGGCTAAATAGCACGCTGAATATCGCCCATAATGAAATCAAATATAAAGCGGATGTGATCCGTGACTATGGTGATATTCCGCTGGTGGAATGTGTGCCATCGCAGTTGAACCAAGTGTTTATGAACTTACTGGTCAATGCTGCCCATTCGATGAACGGCAACAAACGCGGCCAAATCACCGTGACCACCCGTTTATTCGATCCGCAGCATGTGGCGATTGAAATTCAGGACAGCGGCTGTGGCATTCCAAAAGAACTACAAACGCGGATTTTCGATCCATTTTTTACCACCAAGCCAGTCGGTCAAGGGACAGGTTTGGGGCTGTCGTTATCGTTTGGAATTATTCAAAACCATCATGGTCGGATCGAATTAGAAAGTGAAGCCGGCATAGGCAGCCTATTCAGAATTATCCTACCCATCAACCAAGCAACAATGGAGGAACCGCCTCATGTCTAATTTTACGGTGTTATGTGTCGATGATGAAGCCAATATTCTGTCTGCCTTACGGCGGCTCTTTCGGCCCACGGGTTATCGTTTATTGACCGCACAAAGCGGTGCCGAAGGCTTGGCGATCCTCGAACAGGAACAAGGGCAGGTTGATGTGGTGATTTCCGACATGCGGATGCCGGAAATGGACGGCGCGACTTTTTTAGCAGAAGTGTTACGCCGCTGGCCAAACACGTTGCGCATGTTACTCACTGGGTATTCTGATCTCAATTCGACCGTGTCGGCGATTAACCAAGGTGAAATTTACCGCTATTTAGCCAAACCGTGGAACGATCAAGATTTGTTACTCACAGTGCAAGATGGTTTAGAAAAACAGGCGTTATTGCGGGAAAAAAACCGTTTAGAAGCACTGACTCAACAACAAAATGAACAGCTTAAACAACTCAATGCCAGCCTAGAAGATAAAGTCAAAGCGCGTACCGCCGAGCTGCATAGCGCGCACGAACGCTTGAAGAAAAATTTCATCAGCTCGATTCATGTGTTCTCACATCTTATCGAATTGCGCGATGGCCATAGCGCCGGCTTTTCACGGCGAGTAGCTACACTGGCACGCCGGATTGCAGGACAGTTGGGCATCGACCACAAGGCCACCCAAGATATTTTCCTTGCTGGTTTGTTGCATACCCTCGGCAAAATCAGCCTACCAGATCGCCTACTCAGTAAGCCGGTGTCTCAACTCAGTGCTGAAGAAAAACAACTGTGGGCCAAACATCCGCTGAAAGGCCAACAAGCTTTGATGGGTTTGGAAGAATTAGCCGAAACCGCCCGTCTCATCCGCGCTTACTGTGAACATTTCAACGGCCAAGGCGTTCCCGAAGGTTTAGCAGGCATGCAAATTCCACTGGGGGCGCGAGTGTTGGCTGTCGCCAGCGACTTTTACGCGTGGCAAGATGGGATGTTGGAAGAAGTCAGTTATTCAGAAAACGAAGCCAGAAAACGCATCTTACAAGGTGCAGGTATGCGCTACGACCCAGCAGTGGTGGCGGCGTTTAATGCCCTGTTTACGGAACAACCCCAGACCACGCCAGAGACAGAAATTGTCGAGCTCTATTCGATTAACTTGTTGCCGGGGATGATCCTCGCCCGCGATTTATTCAGTCGCGATGGGGTGTTGCTACTGGCGGCGGATTTTGTCCTCGAAGAACGAACCATCCGCCAGATTTGTGAATATGAAAGCATCGAAAACAAACGGCTCGTGCTGTCTATCTATCGCCACAGCGACCCTGTTTCGAGGGGAGAAATACTGCATTAAGCGTGTTCGTGGTGCGCTGGTTGCTGATTATCGCAAAAAGGCAAACCCATCACGCTTTCTGCGCGTGCCCAATCAAAATAGGGGCCAGGGTCTTGTTTGCGGGTGGGGGCGATGTGTTGGTGGCCGGTCATCGCACACAGGCTAGGGTGTTGTTGCTTGAGCTGTTGCGCCAGCGTCGCAAGGCGCTGGTATTGTGCATCCGTAAATGGCACATCACCCGATCCTTCTAATTCAACCCCAATCGAAAAATCATTACAGCGTTCGCGCCTACGCCATTGTGACACCCCAGCGTGCCAAGCGCGTTGTTCGGTGGCAACAAATTGAATCAGCTCACCATCACGCCGAATCAAAAAATGTGCCGAGACGCGTAAATGGGCAATCGCCGCGTAGTAGGGGTGGGCGTTAGGGTCGAGTTGATTGGTAAATAATTGAATAATCCCTTCACCACAGAAATGTTCCGGCGGTAAGCTGATATAGTGAATCACCAGCAGTGGAATATCGCTTGAATCAGGACGTTCATCACAGTTGGGTGATGCAATAAAACGATCAATGGTTACCATCTTAGCCGCCCTTTTTTGCCATAAATTTAATTATCATGATTCAAATTACCCCTATAGGACAAGTCCTCGCGCCCAGTTTCGATCATCCTATTGAAATGCTCGAGGCTTGCCATGACAAAGTACGGCATTTTACCCACCAGCTGGCGCAGTTGCCGGCGCACTTGGATCAGTTCGGGATTACCGACGCGACGATACAGACCATCCACGGCATTTTGCGTTATTTCGATGTGGCTGCTCCATTGCATCATGCGGATGAGGAGCAAAATTTGTTCCCCGCTTTGTTAACGGTGGCACCGCAATATAGCCCGCTGATTGAGCGATTGCTGGCCGAACATCTGGAACTCAATATGAGTTGGTTGGTGTTGCGCGAACAACTCCAAACCGTGCAACAAGGACGGGCACAAGCATTAAGCCGCACGCGGGTACAGCGTTTTTGTCGCCGTTATCGGCTTCATGCGTTGGATGAAGAAAATGAAGTGTTTACCGCCGCCAAAGATTTTTTGTCAGCCACTCGACTGCAAGAGTTAGGGCAACCGATGGCGGCACGGCGGCGGTCTGCCGTTTAATGGGCTAATGCGGCTGTGGTTGTTCAAAGAGCCGTTGCAAATAGTCTTGATAAGGCGCAGGCAGGGGGTGTTGTTGCCACAGTTGTCTGAGTTGTGCCTGATTTGGTAGGCGTTGCAAAGCGTGGTGTAATTCTCTGACAAAGAGGGGAAAGCCGGTGCTGATGGTGGTGGTGCGGCGGTAGTGCAAATAGTGTTGGCATGCCGAGCGTAAATGTTCACTCAGAGTTAATTGAGTATGCAGTGCTTGACACACCATTTCTAGTGGAAGTGTGATATCGCGGTTATGTAGCGGTGCTTGGCTGACTTGGAGCAACAGATAATAGGCGCTGTTGAGCAATACAGCGGCAAAGCTAGCATCTTCGGCTGTCGCTAGGGGCAGCCATAAACCGCGATATGGCGCGAGGCGATGGAAAAAACGTGCTGCGCGTTGTTGTGCCCGTGCACTGCCTCCGACACAGAAAGCAAAGCCGTGTTGCATCCCAAAATCAGTCCACAATCCATCACATAATAGATAGTGATGATAGCCAAAGGCTTGCCGCCGTTTTGCCAAATGAGAAAACCAACTGCCAGAGATATCCACCACTAACACTTGTTGACGTTGTAACAGGGCTTTGGGGTAGCGCAACAGTTGGTCGATGCCTAATTGATCAGCAAACACCACCCGTTGTGTTAGCTTGGCGAGGGGGGACGACAGTGTGGGCGGCGAGAGTTTCAGCCGGTGTGCAATCCAATGACTGCGCGGGCTACTGCCTAACACCGTGCAGCGTGCGGCAATCAATCAGGCTTCTCCACACAAGCGGGCACTGATCGACGTCTGTGCAAGATGTTGTAAAAACCAAGCCAAGGCATGACTGGGTTGGCGTTCGCGCCAACCACAAAATAATAGTGTTGAAGGTTTGCCTTCTTGGACATCCAACTGGCGCAATCGACCGGCAGCAATCGCTGGCCGCGCCAAGCGTTCGGGCAGAAATCCCACCCCTAAACCGGCACATTGGGCAGCTAATTTATCGTCGATAGTGGGCACGGTGAGTACCTCTTGTCCGGTTAATAAGCTACTGGAGCGAGGTGGTAATTGACGCGAGCTGTCGGCCGCAGCGATGGCACGATAGCGACGGATGACACTGGCCGAAAGCGGCTGTGGGTGTTGGCACAGCGGATGATCGGGATGAACGGCGAACACAAAATGAATTTGTGCTAAGGGTTGTGATAACACGCCAGCCGGTGGATGGTCGTTGGCACCAATCACCAAATCCGCCCGTTGATTGACCAAAGCATCCCATGTGCCACCAAATACCTCGCGTTGAATACGCAGTCTTGTTCCTTGATTGTATTGGTCAAACTCTGCGACAGATGCCAGTATGGCAGAAAAATCTAATAAATCACTGACTGCAATCCGCAGTTCTGGCTCCCATCCTGAGGCAAGGCTGTGCATTTTTTGTTCGAGTTGGCTGGCACACGCCAACAATTGCCGCCCCTCTTCTAATAGGGCTTGGCCGATAGCGGTGAGTTTGGCGCGGTGGCCGCTGCGGTCGAATAAACAGATGGCTAGATCTTGTTCCAGTTTTTGGATAGAGTAGGTGATGGCAGACGGCACACGATGTAATTCTTCAGCCGCTGCCGCAAAGCTGCCATTGCGTGCGATGCTATCGAGCACCAGCAGCGCATCTAAAGAAAGTCGCATTGTTTTACCCTATCTGCAAAAAAAGAACGTTTTTTGGTTTAATTTAACATTATTGCTTAATGAGTGGCGACAAAAAAAGCCGGCGGGAGGCCGACTTTCTTTGTCTTGCTAAGCAAGAGGGATTACGGTTGGTAGCGAGCGACGCCATCCACCAACTCTTTTTTGGCGGCTTCTGCATCGTCCCAGCCTTGCACCTTAACCCATTTTCCTTTTTCCAAATCTTTGTAATGTTCAAAGAAATGGGAGATTTGGTCACGCAACAACTGGGGCAGGTCTTCCAGTTTTTGCACGTCTTTATACATTGGGCACAGTTTTTCGACTGGCACGGCCACTAATTTCGCGTCGATGCCGGATTCGTCTTCCATTTTCAGCATGCCCAAGGCACGGCAACGCACCACCACACCCAATTGCAGTGGGAATGGGGTCACGACTAACACGTCAACAGGATCGCCATCTTCGGATAAGGTTTGTGGCACATAGCCATAGTTCGCTGGGTAGAACATTGCAGTGCCCATGAAGCGATCCACGAAGATTGCGCCCGTTTCTTTGTCCAATTCGTATTTGATAGGGGCAGCATTGGCAGGGATTTCGATAATGACGTTAAAGTCATTGGGGATGTCGCGGCCAGCAGGCACTTGATTTAATTGCATAGTGACTCCTCTTTCTCTCTTAGGTGAGGGATAAACAGACTTCGTTGGCGAAGTGGCTGCGATTATAAAGATGTCTAGTATAAAAATGTTGCCGTATCACAAAGGCAAACGGGCTTTTTTGGTGTAAGGTGCGGCGGCAAAGCACACCGTCCGCTGTCAATGGACAAAAAATGTCATGTGGAAAGAGAAAAAACGATGAATGTAGATCGTGTGATTACCGAGTTTGATAAAGGCCTGCGGACTTTGTTAGCCCCCGCCCATAGTATTCGTCCCCATCCTGATGCGCATTTGGTTGATGCGCCATTGAGCGAGTCCGAACGCTCGCATGTGATTGGGCTGATGCGGATCAATCATTGTGGTGAGGTGTGCGCGCAGGCGTTGTATCAAGGTCAGGCATTGACGGCGCGTAATCCTGAAGCGCGTCAGGCATTAGAACATGCAGCACAGGAAGAAACCGAACATTTGGCATGGACGGAGAAGCGGATTCGTGAGTTGGGCGGTCGTACCAGTGTGTTCAATCCGCTGTGGTATGTGGGTTCGTTGGCGATTGGGGTGGGCGCAGGGATATTAGGCGATAAGTGGAATCTGGGGTTTCTGGAGGAAACGGAATATCAGGTGGAGGCGCATTTGAATGAGCATTTGGCGTCGTTACCAGCACAAGATGAGAAAAGCCGCGCGATTTTGACGCAGATGCGTGAGGATGAGGTGAAACATGCTGAAATGGCGCATTCCTACGGCGCCGCCGCCCTTCCTGCACCGATTAAAGGTATCATGCACATCACTGCTAAGTTGATGAAACAGGCAAGTTATCGCGTTTGAGGTGCATCGAATACAGTGATGAGGATGGCTGTTTTATTGGCCATATTGCAGGGATTCGTGATGTTGTAGGGTTTCATGGGGAGTCGGTTGCCGAGTTACGCGCTGCATTTGAAGAAGCTGTGGATGATTATTTGGCTACCTGTGAGAAATTGAACTCAATCCGGCGAAATCCCGTCCCTATCGGGATTTCGCCAAATTGTTAAAAATCTATTTTTCTCAACGCACTGAGCGTTCTTCTCTCGGTGTGATACCAAAATGATTGCGATACGTGCTAGAAAAATGTGGGCCGCTAGAGAAACCACACGACAAACCAATCTGCACAATCGATTTACTGGTTTGTTGCAATAACTGGCGGGCGCGGTTCAGACGTAGTTCTAAATAATAGCGTGAAGGCACCGTATTTAAATATTGCTTAAACAACCGCTCCAACTGCCGCCGCGACAAACCCACATAATATGCAATGTCATCCGTTGATAACGGCTCCTCGATATTCGCCTCCATCAGCGCCACCGCCTCAGTCAACTTAGGCTGACTGCCCCCAATCCGCGTTGCTAACGGTATGCGCTGTCGCTCATTCCCCGGCCGCATCCGTTCCATACTAAACAGCTCAGACAGCTGTGCTACAAAATCATTGCCTTGTGTTTGTGAAATCAGAGCTAACATGAAATCAAGCGTTGCCGCACCACCGGCACAGGTGGCGCGGTCACGGTCGATCTCAAACAAATTTGATGACACCACAACATGCGGAAAACTTTCGGCAAAGCGGTGGATTTCTTGCCAATGAATGGTGGCGCGATAGCCTTCTAATAAACCGGCGCGTGCTAACCACCAACTGGCTGTTCCCAAGGCACCGATCAATGCCGGCTGTGGCACTAACTGGCCCAACCCCCGCGCTAGATCGTCCGTTTCTGTATCGGTCCCCGCCTCATCCCCAATCACAAATAAAGCATCTAAACGTGGTGCATAGGCCAACTCTAAATCAGGTCGCCACGGTAAACCACAGCTGGCACGTACCGTTTCATTACTATGCAGTGAAAGCGTTAACAATTCGTACAGTGGCTGCTCGGCGAGCTGATTAGCGCGCATAAGCACATCTGCTGCTAAGCCAAAACTGGACAAAGAGAACTGGGGCAACAATAAAAAACCATATCGTTGCGCGCGAGAAGGAGAAGAAAGCACAGGCATTGAAAATTCCACTGGGCCGATGAGCGATGGCGCTGCAGTGTAGCGTGTTTCTGCTGTTTCCGTCGCGCTGGTGGCGAGGAACGTCGCAAAACGGAAATGCGGCGACACCAAGCGTCAATAGAATGTGGGCCTGTATTACCGCATTACCCACAGCGATAACAAAGTGGCGACCCCACTTCTCACTTCACGAGGTGTTCATGTCTTTCTCTATCAAACCTGAATTGTCAGCCCTGATTGCAGATATCGATGCGATAGCAAGCGCATCTTTGCCTCCAGATCAGGCGGCGCGGCTGGCACCCGTGTTTCCTGCGTATTTCGAAGAAGCCGAAGTTGCAGACCTGAAACGCTTTACTGCCGCCGATGTGTTTGGTGCGGCCTTATCTCATCTCGAATTTGCCCAACAGCGCCACCTTGGTCATACCAAAGTGCGCGTGTATAACCCCGACATTGAACGCCACGGCTGGCAAAGCACCCATACCGTGATTGAGGTTGTCAATGAGGATATGCCGTTTCTGATTGATACCTTGGCGATGTTGCTGGCGCGGCGCAATTTAACCCTGCATTTGCTCATCCACCCCGTGTTAGAAGTAGAACGCGATGCCTCCGGCGAGGCGATCGCTATTCACCGCGCTGAACAGCGCAGTTTACCGCTGGAGTCGTTTATCCACGCCCAAATCGATCGTATTACCGATCCCGAGCAGTTAGCAGAGTTGGCCGCCGAGCTGGAGCAGGTGCTGACTGATGTGGAAATTGTGGTACACGATGGCGATGCCATGCGGCAGCAAGTGTTGGCCTTGGCCGATCAGTTACAAACGATGGAGCATGAAGAAGCCCCCGAAAGTGCGGAATACCTGCGTTGGGTGGCAGATAATCACTTTTTGCTGATGGGTTTTTGTGATTACGACTTGGTATGTGATGCCAATGGCTGCGATGCGCTGCGGATTGTGGCCGGTTCTGGCTTGGGGATTTTGCGCAATCAAGGTGATAAAGAATATTCCGAAAGCTTCGCCCAGTTACCCCAAGCATTGCGTGAATATGCCCACGTACCGCGCTTGTTGGTATTGAACAAATCGCAAACCTTATCCACCATCCACCGCGCCGCGCATCTTGATTACATCGGTATTAAGCGTTTTGATGCCCAAGGAAAAGTCATCGGTGAACGCCGTGTATTGGGTCTCTATACCGCCAGTGCCTACCATGCCTCGCCCCGTGATATTCCGGTATTGCGCCAAAAAATCCGCCAAGTGTTTACCGCCCTCGACTATGTCGATAACAGTTACAAAGCCAAAACCCTGAATTTTGTGTTAGAGACTTATCCGCGTGATGAGTTGTTTGAAGTCCCTGCCGAGGTACTGACACCGATTGCTGAAGGTTTGGTCAATCTGCAAGAGCGTCCGCGTACTCGTTTGTTTGCACGCAAAGATCATTACCACCGCTATGTCAGTTGTTTGGTATTCATCCCCCGCGACAGTTTCAACACTGAAGTACGGTTAAAAATCGAAGCTTTATTGCTCGAGGCTTTCAATGGCACTCATGCCGAATTCAGTGTGGCGATTGCTGATTTGCGACTGGCGCGGGTGCATTACATCGTGCATACCCCAGCAGCGGATGTCTTGGACTATGACGAAGCACTGTTAGAAACTGCGATTGCGCGGGTGGTGCGTGGGTGGAGTGAGGAACTACATCAACACTTGATCGAAACACGCGGAGAGGAAGACGGCAATCATCTGTTTTATCGCTATCGTGATGCCTTCCCCGTTGCTTATCGTGAAGAATTTGATGCGCGTAATGCTGTGCTCGATGTGCAACAGCTTGAAGCGTTGTCCGCCGCACAATCGCTGTCGGTCAAACTGTATCGGCCTTTCCAACGCAATGCAGGCCGTCATCATCTCAAGGTGTTCCGCTTTGGCGAGCCGGTGAGCTTGTCTGAAAGCTTGCCTGTGTTAGAAAGTCTGGGCGTGCGGGTGCGCGATGAACGTCCCTACCGCGTTACTCGTGCCGATGGTGCCGAACTGTGGATCAACGATTTTGGTTTGGTGGCACCGGATGAACAACGCTTGGATGATGAAGCCGTTCGGATTCGTTTCCAAGAATTGTTGTTGAAAGTTACCGCTGGACAGGCGGAAAGCGACGGCTTTAACCGCTTGGCCTTAGCCGCAGGTTTGGATTGGCGTGAGGTGACGTTAATCCGTGCGTTGGCAAAATACTTACGCCAAGGTGGGCTGACCTTTAGCCAGCAATATATCGAACATTGCGTGGCAAACTATGCTGCGATTTCGAGCCGTTTGGTGGCTTTATTCCATGCTCGCTTACACCCAACTCAACGCGATGAGGCACAAGCCGCATTGTTGTTACAAGAGATTCGCGAAGCCTTAACCCAAGTGGCAAACATTGATGAAGATAAAATTCTCAATGCTTTCTTGACCGTAATTTTGGCGATTCGCCGTACCAACTTCTATCAACGCAAAGAACAACAGCCGAAAGCCTATCTATCGTTCAAGCTAGAGTCCGGCAAGGTAGATTTCCTGCCATTGCCTCGCCCCTTATATGAAATTTGGGTGTATAGCCCACGGGTAGAAGGGGTGCATCTGCGTGGTAGCAAAGTGGCGCGCGGTGGTTTGCGCTGGTCGGATCGAATGGAAGACTTCCGCACCGAAGTGTTGGGTTTGGTCAAAGCACAGATGGTGAAAAATTCGGTGATCGTACCGATGGGGTCAAAAGGTGGCTTTGTGGTCAAACAAGCCAGCCCTGCCGACCGTGAAACGTGGTTGGCGGAAGGGGTTGCCTGCTACAAGATGTTTATCTCTGGCCTGTTAGACCTGACTGACAACATCTGCAACGGCCAAATCGTACCGCCGGTGGATACCGTTCGTTTGGATGAAGACGATCCTTATTTGGTGGTGGCGGCGGATAAAGGGACGGCGAGTTTCTCGGATATCGCTAACGGTGTATCGGAGCAATATGGCTTTTGGTTGGCGGATGCATTTGCCTCCGGCGGCTCGGTTGGATATGACCATAAAAAAATGGGTATTACCGCACGCGGCGCGTGGGAGTCGGTGAAACGGAACTTCCGCCATTTGGGTATTAACACCCAAGAACAAGATTTTACCGTGATTGGTATTGGCGATATGTCGGGCGATGTGTTCGGCAACGGCATGTTGTTATCGCAACATATTCGCCTGTTGGCTGCATTTGACCATCGCCATATCTTTATCGATCCGCAACCGAATGCCAGCGTCAGTTTTGCTGAACGGGCACGTTTATTCGCCCTGCCGCGTTCCTCGTGGGCGGATTATGATGCCACGCTGATTTCAGAAGGCGGTGGGGTGTTTGATCGTAAGTTGAAGTCGATTACCCTCTCGCCCCAAATCAAAGCATGGCTTGGTACTGACCGCGACAGCATGGCGCCGAATGAATTGATCCATGAAATTCTCAAAGCGCCGGCTGATTTGCTCTACAACGGCGGTATTGGCACCTATGTGAAAGCCAGCCATCAACCCCATAGCGCGGCAAACGACCGTACCAACGATGCCGTGCGTGTCGATGGTTGCCAGTTACGGGTGAAAGTGGTGGGTGAGGGCGGTAACCTTGGCTTTACCCAAGCAGGGCGGATCGAGTTTGCGATGAAGGGCGGTCTGATCTTCACCGATGCGATTGATAACTCGGCGGGGGTCGATTGTTCTGACCATGAAGTGAATATCAAGATTTTGCTGGGCAGTGTGGTAGCAGCGGGAGATATGACGCTGAAGCAGCGTAATGTTTTGTTGGCCGAGATGACGGAAGAAGTCGGCTCGTTGGTGTTGCGCAATAACTATTTGCAAACCCAGATTTTAGCCATCAATCGCTATTCCTCGGCGCAGATGTTAAACGCCCAAAGCCGTTTGATTACCGCGATGGAAAAGAGCGGTGAGTTAAAACGTGCGCTAGAAGGCTTGCCGTCAGATGAGCAAATTGCCGAACGCCGCGCCAATCGTCAGGGGTTGACCGCACCTGAAGTGGCGGTCTTGTTGGCCTATAGCAAAATTGCGCTGGATCGGGCGTTGTTGGCGTCGGATGTACCCGATGAAGCAGATTTCTTGCCGATTTTAACCGCTTATTTCCCACAGCCTTTGCAACAGCGTTTTGCGGAAGCGATGCAAAACCATCACCTTAAACGTGAGATTATCGCTAACCAACTGGCCAACCGCATCGTCAACCGTATGGGGATCACGTTTGCTTTCCGTTTGCGCGAGGAGATGGGGGTCAGCGATGCCGACATTGCCCGCGCTTTCTGGGCAGCGGATGGTATTTTTGCGGCTGAAGCACTGTGGCAACGCATTGAGGCTTTAGACAACGCGATTCCGGCAGATATTCAAGTTGAATTGATGATTCGGGTACGAACATTGGTTGAACGTGCGGCGCGCTGGATTCTGCATAACCGTCGTCATCAAGAGCCGATTTCTGCTCTGTTGGCACGTTATCATGCCTCGGTACAAACCTTGATGAATAGTCTGCCTTCGTTAGTCGCCAGTGCTGATGATGAGAATGTGGCGCAAATGGAACGCCATTGTTTAGAGCAGGGTGTTCCGGCGGAGTTGGCTGCTTTAATCTCACGCCTCGATTTTGCCGCCGCCTTCTTTGATATTGCTGAATTGGCAGAAGAGGGCCAGCTGGATCGTGAAGTGGTCGCGGCAAACTATTTCCAATTAGGCAAGGCGTTGGAACTCGATTGGCTGCGCGATGCGATTACACGGTTGCCGCGTGATAACCGTTGGCAATCGTTGGCACGGTCGGCTTTGCGTGATGACTTGTATCGTATGCACCGTGGTTTGACTGAAAAAGCCTTGGCGTGTGAAGCGTGTCAGGATGGGCATTTTGCCTCGCATTGGTTGGCCAATCGTCAAGAGGAACTCGAGCTGTGTCATCAAATGCTGATTGAGCTGCGTGCGTATCCTGCTTTGGATTTGGCGATGTTGTCTGCGGGTATGCGTGAACTCAGCAACCGTATGATGGTCTAGCCTATTGCCTCTGTTTGTCCGATCTACCCCGTCACTCTCGCCGAGTGGCGGGGTTTTTTTTAGAATATGCCGTTTTCAATCGCAATCTATCGAAGGGTTAATATGAAACGCTATGCAATATCGCTGATGGCTGTGGCCGTGTTGGGGTTGGCTGGCTGTCAGTCGGGCAATGTCAATGGCTTGGTGGCAGCAGGGCAAAGTTTGGCAACAGCGGCATTGTTGTCTGATGCCGACGCCCATGCTTTGGGTGATCGCACGATTAGCCAATACGACAGCAAAGAAAAAGTCGCAGCAAAAAACAGTAAATACGCGAAGCGTTTGGCGCAGTTGACTAAAAACTGGCGGCAAGTTGATGGTAAAAGCTTAGAGTACAAAGTGTATTTGAAGTCCGATGTGAATGCATTTGCAGTGCCAAATGGCTCAATTCGTATTTACAGCGGTTTAATGGACGCAATGAACGATGATGAATTGCGCTATGTGATTGCCCACGAAATTGGCCATGTGGTGTTGGGACATTCAAAAAATGCGCTGCAAGTGGCCTACGGTACGTCTGCGGTGCGACAAGCGATTGCCGCCAGTGGCAGCAGTACGGCAGCGGCTTTGTCGCAATCTGCTTTGGGGGCGTTAGGTGAGAAATTGGTGAACGCGCAGTTCTCGCAAAAGCAAGAGAACGAGGCGGATGATTTTGCGCTGCAGTTTTTACAGCGGAATCAATATAAAACTGGTGGTGCGGTAACGGCTTTGCGGAAGTTGGAAAGCAAGTATGGCAACAACAGCACGATTTTCTCCAGCCACCCTGCGCCCGGGGCGCGTGCTGCACGTTTAGAGCAGAAATTGCGTTGATTGTTGGTGTTTGGTCGTGGCTTGGTGGGCACAAAACCCGTGCCCATCTTTGGCTAAGACATCTAACAAGATTTCTTTGGCGTACAAGTATTCACTAGAAATATTGGGATTGAGAATAGCAGTATTATCCGTGTATGATCACATTGGTTATGCAACTCACGTTTTGGATATTTAATGGGTTGTGAGCGGCGTGTTGTAATACGACGATTCTGTTGTGTGATAACACGCTACCTTTGTCGCAGAAATCTGGTTAGTTTTTTTGAAATGTACTGGAATGAAACAAGTATTTAAATGCTCTTCAATGCATGTTTGGGCTCTACTGAAAAAGTCTAAAAATTATAAATCACGAATTGGTGAAGAAACTATTACTGAATTATTTCAACTGTTTTTATCATCGATGTTTCACTCTAATCAGATATTGATAAAATCATTTAGTAAACATCAAGAGTCTCAGAACGGAGCTGACTGGGATTGGTGGTTTATAAGTGATAGTAATAAAAAATATTTAGGTATTAGAATTCAAGCAAAGGTAATCTCACCTGATACAGAAGAATATAAAGTTCTACATTACATTTCCGGTAAACAACCTCAAGCTTTAAAACTAAAGCGCTCGTCAGTGAAAGATAGCATGGTTCCTTTGTACGCTTTATATACATATTGGGATCATACACCAAAATTACGCTATACTGGTGAAAAGAAAGAGTACTTTGGTATTTCTTTGGTTGCCTTGGATAATATACTGAAATTGAAAAAAAATAAGCCATGGCAGGGTGAAAAAGAAACTCTACAAAGAGTATCAATGTATTTAGTTCCACTTTACAAGCTGCTAAATAAATCTAACACAAGTAAGTCGTTACCTGAAAATATTTTTGATAACCTTAAAAGCGAACTAAATCCACGTGAGGGTATGTTCAGTCGCAAGTGCCCTAGACCTGGTGTTATTGATAAATTACCAGACAAAATCATGCATTTACTTCGGATTGATGGTGATGTTGAGGATGAAAGATATGACCAACTTTTAGATGCAGATAGAGTCACTTTATTCGTTGAGACAGAAATTGGTACAGAAATCGGTAGGGCGGGCACGTTTATGTGCTCACCACATCGGTGTGCGTTGCGATACCGGTTGTTTGGCAACCCAACATCATCGCAATGGCAAAATACCGCTGTACGTAATACCGAACCGCCTCGCCCTGAATTGGGTGGGGCGGTTTTTTGGTGATGGATTTGGCGGGCGAAAAACTTGACTATGACAGGGCAGGCACAGGAGCTTGCCCCTACATACGGCAACGTTGCTGATCAAACCTTAACTTTGAATTGGCTTTTGATTATTTTTATGGTAAGAGAGGCTTGACGTAAAAATTAGTTCAACACGGTGGGTACGCTGGAAATCCCCTAATCTCGCCAGAGATAAGCACCTGCACACCGGGGCTTGAGGTGGATGCTCGCAAGGCACTATCTCTTACAAGACCTCAGAGCCTTACTCATTCTCAAAAAAGGGAGCCTTAAATTGACTGATTTCAGAATTCTTCAAATCGAAATCGACAACCAAGCGATTTACATTCGCCGAGAAACGGTTGGCGCCTCAACGATCGGGGGTGATAATCCAATCCCTTATCAACAGTCAGTAGTTCAGGCCCATTTTCGCAACATGCTCAAGCACAACAATACCCGGGTTGACCAGGCCATCGCCTCCGCACATACCATCAAGGTGACTGTCCTTTGTCGGCTGACAGGGAATCAGGGACAAGCGGATGCCGTCAAGGCGTATGAGATAAAACAAGCTAGGCAGAATGGCTTGCAGGTGTTGAATACCTGAGCCCAGTAGGGTGCACCGCTTTTGTGCCCATAACATGGGTAAAAAATGGCAAAACACCGCCGTACGTAATACCGAACCGCCTCGCCCTGAATTGGGTGGGGCGGTTTTTTTGGATGTGTTCTCGGTGATATGGATTTGGTGGGCACAAAACCGGTGCCCATGTTACATATCGAGATTGGTGTTTGGCGGATGCGCTGCGCTTATTATCCCTACAGCACCGGCTTCCCCCTGATTTCAGGGGGAGGTGTGGAGGGGGTCAGGTTTCAAAAATATCTTCTAAGCGTTGTGCCTGCGCTAACGAAATGCCCCATTGCTGTAATTGTTCTGGTGTTGCTGTCCGTAACCGCGATAACACCCAATCCGGTAATGGCTGACCAAACCGCGCCTCTATCAGCGTTCGGAGTAATGTTTGCATACCATCTTCACGGCCTTTTTCTAAACCTCGCTGTTCACCACGTTCTTCTGCGACTTGAATCTCAGTGTTGTAATCCCACACCGCCCGCTCACGCGCCAATGCCCGTAACCGTTCTTCCTTGGTTTGGCTCATTTGCTCTAGCGATTGCAAGACAGTCATTACTGGGGTATGTGTCAGCTGTGCCATGATGTGTTGCTCCTGCCAATGTTCAAACAGATCGACCCAATTCTTTAATGCTGTTGGGGCCAGTTGGAGGCGGTCGGCTTTGTCTAGTTCCAGAATATCGATTTGCTGTGCTTTGGTAAGGACGACATCAGGAATGTGTTGATCACGTAATTCAAACCGCCATGATGCTTGTTCTGGGTGTTCGGGAAATAGATCAAAGTCCAGCAGATGAATACAAATCACATGCTTCATCTCACGATAGGATTGACCGCTTTCTAA
>NZ_ATVC01000040.1 GCF_000420525.1 Aquaspirillum serpens DSM 68
GGAATCCATTGCCTTCGATAACGGCGACATCCTTCACCTGACTCATAACGGCGTAGAAGCCACACTAGCACGGTTGTTCCAAACCTTCCTCAACCGTGATGCATCAGTCAGTGAATGGCAACTCGGCAAACAAGCCGCCACCGACTATCAGGCCGGTCGCCTGTCGGCGGACGTGGTCTTTACTTGGTTCCAAGCCCATAACAGCAGCTTGGCGAAGATGGACAACACCACCTATGTTCAGACCTTGTACCAAAATACCTACGGTCGCCAAGCCAATACCACCGAGCTCAACGGTCATTTAGCGGAGTTGCAAAACAACACCCTCGATCGTAACGGCCTCGCTGTCAAACTCGCCGCCAGCAGCGAAGCCATTACCGCCATTGGAACGGTGATGCAGTTTGATGGCTGGGTGTAAATAGCTAGGTTGTTGTAACGTGTTGTTGAACTGGGGCGCACTGCGGTGCGCCCCAGTGACCCTATCAGATCGTATCAGTGGGCTACGGACTGTCAAATAGACTTAGGCTTTAACGGGGACAACACATTTTGCTTCAATCGGTAACCGCAGCTCAAAACACGAGCCTTCGCCTACCACGGAGCGCACCAACACCACATTGCCGCCCATCAACCAGGCCAATTCTCGTGCTAGTGCCAAGCCAAGCCCGCTACCGCCTTGGTCACGGGTGGTGAAGTTGGCGTTTTGGCGGAATTTCTCGAAGATTTTTTCATGTTCCGCTTCCGGAATCCCCGGACCGGTGTCTTCAACCCGAATATGAAGTTCATGCTCATCGCAGTTAACATACACTTGCACTTCGCCGTGACGGGTAAATTTCACCGCATTATTTAACAGGTGGTTAAACACTTGCTGTACCCGAATCGGGTCACCTTCCCATTGCTCTGGCAAATTGCTGTCAATATGCAGCGTAAGCGGCAGTGATTTTTCTGCTGCCAATGCTTGATTCAAGCCAATCACATCACGCAAGGCCGGTAGCAATGGGAAACGGCAATGGTCTAACACCATATTGCCGGATTCAATTTTGGCAAGGTCTAACACATCATTAACCAGCGACAGTAAATGCTTACCGCTTTGATAAACGGTGTCGGCATATTCATAGGTTTCATCATTGGCGGCATCCATCCGCAGCAACTCAGCAAAACCTAGAATGCCATTCAGCGGGGTACGCAGTTCATGCGACATACGCGCAAGGAAATCGCTTTTCATGCGGTTGGCTTCTTCGGCTTGTGCCCGCGCTTCTTCCACCCGTTCAAAAGACTCCTCAACACTGTGCGCCATGCGGTTCATCGAATCATTCAAGCGCCCCAGTTCATCATTCGACCCTTTCGGGAAACGGAAACCAAATTCACCACTTTCGATGCGGTACAAACCGCTAATCAAATCAGTGATCCGCCGTGTCAGCATCGAGGCCAGCCAAATCGCAATCGCCACCACCACAATCACCATGATCATGGTCGAGACCGACAAGCTAAAGGCGGTGCGTTGTAAGGAATGGTCGATAAGATCGCTGATTTCTTGCTGTCGCTGCTTCATCTTGCTGGCAAACTCACTGACACGCTCATTCATCTGCGCCGCAGTTTGTTTCGCTGGTTCTTGGAATTCGTCAATATTGGCACCGATGGTCACATAAACCACGCAAGGTATTACCATAGTGGCCGGTGTAATAAGGAATGGTCGCGGCAGTGGTCAGCTTCCATACCCCAGTCCATAGAATCAAGAACGACCCCGAACCGCCAAATTGGGTTAGGTCATGCCACCCTTGGCACTGTGGGGCAAAATTAAGATAGCGACACTCCAAACCGACAGTGCCAGCCTTATTTAACGCTTTGGCTGGTTTCTTATTGCGGGTTTGCTGATCGAAAATCGGGACGTTTTTCAGATACTCACGCAACGGCAAGCCACTCTTTTGCCAACCTTCGTATAACGAGGCTTCTAACCACGGTGTGGCATATTCACCGGTATTGGGATCAAAACCCACGATGGAATGATGACGAGGATGGGCGACAGAGCGATCTTGATAATCCCAAATAAAGGCATAGTTACCGCTGGCAGGATCGGCAATTTGTCCGTAGCGTTGGTCATTCGGCAATAAATGATCGGTAAAGCTCAGAATGTGGCGGTGATCGAGGGCTAAGGTAACATACCCCACCACTTTGCCGTTTTTCTCAACCGGTGTTGCCCAACGGATAATGCCCTGAAAACGCTTACCCAGTGGGTTTTCTTTACCGGCATAGGCTTCTTGTTGGGGCTCAAAGGGAATGCCGGCGGTTGCGGCTTTTTCTGGGGTAAAGGTCCCAATCACCCGTGACGGCACATACGGCCCAATCACATCCGACACATAGATTTCACCGGGCTTCAGTTTTTGTAACTCGGCAAAATAGTTCTCTGCCTTGGCATAGGTATTTTCTTTTTTCGAGACATCACGCAACTCTTTTGGCAGTACATCGGTTGCCGAGACTTTGATGCGCTCTTGCCCTGTTAAATCGACAAAGGTGATTTCGTGATACAGCGGCACTAATTTTTCGCGTAACACAGTTTCAGGTGGGCGATAGTGAAAGTCTTGTTTGTTTTCTTCGTTGGTCGCGTGAACTTGGCGCTCGGTCCAATTCTGCAGCGGCACTACCGGCTCCCAGCCCTTACCATCAGCGGTCAGCTTCCATTCGCCACTGTCCACCACACCACGCAACTGTTGTTGAATAAAGCGTTGATAATGCTCAGTGTCTTGCTCCATTTTGGCAACAAACAGAATATCTTGGTCGCGGTCGTAGAGAAAATCGGCTACCGCACGCGCCGTGTCGGTGGTCAGCCGTTCTAATTCTTCCCGCGCCCGATTATTCAGGGCTTTCTCGGCTTCTTTCGAGAAAGTTTTTCCCATATCCTCGACGGTTTTCGCCACTTCTGCGGTTAAGGTGTCGGATTGCTCATTCATGTTTTTGCCGAGATGGGTCACCCCCTCCCATGCCACCAAGGCCAATAAGACCAAGGGAATGACTTTAATCAGCACAAACAGGAAAATCAGTTTTGCGCGAATGCCCCAATGATGAAAAAAAGCCAAAAGGGTTTTTTGCTCTGTTGTGCTCATAATTGCCGCCCTAACCAACGAACTAAAGTGGCTTGTAAAGTAGCCAAGGTAAATGGTTTTGCTAAATGATCGTCCATGCCGACATCTAAACAGCGTTGGATGTCTTCTGGCATGGCATTGGCGGTGAGTGCCAAAATCGGGGTTTGTGCAGCTACCGCACCGGCCTCACCGGCGCGGATACGTTCGGTGGCTTCAAAGCCATCCATCACCGGCATCTGACAATCCATCAAAATCAATTGATAGTCATGCAGGGACAAGGCATCGAGGGCTTCTTTACCGTTGTTGGCAAGATCGACATGCAGATCTTGTTTTTTCAACATCGCCACGGCCAGCTTCTGGTTAATCAAATTGTCTTCTACCAACAAGACTCGCCCGACCAACTCTGTTTTCTGTTTTGCCGCCCGTCCCGTTTCTGGATGCGTGTCTTCAACAGGTAACGGCAAACTGATTTCAAACCAAAACTCCGAACCTTGGCCTTGGACGCTGTTCACCCCGATAGAGCCACCCATCATCGCAATCAAACGCTTGCTGATCGACAAACCAAGACCCGTGCCACCGAATTTGCGCGAGGGCGAGGTATCGACTTGTGAGAACGGTTGGAACAGACGTGCCACGCCTTCAGGGCTGATACCGATGCCGGTGTCACGAATGGCAAACCGCATCTGACAAGCGTCTTGTGCCACCTTCAGAATTGCCACTTGTAAGGTCACTTCGCCGACTTCAGTGAATTTAATGGCATTTCCCAACAGGTTGATCAACACCTGTTTAATTCTTCCGGCATCGCCACACACCACTCGCGGCAGTGCCAAATCGACTTGCAGTGCCAGTTGGATACCCTTGGCGCGGGCTGATACATTCATCAACCCAATACAGCCATTTAATAAGTCATGTAATTTGAACGGATGAGCATCTAATTCGAGCTTGCCGGCTTCGATTTTTGAGAAGTCGAGAATGTCGTTAATGATGGTCAGCAGTGATTCGGCGCTGCTGCGAATGGTCTCAGCAAAATCGCGTTGTTCCTCATTCAGTTCTGAATCGAGCAATAAGCTAGTCATGCCAATTACCCCATTCATTGGGGTACGGATTTCATGACTCATATTGGCTAAAAATTCGCTCTTGGCGCGGCTGGCACGTTCGGCATGCAGTTTGGCGTTTAATAATGCCTGTTCCGCCTCTTTACGGGCGGTGATGTCAGCAAAGCTGCCAACCATCCGCAACGGCGTGCCATCGGCACCACGCTCCACCACATCACCACGGTCTAACACCCAAATCACCTGTCCGTCTTTGCGGCGCATACGGTGTTCGTGGTGATAACTACCACCGCCTTGCAAACAGGCTGCGATGGCTCGTTGAATGTCTGGCTGTTCTTCTGGTAGTAAACAGCGGGTAAAGTCTTCGACCGTACCGGAGAGCTCGTCACGCCGATAGCCTAAAATATCAAACCAACGTGGGTTATGTTTCAGGGCATTGGTGGTCAAATCCCAATCCCACACCCCTTCTCCCGTGGCGTCAAGGGCATAGCGCAGGCGGCGTTCACTTTCTTCGATTTTGATTTGCGCCATCCGAATGTCGGTGATGTCATGAGCAATTACCAAAATCTGTGGCCGGCCATCTTCATCTAAGAAGGGTTTTTTAATTGAGCGAAAAAAGCGCCGCTCGCCAGTTTCATCATCGGTCGATTCTTCAAACACCACCTCGGTTTCGCCACGCGCCATGATGCTCAACACATTCTGGCGGAAAAATTCGGCCTGCTCGGGGGTCGCACTGAAATCGCCATCATCTTTGCCCACCATCTCATCTGGCGTGGTGCCATAGAAATCTGCGAGGGGCCGATTGCACAGCAAAAATTTGGCGTTATGGTCTTTGAGAACAATAAAATCGGGACTTTCGTCCAACACTGTCCGTAATAAACGGCGTTGGGTGCGTAAATCGATTTCAGTTTGGCGTAATTTTTCCGCCAAGGCCCGCGCCGCTGCCAGCTGAGCGCGTTGTTCAGTAATGGTTTGTTCGAGCTCGGCAATTTTATCTAGGGCAGCTTGGTGGTGTTCGACCGATGTCATTTACAAATTCTCTTATTCAACTCATATTTTTTGACCGATAGGCGTAAATCACTTCGGTCTACAACTGCTTCAGCTATGCCGGTTTCAGTACACTGAGTTCAACCATCGGTGGCGTATCTTCATCATCTTGGAACTGATTGCGGATATCTAACACCTGATCCCACACCGAGAAGAAGGCATCGACACAACGCGGATCAAAATGACGACCGGATTCATCACGCAATAACTGGCAAGCACGATCAAGCGGCCAAGCCGGTTTATAAGGTCGTGCCGAGGTCAGTGCATCGAACACATCGGCCACCGCCACAATGCGGCCAGAAAGAGCAATGTCTTCCCCTCTCAGGCCATTAGGATAGCCACTGCCATCAAATTTTTCGTGATGATGCAGCGCAATCTCAGCCCCCATTTGCAATAAGCGCGAATGGCTGCCATGCAGCAAATCATGACCAATTTGGGCGTGGGTACGCATAATGACCATTTCATCATCATTTAACCGCCCAGGTTTTAATAAAATGCGGTCTGGAATGCCCAATTTACCGACCGACATCATGCATCGGTGCTGCGCGCAACAGTAACTCGCATTGCTCCTCCGGCAGTGCCAAGGCTTTGGCAATCAAACGGGTATAGTGCGCCATCCGTTGAATATGGCCGCCGGTTTCTGGGTCGCGGTATTCGGCGGCGCGGGTGAGGCGGATGATGGTTTCCATCTCACGGTCAACCAATTGCCGTGTGGCCTTGCGCACTTCTTCGGCCAGCCATTGATTGCGATCTTTTAACCGCAGGTGTTGTTGCCGTAGTTTCAACAAGTTGGTCAGACGCGGTTGTAACTCGAGAGGATCAACCGGCTTATTCAAAAAGTCGGTGATGCCAGCGGCCAAAGCGCGATGGCGAATGTCGCGGTCTTGGGCGGCGGTAATCATCACCACCGGTACATCCATTGCCCCTGGTTGGCGGCGAAAACGGGCAACCAACTCCAATCCGTCTAAACCTGGCATCATATAATCTACCAACAACAAATCTGGCAGATTGTGTTGGCATGCCGTCAAAGCCTCAAAAGGATCAAGGAAAGAATGAATTTCTAAACCTTGGCTGACCGCAGGCAACAAGCCACACAGCTTTTCAAACAAAACCAAATTGATTTGGTTATCGTCAACGATATAAAGCAGCATCTTGTTATGCTCCTGCAGTCTTGGCGCATCAGCCACTGGTTTGGTTTAAAGCGGCGCGGGTTTCCGGCACTACCGTGCTGACCCACGACCAACAATCGGCAATCGAGCCTTGTGCATTTTGATGGCCGCGTCCTGCTAATTCCAGCTGACCCAAAGCTGCTGCCATGCGGTCGAGTCCCAAATTGGCCGCCGAGCCTTTTAGGTTATGCGCTAACTCAACCAAGCCGGTAGAAGCGTCTTGTTGTGCGAGCGCGGCCAATTGCGCCCATTTGCTATCCACATCAGCCCATAAATCTTCTAATAGCTGTAGTCGCACCTCCTCTCCCAACAGCTCATCAAGCTCTTGCATACTGCTGGTATTGAGCAGCGGGCTATTCAATACAATTTCGGGCAATGCGAACGAGGACACAGGTTTAGCCTCCACAGGAGAAGATTGAGATAAAGAAGATAATGGGTCTGCCTCAGCCACCGGTTCAACCGGCTCGGCATCCGCCACGAGGGGTTCTTGTAAGCGTGTTTGCCAATGGCGCAAACAGTTTGCCACGGCTGAAATATCCACCGGTTTCGCCAGAAAATCGTTCATTCCGGCTGCCATACAGGCACGACGGTCTTCGCTCATCGCATTGGCAGTCAGGGCAATTACCGGCAAATTGGCATTAATACCGCCACTGCTACGCAAAGCACGAGTCGCACTTAACCCATCCATGCGCGGCATGTGCATATCCATCAACACCACATCGTAACGCTGACGAGCGAGATACTCCAACGCTTCCACCCCATCTTGTGCTACCTCGGGCTCATGACCGAGTCGGCGCAAGATGCTGCTAATCACCTGCTGATTCACCGCATTATCTTCCACTACCAAGATACGCAATGGGGTATCCGTCACAGGGGTAGGGGAAAGTGGCGAGGACAAGGGCCGCTGTAAAGTCGGGTGGTTTTCGGGCAGTAAGGTCAGCAATTGATCGAGTAACACGCTGTGTACCAGCGGATCGGTGTTCATGCTGATAATGGCTTCTTGCTGCGGCACCTCACTGCGTAAAGCAGGATTGTCTAATAACAGCAATAGCGCAGGCACATGCGCTTTAGGATGGCTTTGCATCAGCGTACGAATATCGAGTGCATTGATGCCGGGTAGCGGATGGCGGGCAATCATCACATCCACTGGATGGTGATGTTCGCCATTGGCGCCCACAGAATGTTCACGCCAATCGGTTAAGGCCTCGACGGTTTGACTAAACAACGAGGTCTGCGCCCCCCAATGGGTTAATAGGCGCGCAATTTCACTGCGTACCGTTTCATTGGGTTCAATCAACAACACATTTAAGCCGGCCAGAGGGCGTTGCTGGGTGGTGATTGCTGATTGGCCTGGGCGCACTTGCAATGGCAGCTCAAACCAAAACACACTGCCTACCCCTAATTGGCTTTCTAGGCCAATGGTTCCACCCATGCGTTCAACTAAACGCTGGCAAATTGCCAAGCCCAATCCAGTCCCACCATAGCGGAGTCTGCTTGGGTAAACATGGTGAATAAGCGTGATTGCACTTCCGAAGCAATGCCAATCCCCGTATCACGGACATTGACCCGCAGACGACCAAATAAACCCGCTTCTTCTAAAGTATCGCTAATGGTGTCGGGAAGGTCTGACATCGCTGCCGTTGGCAGGCTTTGCCAGTAGATTTCGATGGTGACCGTCCCTCGTTCGGTAAATTTGACCGCATTACCCACCAGATTGAGCAACACTTGACGCAAACGGCCTTCATCCGCCAACACATAGTCAAAACCTCGGGTGTCGAGACTGAGCATCAACGACACGGGTTTACCGACCAAGCGCGTCGCCATCAGGCTTTTCACCCCTTCTGCGAGTTGTGGTAAATCACAAGGTGAAATTTCGAGTTCTAGCCGCCCCGCTTCCATTTTTGAAATGTCGAGAATGTCGTTGATGATCGACAACAGAGCATGGCTAGAGGCATCGATGGTGCGGGCGAAGTAGGTTTGTTCGGGGTCGAGCCGCGTTTGTAACAACAGGCTGCTCATCCCAATAATGCCATTGAGTGGGGTACGAATTTCGTGGCTCATCGTCGCCAAGAATTCGCTTTTAGCACGATTCGCCCCTTGTGCCTCATCGCGGGCACGCTCAAGGTCTTTTTGTAAGGAAATCGCATCGGTCACATCTCGCACAATACCCCGATAGCCTTCAAAAGCGCCCTGCTCACTGAATACCGGTACCCCACTGATCGAAAGATAACGTGGTGCTACCCCCGGTGCTGCTTTGAGGCGATAAGTAAAATTACGGAAGGGTAAATGCGCGTTTAGCGTGGCAATATGCTGTTCTAAATCGCCGGGCTGAATTTCTTGTGAAACATCGACAATTTGATCGCGACGTTTTCCTAATAAGGCCAAGGGATCAATCCCTTGTTTCACAATGCCTTCGGAAAAATAGATAAACCGATGTTGTTGGTCGGTTTCCCAAAACCAGTCAGCCGCAATTTCTGCTAATTGTCGTGCTTGGCTGGCTTCAAGCGACAGCGTGCCTTCTTCATTGCAAGATGCATTGACATTGATTGTGTGCGCTCATTACACGCCCTCATCCATCGCACGGCAGGCAAAGTCAGAAAACAGACTGAACATGGAAACAGCTTTCGTATCGAAAAACGGTTCAAGACAGGAGGATAACAACAGATTACCCTAACAATCAATCTAAAATCACAATTAAGTATTAAAAACGATTTGATTCTATACTTATTGCCATAAATCTTGTATTTCTCAATCGCCTGTTTAACCTAATTGTTTATTGGTTAATTCCCCTAATTGTAACAGCGCTTTTATATGACGTTCACTAAAAGGGTAACAACCTGATAACCTTATATGACGATTGTAACGCCCGGATGGTGAATAGAGCGTGCCAGGCATGATAGAAATTTTATGTTGCAGGGCTTGGCGGAATAATAAGGCACTGTCACATCCCTCCGGCAATTCCACCCACAATAAAAATCCCCCTTGTGGCGCAGTAGCACGCGTCCCAACGGGAAAATGATCGGCTAACAAACCACGCAGGCGGTCTAGCTGTGCTGCATACAAGCGGCGCAAACGCCGTAAGTGCTGTTCATATCCGCCCATTTGTAAGAATAGCCCAGTGGCTTCGGCTAACAATGCCGGTTGTGCTACCGAAGAACAGAATTTCAAATCAGCAACATCACGACTAAACCGCCCTGCCTCAATCCAACCAATCCGAAAACCAGGGGCCAAGGTTTTGGTATAAGACGCACACACTAACACCCAACCATCGCGGTCAAATGCCTTGACTGCTGGCGCCAACGGCATATCAAACTGCAATTCCGCGTATAAAGCATCTTCAATCAGCGGCACCCGATAGTCATTGACCAAACGCGCTAAACGTTGCTTGGCCGCCAGTGGCATACAACAGCCCAAGGGGTTATGGACATTCGGCATCGCCACAATTGCTTGCAGGCGTTTTTCTTGTAATAACAGCTCAACGGCATCGACTGCCAACCCTGTTTCTGGATGGGTGGGGATTTCCACCGCTTTCAAACCCAGCCGGTCAAGCAGTGGCAACAGATTAAAGTAAGTCGGCGACTCTAAACCGACGGTATCCCCTGGACGAGTAACGGCACGCAGCGCCAGTTGTAACGCCTCCATGCAACCATTGGTAAGGCAAATTTGTGCAGGGTCTAATTCCATCCCCAAACTGTGAGCATGGCGGCAGATTTCTTGACGCAATAACAACGGGCCCGGTGGCAGGCAATAATCAGTCAATAACTCCGGTTTACGTCGTGTTAACTCGTGTACCAATTTGCCCAATTTTGCACCTGGGTAAAAGTCGCCCCCTTTTGGACAGGCCAAAGACAAATCAATATGGTCTTGCCGTTGGTTGGCGGCTAACACCGCCGCAATTTGATTTAACACCACTAAATCAGCTGGCTGCGCTTCGCTCTCGGGCACTGTCGCCGTTGGCAGCGGTGGCGCGGCCAGTTGTGCCCGCACATAGTAGCCTGACTGGGGGCGGGCTTCGATAAGGCCACGGCTTTCTAAGTGGCGATATGCCGCCAATACGGTATTCAAACTGACCTGACGCTGTTTTGCTGCTTCACGCACCGAGGCCAAGCGTGCCCCAGCCGGCAAACGACCATCTTGCATCGCGGCGCGTAATGCCTCTGCCAACATCAAGTAACGCGGCATCTCGGTTGGTGATTCGTGAGTTGAACTCACGACAAAAGGAAGGTTGTCTGATCTATCCATCTCGTTCTCTATCACAGTTCATCAGCACTGCAAGGGTTACAGTGTGTTTTTTACATCACTGTAACCAGTATAAAATTTTATTTTTGCCACTGTAACCATAACAGCAAACTCGTTATCGTAGTATCTCCGAATCATTCACAGCACGAGGTGACATCATGATGTTAGACATTCCTTTAATGACCTATGTGGCCAGTTTATCGGTAACCCCGGGGCCGAATAATTTGATGTTGGCAGCCAGTGGCGTCAATTTTGGCTTCCGCCGTACTTTGCCGCATATGCTTGGTATCAGCATCGGCCATGCGGTACAGGTGGCGTTGGTGGCGTTGGCCTTGAGTTGGATCATGCAATGGTTGGAGGCGGTGCGCTTGCCGTTGATGGTCGTTGGATGTAGTTATCTGTTGTGGTTGGCATGGAAACAAGCCCATGCCGATCGGCCCGATCATCGGGGCAGCCAGCAACCCTTAGGCTTTTTAGGGGCAGCTGCATTTCAATGGGTCAACCCAAAAGCGTGGATGATGGTCTTGAATGTGGCGATTTTGTTTTTGCCTGCCGATAGCCACGCTGGTGATGCCTTGTTATTAGGTCTGTTTTGTGCGGTGGTGAATTTCCCCTGCATTGCGCTGTGGGCATGGACTGGCGATGCATTGCGGCGGTGGATGCACCAACCGTGGGTATTGCGCAGTTTTAACTACAGTATGGCGCTGTTATTAGCGGTAACTGCGGTCTATCTGTTAGTTGATGAATGGCGGCATGTGATGGCGTAAAACCATCCCCCCCTGTAGGTACTTGCAGGGGGGGAGACCAAATCAATCGATATAGTCGATATCATCCGCCAACATCACTGGGTCTTTGTCGCTGGCTTGTTGCAACCAATCGGACAAGGCAGCAAAGTCCACCGGTTTGGCAAACACCCGTACCCGCGCCGGAACACCGCCCTCGGCTTCGATGGCATGGCTTTCCATCCCCGTTACCGCCGCCACATGCAAATGCGCTAATTCTGGCCGCGAGCTGGCCGCGAGCACAGATAACGCAGCAGCGCAAAACCATTTAAGTCGGGCATCCGCAGGTCGGAAATCAGAAAGTCGGGCTGAAAACGGCCAATCGCTAACAAGGCATCAAAACCCGAGGCCGCTTCAAAAAACTGTGCTTCCGGTAACATCAAGCTGAGTTTGATACGATAGAGCTTCATCATCGCAATATCGTCTTCCACCAACAAAATACGCTTGTGCCCCGTACCAGGAGGGGGGTTGCCTTGGGCGCGGCAGAGTTGTTCCACCGCTTCTACGCTGACCCGTCTATGACCGCCTTGTGTTTTCCACGCCGGCAAGCGGCCACTTTCGACCCAAAGCTGTACTGTTCGCAACGACACCCCAAGCCGTTCAGCGGCCTCACGCGTTGTGCAATGTGGCTGGTCAGGCGTCAGTCCATGTGTCATCTTGTTTCCCCTATGAGTGGCAGATACACGGTCACCGTAGTACCGGTGCCAAAACGGCTGTCTACAGTGACATATCCACCATGCAGTTCAATAATTTCTTTCACCACGCTCATCCCCAAACCCGTGCCGGGGATTTTTCCAGAGCTATCTGCGCGATAAAACCGTTCAAAAACACGTGCCAGCTGTTCGCTGGTCATGCCAATCCCTTGATCGCTGACTTGGATGGCGCACAGGTGGGGCTGTTCTGCCACCTCGGCCGACAAGACCAAACGAATTTCACCGCCATTGGGTGAATATTTATAGGCATTGGACAATACATTGTTAAAAGCCTGCCGCAATTTACCGCTATCGGCATGCACCAATACCGGTTGGGACGGAAATTCGACCACCACCGAGCGATCATCACCCGGCATCTTCAGGCCATTGACGGTATCACACAGCAAGTCATTCAAAGACAAAGTTTGTAAGCGGAAATCTTTCCCCCGCCGCGCTTCAATCCGCGCCAAGTCGAGCAGTTCATTGATAATTTGCACCAATAAACCCGATTGCTCATAAATCGTGGTCAACAAATCGCGCCGTGTTTGCTCATCAAATTCATTGTGCAGTAACAACTCAGCAAAACCATAGACGCTGGCCATCGGCGTGCGCAATTCATGGGCCGCAGTGGAAAGAAATTCGCTTTTCAGTCGTTCAACTTCAACCTCTGCAGTCACATCACGAAAATACAGCAACACGTTCACCGAGTCGTTACTACTTTCCGAAATGCCAACTTCAATAATCGCCTTACGCGGCCAACGTAATTCAAATAACTCGCGGCTCTCGCGGCCTTCACGAGGGCCATCACCACTGCTATTCAAGCGTGCGCGCAATGAGGCCAGACCACGATACGGGGCTTCGGGGGCACAACGGTCTTGCAGGGCCGCATCAAACTGCGCCGGTGATAATCCAATCAAGACCGTTTCACTTAAGCCGGTGAGACGTTCAAAGGTTGGACTGACATAGCGCAACACCCCTTGGCTATCAAACGAGACAAAGCCATCGGGGCTCATGCGGAAAATTGCTTGCAGTTGTTTGGTACGTTCTTGCAAGCGCAGTTCTGCCATCCGCCGCTCAGTAATATTTAAGTGCGTGCCGCTAATTCGCAGCGCACGACCATTGCCATCGCGTTCCGACACCTTACCCGAGGCTAAAATCCACAACCAACGGCCATCCCGATGGCGCATCCGCACTTCGGATTCAAAGTCGGGCGCATGACCATCTAAATGGGCATGTAATAGGCTGCGTACCACCAAAGCATCATCCGGATGACATAAGGCACACCAGCGCGTTAGGTTGAGTGGGTCGAGTTCTTTGACCTCATACCCCAACATCCCCGCCCACAAATGGTTAATCGCCATCCGGTCATGCAGCACATCCCATTCCCACAAACCAATCGTGGCACCGCGCACCGCCAACTCTAAACGCTGTTCACTGGCTGATAGCGCATGTTCGGCACGCTCACGCGCTTGGTCGGCATGACATGCATCAATAATGCCCGCCAAACTGGCTAACAGAGGTTCGAGTAAATCGATGTGGTGGTTTTCATAACCTCCTTCTCGATTCGCTAATCCCAACACCCCCAACACCTTGCCACCAACCGCCAATGGTAAACCCAAAAAGTTGCTCAGTTTTGCTTCGGCAAGCTCTTCCACTGGCGGTAAAGTGGGAAGGTTAGACACCACCGGACGACCTTGGGTAATCACCCGTTGCAACGCTTCATCAAGACTCAGAAAACCTCGTTGTGGCTGATAATGCTCACCATACAAATAACTGTTGTTGCCTTGGGTTGCTGTCGAGGCCAAGGCATAGTGGCATAAGGTCGGTTGCCCCTGCTCATCGTCGCGCACCTCGGCAATTAAACCGACTTCACTTTCTAATAATGGCAATAAACGCTGTAACAGCTGATGTAATAACACCGGCAACGGCACATTGGCGATTTTTTGCGCTTGGCTCTCAGTGATCAAATCACTGACTTCAAACTGTCGCCGCAACGAGCTTTCGCGCTCACGCAGGATCACCGTACGTTGTTGAATTTTGTATTCCTGTGCTTCCTGTGTCGCCTGTAAACGATCCATCATGGCATTAAAGACTCGGGCAAGACGTTGATACTCGGCAAACCCTGTTTGGGTAGGCAGACGCTGTTGTAATTGTCCGGTACGGGTAATGTGCTGTGCTGCATCGCTCAAATGCACTAATGGATGCATCAAGCGTCTGCCCGCGATATAACAAGCAGTCAACACCCCAGCCAATAACAAAATCACAATTGCAATTTGCAAGCGAAACAAAACAAACAGCTCTTGCCATGCGTGTTGCGTCGAGACGCTCGATACCAGCGACAGATGCAGTTGATCTAACGGCCACGCCAAATTCAATGGTGTACGAATCTGCTCGGCATGAGAGGCAATCGAACCTACTAACCGTTGCCCTTGCTCGGACACAATGGCATGTTGCACATCATCAAAATCTTGTACCAACAGATATTGCATGGGAATTTCCAGCTGCAACACGGCTGCCGGCCCCGAACGGCTTGCTAAATGCACCGGTCGGGCAATCAATGCTGTCCACTCTAAAGGTTCTTTGCGCAAAACCGCCAACATTTGCCCATGTTCCCATACCGAAGCAAGCTGATAGGGGTCGGGGCCCAAGGGACGATTGGAAAACAGCGACAACCGACTGTGCAAAATCGGGTCATCCACCTTGGCAATAAACTCATTACGATCTTGTAATGGTCGCCCCTCGGCAATTAAGGCATTGAGCCCAGAGGAAGCAGCCAAGGTGTCGAGTTGCATCAGTGCCGCATGAAAGCGCAATTCGATATTTTTGGCTGTTTGTATCGATTCATGCTCTAGCTTGGCTTGCAGATGGCCGATAATCCAACGCTGCATAAAAGCAGAGGACAACCCAGCCACCGCAATTGCCGTCAAGAGCGAAATCGCAGCGGCAGCCCACAATAGCCGAGGCAATAAAGACGGATTGGACATTTAGCGATAGTGCTCACGCAGAAAAGCCAACAGTTTTAACGGACTGAACGGTTTTGGGAAATAGGCATCAGCCCCCACCGCCATCCCGCTTTCAATATCGCTGGCCTGACCGCGTGCCGTCACCATCACCACGCCAGTATGAGCCAGCGCAGGGTCTTTTTTGATTTGGCGACAGACTTCAATCCCGTCAAACTCCCCCGGCATCATGACGTCCAAAATCACCACCTGTGGCCGTTGTTCGCGCACCAATTTCAGCGCACCTGCGCCGTCTTCTGCTTCAAGCACGTCGTATTCTTGGCATAAAGACAACCGCAGTAATTTACGCAAATTGGCTTGATCGTCCACAATCAACACTATCGGTTTATTCAAGGCCAGCTCCGATCAACAGTTTAAGGTGCGGTCGAGTTGTGCAATCAGTTGTTGCAACACAGTTTCGACTTCTAATTCCCGATTTTGTAAATCTTCCACCGAGAAACGCGCATGGTCGATCACTTCTTTAAGGGCATGTTCTTGGGTTTCTTTGAGATCAAAACAATGAATGATGGTCTCTAAACTATGCGTCATTTCTTGCAAAATGTTTTTGCTGTTCTCGCGTTGTTGTTCTAGCTCATCACGCAAGCGTTGTGAGAGGCCAAGCAAGCTGCTGCGTGTTTCCAATAACTGGCGTTGCTGTTGCAATGCAGTATAAACATAATCCAAACTTGCCACGCGTAAACTCATGCCTTCGGCAATTTGTGCAACATGGTCGCGCAATCTACCATGTCTTTCTTCGTCCAGTGGCATGTCTTTGATCAAAATGGTGACCGAGGGATAGTTAAATACCGCCCGTTGCCGAAATTCAAAAATCCGGTCCATCGTTTTGGCGTGTTGCAAAATCTCTTGCTCGATCGGAATGGGCTCTCCGCCATGACTATTTAGATAGCGCCCACGACAGGAATTCACCTCGATAATCGCTTGTAAGCCAAATTGAGCCAGCGCATCTAAACCACATTGAATTAACTGGGTTTCGTCCTGACAACTGGCGGCATCGCGCATCAAGCCCAACACCACACCGGTTTCTCCCAAGGCAGTCATCACCGAGAAAGTGGTTTGATTGGCCTGCAGCGCATCTAAACGCGCCTGTCGCCGTGCACTTGCCAGTGAGGACAGATTGGTCACTTTGTAGTGCAAATCAGCCATCTCAACCGGCTTAATAAAGTAATCATCGGCACCGCAGTTATAGGCTTCCAGACGATCGGGCAGGCTGTCGCGGGCTGAGAGAATCAAAATTGCCATATCTTCTAATTCAGGATCTGTACGCAAGTGGCGGCACAGCTCATAGCCATTCATCCCAGGTAGGTCTAAATCTAAAATGGCGACAGTAGGTTTTTCTTCTGATTCAATTTGTTGTAGCTGCGATAAAGCGGACTCGGCATCAGGATAAGCGCCAACTTGATACTCCCCTTCAAACACCGCTTGCACCCATTCCAATTGAAACGGATCATCATCGACATGCAGTAATTTTTCCATGATAAAACTCTCAAATCGTCGTATAGAAATCAGCACTTAGGCGCTGGCAAAATCTTGTTCTGCCATATCCGCCGCTGTTCGATTGACGGCAGACAAAGCATCACACAACTGCAACACCCGATGGCGCAACATATCCTCTGGCAGGGTTTGCAGCGCCACCCCTTCAAATTGGCTGGCAATTCGATGTAACTCCACCGCCCCGATTGAACCAGCAGCACCGCGTAAACGATGGGCAATGCGCGATATCTCTAAGTAATCTTGCTGCTGCAAGGCTTCTAAGAGTCGCTCAACACTGTGTTGATGATGGCTAGCAAACAAGGCAATCATCCGCCGTGCCAAGGGTAATTTACCGCCGCTAAAGCGCAATGCCTCACCTAAATTGATCGCCTCAACCATCCCTTGTTTCATCTGGCGAGGGGCGACTGCGATAGGCGGTGGCGTCGGCACATGTGGGTGTTCAAGACAATGGCGCAGTTGCAACGGTGTAAACGGTTTTGGCAGAAAAGCGCAGGCACCCGCCGCAAACGCCGCTTCTTTTTCTTTTTGTTCAGGATTCGCCGTGCATAACACCACATGCGGCACTGTTCCTGTCGCAAAGCGCGTTAGCCAATGTGGTAGGCGCGGCAGGCTGTCACCGTCGGGTAAATGGCGATCGAGGAAAATCCAATCGGGGGCAAAGTGTGATAACACTGCCTCGGCCTGTGCCAATGAGGCAACCGCTTGGCAATCGGCACCTTCTTCCGTTAACCAATGGCACAACAACTCACGCAATACCATTTGATCTTCAACCACCAACACCGTTTTGCCATGCAAAATCGGCGTACTGCGGGTGGGGGTATGTGACGGTGGCGGTACATCTCCGCGCAATTTCGCTGCCAGCACAGGAAAATCCAAGGGTTTTTCTAAACGACCATCCACTGCCACCAAGCTGTCATCCCATTGCCGTCCAGGGTGAGTGATGACATACAGCCGGCTATTCATATCAGCATGGTGTCGCAGCAGCATACAGGACTCTTCCAAAGCGGCAGCGGAACGGCCATCGGCCAGAAAAACATAGTTTAATTCCGCCCGTAGATGGGGCATTTCATCCAATAGCGTAATCGCTTCTTGGATATTGCTCACCCCAATCGAGGCAATGTGGAGATGGTCTAACATGACCGCCAACAAGGCGCGACCGACTTTGTTTTCGTCAATAATCAGCGCATTACCGGCTAAGCGTGGGATAGATTCAAACACATGCTCACCACTGACCAAGGTCAATGGCAAAATCACAGTAAAAGTAGAACCTAGGCCTGGGCGACTGCTGACGGTAATTTTACCTTCCATCGCCTTGACCAAACTGTCAGTAATTGCCATCCCCAAGCCGCTGCCACCAAAGCGAGTCACAATGCCCTCGCCTTGAGAGAAATCTTGAAACAAACGGGCACATTGCGCTTCGTCCATGCCAATCCCACTGTCACGCACCCGAATTTGCAATAAAGGCCGGCCAGCCCGATCACAAATCACGCCCAGTTCAAGCAATACCCAACCCTTTTCGGTGAATTTAATGGCATTGCTAACCAAATTAGTGACGATTTGCGTCAAACGGAGTGGATCTGCCACGATCCTGCGCGGCACATCCACGGCCACGTCAAATAAAATCCCCCGCGCCACGGCTAACGGTACACAGATGGCCCGCAAATTATTGAGCAGCTCGGTCACATCAATCGGCACCGGTTCTAAACGCAAAGCGCCACTATCAATGCGGCCTGCGTCCAATAAATCATTCACCAGCTCTAACAGATTGTGGCCTGTCCGCTGCATTTTGCTGACTAAATCAGCCTGTTGCGCATTTAACGGCGTTTGGCTGAGTAAATCAGTCAGGCCCAACAAGGCACTGAGCGGTGTGCGCAGTTCATGTGTCAGACGAGAAAAGAAAACTTGGGAAGAGCGTTGTGGGTTCATGGCAGAGACTTTGAACTATACCAAAATCGGTAAAAGATTAACGCAAAGCAGCAAAAAATGGGTTTTTGTTACCATATTTATCAATATATTAGAAAATTACGACTTTTTTCAATAGCAACAGAATGCAGCGCATTCATTAGATGCGAAAAAATAAAAACAAAAGCATAAACAGAAACCTCATCTGTATTTCAAAAAACAAAAAAATGCCATTCAACTGAAAATATCTTCCGACAAAATCATACAAGCAATTGAATTATGACTTGAAAATAAAATTTAATGACATATTGTTTATATCACGAAACGTTAGGCAGAGATTAACCATTGGCATTTTATCATTTGACCTACATCAATCAACAATTAAATTTTTCTTGATTGCATTAAAATTGTTTCTGCCAAAATTCTCATTTAATCTGAAAATTCAGCAGCAATATCAGTTCATGGTAATAAAAGTGCTTTTTTCAAAAAAAACAAGTTCAAGAAAAGCGAAAAATTTCGGGAAAATGTTAGAAAGCAGGGTGTTTTCTAAAAAAATGCAAGGAAGAATCAGAGGGAGGCGAGGGAAAAAATGAAATAAACGACAAAGAAGGGAAAAATAGAAAGACAGGACATCAGCCAGAAGCGTGGCAAAATTGCCACGCTTCTGGCTGATAGCTACGGTTGGTCGAGCAGCACATCTGTTGTGAAATAGAGGGATAAAAGCTGCATCACATGCAGGTGCAGTGTCTGTTTTCTACTACTTGTCGGAATATTCTTAAACATCCCATTGCAATGAAGCGATGGGATGTTGTTCTTTCTCTTCCCCGTTGCATTTCGTTCCTGTAGCGAAATTCAGACAAAAACATCTAATTCATCAAAAAATCCGGCTAAATTTTGCTTTTCCGCAAAAATAGTTTTGTTCATATTGATTGAGCAAAACAACCACGTCTTTAGCAATTAAATTTCATTTTTCAGCCAATCCGCTACAATGCCGTCGCTGATCTAGTACAAATTTTCAACGACTTAGTCTTGACAAGTCGCTGTTCGGTTAGGAAGTCATGGAATGCCTGTCTTAACGTGGTTATTACTTGGCACGGTACTGTGTTCGCTGCTTGGGATGTGGTTGCTGTTTCACTGTTGGCGACAGCGTGGGCGAATCTTGCAGTGGCTTGATGCCTGCCCAGAAGCGGTATTGGTTATTGGGCGAGACGGCAAAATTCGCTATGCCAATCATCTGGCTTGTGAGCTCAGCGGTGGGCTCAATACCAACGAGCTCATAGGACGCTCGCTGGCCGATTTTATTCCCCATTACGGCGAGGGACATGGGCCAGTATGGGAAGCTTTGTTTTTTGCAGGGGAGAACCGCGCCCATGGCAGTTTGGGTATCAAAACCTGGTTTAATCAACAACAGCACAGTTGTGAAGTACATATCCAAGCCACCTCGCTACCGGAACGCAAGGCGGTAGTATTTTTATTGCGGCCAGCCAATCAAGAGCTATTTCCCCACCCACAGCGCTATTTAGCAGAAAAACTATTGCAGACAGCTGAACAAGATGCAGGGATTGGCTCGTGGGTGTTGCACACGGACAGTGGTAAATTGGACTGGAGCGTCACGGTTCATGAGATATTTGGCACTGATCCCGATAGTTTTCAGCCTACTGAAGAACGCTATTTTGCCTGTGTTCATCCACAAGACCGCTTACGGGTGCGGCAAGAGCTCGATCATTACATGGCATTGGGACAGCCCTTTGATGTGGAATATCGGATTGTTCGTCCCGATGGCAGTATTCGTCATTTATTAGAACGTAACCATGTCCATTACTGTCATGATGGGGTAATTGACTATTTATTTGGTACGGTCATTGATATGACCCAACAAAAGCAGTTGCAGGAACAACTACAACTGTCACAGCTGGCTGTCGAGCATTGTTCTGAAGGGATTGCTCTGAGCGATGACAAGTTACATTGGCTATCGTTGAACCCCGCTTTGTGTCAGATGTTGGGACAAAATGACTGGCCGGCAGATCAGCCCTTGCCATTACAGCAACAGCAGACGTTGTTAACTCAATTTGAACTGCAAAATTTACTGGCAGGCGAATCGCATTGGCAGGGCGAGTTGACCTTGCATGTCCCTCACCGCCAACCCTGTGCCGTGTGGTGTTCTGCGACACGGGTGGTAGATAAACAGCAGGTGGTACGTTGGGTGTGGATTTTCACCGATATTCGGCGCATTAAAGAAGTCGAAGCGCGTCTGCATAACTTGGCTTTCCACGATACTCTCACAGGCCTAGCAAATCGCAGTTTGTTCAATGAACAACTACGACAAGTGATGCAACAGGCTCGTGAACAACAGACACAACTGGCAATTGCCTTTATTGATTTGAATGGCTTTAAAAAAATTAATGACTTATTGGGTCATGAAGCGGGGGATGATGTGTTATGTGAAGTAGCACATCGTTTACAACAGGCCTGCCGTAAACAAGATTTGGTCTGTCGGTGGGGTGGGGATGAGTTTGCCTTATTACTGCCGCAGTGCGAATTGGGACCAGTGTTAGACGAACTATTGTCGCAACTGCAAAGCAGCGTGGCGGTGTTGCGGCAACATCAGGGACGGTTATTACCCGTTACCGCTAGCATGGGGGTGGCGTTATATCCTGACAGTGCCCAAACAGCAGAAGCGTTAATGAAGCGCGCCGATGAAGCGATGTATCGTGCCAAGGGTGAATCAGGGCGGCGGATCTGGATTGATGATGGCCGACAACTGACCACCTTAACTCCAACCGCCTATCCCCTGCCACAGTCTTAAGCGATTAGAGCAATTGTTTGCCGCGCACCAAATCCATCACTTGGCTGGGGTTGAGGCCTTGGGCGCGTTGTTGAATCTGTGGTAACGATTGTGCCTGTAGCTGTTTCGCTGAACCTAACAGCCCTTGGAAGCTCTCGCGCAAGGTTGCACTATTCATCGTTCGGCCACCGGCGTAATAACGTCGCGCTAACTGACCCATTGCATAGGTGGTGGCAAAGGAAAACGCCATGCCGGTGGCGGCATTGCCGACTTTTTTGCCAGTTTTCCCTCCCACTTTGCCAAATAAACCGCCTAATAATTTGCGGCCAAATTGCTCAACATATTGTGAGGTTAAGCCCACGCCGATGGTGGCTAACCATTCTTTGATATGGCCGCTATCCAGCTCATAACCATAATGTTTGCCGATTTGATGCACCATTTTCATTTGTAGAGGAATAATTGCCATTGATGCCCATGACTGCGGCAATAATTCCAGCGCACCATTGAGCAAAGAATAATTCATCACGGTGCGGTCTAACTGTGCTTCGGTCACATTGGCAGGTCGTAAACCCGTATTTGCAGTTGGGGCAGGTGTCGGATACTGCGGCGTTGGGCTGGGCGACATGGCAGCAGCAGCAATACCACCGGCAGCGGCACCCGCAGCTAGACCCGCAAATAACCCTAAGCCTGAGCTGGGGGTAGGACTAGGGGCAGGGGGGGCGGTGTGTGTCCAAGACTGGGTAAAGGCGGCGCTTTGTTGTTCGAATGACTGGGTTTGTTGGCTATCGAGTTGTAACAAACTGCGTAGTTGTTGCAGGAATTGTTGTTCTGCGGCGGTGCGTAAACCATCGGCATCACAAATACACACAGCCATTTCATAAGCAAATTGGCGATGTGTGACATCATGCAATAGCGCGGCGACCTGTGGTAGGGAAACCCGTTTGAATAACACATCTTGATACAGGCGGCTTAATTCGGCTTGTTGGTTGACATGCCCTAAGCTATCGGCGATTTGCCGAATCTGCTCCCGTTCACGGTCATCGTTATTGCCATCGGCAAAAGCGGCAAACAGGGCAATCGTCAACACGGCTTGTTGTTGCTGTAGTTCCACAGGTCTTTCCTTTCTTGGCGTACCGACAGAAAAACGGCGTGTTACCTAAACAGGACACGCCGTTATCGACAATCGGGGCAAAAGCAAAAATTAGAAGCTGGTCATAGCATTTTCTTCTTTGCTCAATACCGTTGCTGCCGCACCCACTAACAGAGGATCGGGCGCGCATGCCACTTTAGGATTTTTATCCGGATAGGGCAGAGAATGTAAGAAGTAGCGCATACAGTTAATGCGGGCGCGTTTCTTATCATCCGACTTAATCACAATCCACGGTGCATCGGCGGTATCGGTGTGGAAGAACATGGTTTGCTTGGCACGGGTGTAGTCATCCCAACGATCGAGCGATTGCACATCGATAGGCGATAGTTTCCAGTGCTTTAATGGATCGTCACGGCGAGAAATAAAGCGGCGCATCTGTTCTTCGCGGCTGACCGAGAACCAGAACTTAAACAGATGAATATGGCTGTTGACCAGCATCCGTTCTAACTCTGGCACTTGACGCAAAAACTCCAAATATTCTTGAGGGGTACAAAACCCCATCACACGCTCTACCCCAGCACGGTTGTACCAACTGCGGTCGAACATCACGATTTCACCGGCAGTCGGCAAGTGTTGGATATAGCGTTGGAAATACCACTGACCACGCTCAACATCACTCGGTTTTTCCAAGGCCACCACCCGTGCAGCACGCGGGTTGAGGTGTTCCATAAAGCGTTTAATGGTGCCACCTTTACCAGCGGCATCACGGCCTTCGAACAAACCAACAATTTTTTGTCCGCTCTCGCGTACCCAGCTTTGTACCTTCAGCAACTCAATTTGCAATTCGCGTTTGAGTTTCTCGTACTCGCGGCGCTGCATCCGTGTTTTATAAGGGTAGTCGTCTGGTAAAGGCGCACTGTTGCTGTCTTCGTCGGTACCATGTGGCGCCATAGCAAAACGCGCCGAGGGGGCGATAATGGTATTGGCAACAGCAGTTTCTTGCGAGGCCACAGGGGGTTCGGTTGGCTTAGTTTGGTTTAACGTTTTTGGCGTATTGGTTTTACGCGGACGCGCCGCCGGTGCTTCGGGTGTCACTTCAATCGCAGCACTCGCATTCGGCGCAGATGTTGGCTCAACAACGGGGGTCTCTTTAGCAGGGCTTTCACTCATAGACAAATCTCCTTAGAAAAGCAGGTTGTTGATCAACCAAAAATGAAATGAAGCAGAAATGACAAAAAGATAGTATGCTTTCTTTTCCCATCTGTCGATAGTTTATGCACAGATTTTCTCGCCAACGGCATTTTTTTGTTTTTTTTCTTAACATTAGTGCGCAAAGCTACCGCGCAATGAAAAGGCTTGCGGTAAAATCAGCCTCCATTGTTTGTTGTCTAATAGGATGTTTGAACCCTGATGAGCCACGATCACACCCCTACCGCAATGCCCTCTCACTTTATCCGCCAAATTATCGAAGCGGATTTGACTTCGGGCAAACATCAGCAGATTGTGACGCGTTTTCCGCCAGAGCCAAATGGCTATCTGCATGTTGGCCATGCTAAATCTATCTGTCTGAATTTTGGCTTGGCAGAGGATTATCAGGGCAAATGTAATCTACGGATGGATGATACCAACCCTGAGAAAGAGTCAGACGAGTATGTCCAATCGATCAAAGAAAGCGTACGCTGGTTAGGCTTTGATTGGGATGGCGAGGTACGCTATGCCTCGGACTATTTCCCAGCACTATACGACTATGCGGTTGAGTTAATCCGTGCTGGCAAAGCCTTTGTTTGTGACTTAACTGCCGAGGAAATGCGTGCCTATCGTGGCAGCTTGACCGAACCCGGCAAGGAAAGCCCGTACCGCAATCGCAGCGTTGAGGAAAACCTCGATCTGTTCACCCGCATGAAAAACGGTGAGTTTCCCGACGGCAGCAAAACCTTGCGCCTGAAAATCGACATGAGCTCGGGCAATGTCAATTTGCGCGACCCAGTGATTTATCGTATCCGCCGCGCCCATCATCACCGCACGGGCGACCAGTGGTGTATCTACCCAATGTATGACTACACCCACTGTATTTCTGATGCGTTAGAAGGTATTACCCATTCCATCTGTACCTTGGAATTTGAAGACCATCGGCCCCTGTACGATTGGGTGTTGGATAACATCACCATTCCCTGCCATCCGCGCCAATACGAGTTTTCCCGTTTAGAGTTGTTATATGCGCTGACGTCAAAACGCAAACTGAACGCCTTGGTCACCGAAGGCAAAGTCACGGGGTGGGACGATCCCCGTATGCCAACGATTGAGGGCATGCGGCGACGTGGCTACAGTCCGGCAGGGATTCGCCTGTTTGCACAGCGGATTGGTGTGTCCAAAAGTGAAAACATCATTGATATGAGTGTGTTGGAAGGCGCGGTGCGTGAGACTTTAGAAGGTGAAGCACCACGGGTGATGGCAGTGTTAGATCCAATTAAAGTCACATTAACCAATTTCACCGATGGCGTCACCAGCAGCCGTAGTGCCCCCTTCCACCCTCACCACCCAGAATTTGGTGAGCGCGATGTGCCGATTAGCCGTGAAATCTACATTGAGCGCGATGACTTTGCCGAGGTACCACCACCAAAATGGCAACGCTTAACCTTGGGTGGCGAAGTCCGCTTACGCTATAGCTATGTCATCAAGTGTGATGAAGTGATTAAAGATGACACAGGCCGTGTGATTGAGCTGAAATGCTCGATCGACCACGATACCTTAGGACAAAACCCTGTCGGTCGTAAGGTAAAAGGCGTGATTCATTGGATTTCTGCTGCACATGCGGTTGAAGCTGAGGTACGTTTGTACGATCGTTTATTCACCGTCCCGCGTCCCGATGCGGTGCGAGGTGAAGATGGCGAGTACGTTGATTTTATGCAGTTCTTAAACCCTGCCTCATTAAAAATCATCACCGGTTATGTGGAGTCTGCTGTTAGCAGCGCAGCAGCAGAAACCCGTTATCAGTTTGAACGTATCGGTTATTTCATCACCGACCGCTACGATCACCAAACGGGACAGAAAATTGTCTTTAATCGTACCGTGGGGCTAAAAGATACTTGGGCAGCACAATCTGCTTAAAGCAACACAATACCCAAAAAACAGCTTTGCCGTTTGTGCCTGATATCCCCCGCCATGAATGGCGAGGTTTTACGGTACGAGGGGGAAAAGGGCGAACCGGTCGGTTCGCCCTTTTTTTGTGCTTGATCAAGCTAAGAACCAGATTTTTTTGTCCAAGCTCAGTTAGATGTGCTACCGCAACATTGACATCCTCCCCGGCCTGAAGGCCGGAGATTCCTACGGCGCTCAAGCGCGGCATTGAGCCGCATCTGAGTCGCTTCGGTGGGTTCCTGCTGCTGGCGGCATTGCTGCACCGCTCACTTCACAGGCGAACCGGGCGTGTCCCGCCCTTAAAACATTGATCGCGCCGACCAGATCGGCGTTTTCCTCGAAACCGCACTTGACGCACGCAAACTGTGCCTGCGTCTTGCGGTTGTCCGCCGACACATGGCCGCAGCACGGACAAGTGCGGCTGGTGTTCTGGGGTGGCACGGCGACCAGCCAGCCGCCGTTCCATGCCAGCTTGTAGTCCAGTTGGCGACGGAACTCGCCCCAGCCTTGGTCGAGGATGGATTTATTCAGAC
>NZ_ATVC01000041.1 GCF_000420525.1 Aquaspirillum serpens DSM 68
TGGTCGGCGCGATCAATGTTCTAAGGGCGGGACACGCCCGGTTCGCCTGTGAAGTGAGCGGTGCAGCAATGCCGCCAGCAGCAGGAACCCACCGAAGCGACTCAGGTGCGGATCAATGCCGCGCTTGAGCGCCGTAGGAATCTCCGGCCTTCAGGCCGGGGAGGATGTCAACAATAACCCTGATCCGATTCCCTTATTCAAAGCTGCTCTCTCTGCAGGTCAAACCCTGTCTGGCGATATGTTTAATGCGCTTGGTGTGGCGGAAGAAAAAGCGCAAAAATGGCAGCAAGCGTTATCGTTTTATTGCCGCACAAAATTTAGCGGCAGGAACCAACTGGGCGCGTTTATTTGAACGGCAACAGCGTCCCACTGCTGGGGCAAAGGATTGGGAAAAAATCTTAGTGACTTATCGCCAACAAGCTGAAAATGGCGATGGCTCAGCGATGGTATATTTAGCTGACTTAATGGAGCGTGGTAGTACGGGGGTGCAAAATTTGGATATCGCCTTGTTGCTATATCAACGAGGGATTGATGCGCTTAATCAACCGAATGCAGATGGCGGCATGGCCGCAGTGATGTTAATTCTGTATGCCCAAGAAAGATTGACTGAACATCACAAAGCTGGACGGATTCACTTTAGTGGTGAACAGCGCAAACAATATTTAACGCTCAAAGAAGCTTTATCGTTTGATGCAAAATAACAAAAAAACAGCGCAACGTAACGCTGCGCTGTTTTTTTCTGAGATGGCTAAGGATTAGCCAAAATGGCGGCGGGCGTTGGCGAACATGCGGAACCATGCGCCATTTTCACTCCAATTGGATGGGTACCAACTGTTTTGCACACTGCGGAACACCCGTTCTGGGTGTGGCATCATGATGGTGAAACGACCATCGGCAGTCGTTACCGACGTAATCCCTTCTGGCGAACCGTTCGGGTTGCGTGGATAGACCTCTGTGGCTTGGCCTTGATGGTCGATATAACGCATCGCTACCTGTGCTTGCGCTTGTTGCTCGGCGCTGTTAAAGGTTGCACGACCCTCACCATGGCTGACGACCACCGGCAAGCGGCTACCGGCCATATCTTGGAAGAACAGCGACGGACTGTCGGCGACTTCCACCATCACAAATCGTGCCTCGAATTGCTCCGACACATTGCGCAAGAACTTCGGCCAATGCTCGGCACCTGGAATGATCTCTTTCAAATTCGACATCATCTGGCAACCGTTACACACACCAAGTGCTAACACATCAGGACGAGCAAAGAAGGTTTCAAACTCGGCACGCGCTTGTGGGTTAAACAAGATCGATTTTGCCCATCCTTCACCTGCACCTAACACATCACCATAACTGAAACCACCGCAGGCAGCCAAGGCTTGGAAATCTTGCAACGAGACACGCCCGGCAATGATGTCGCTCATATGAACGTCAACCGCTGCAAAACCGGCACGGTCAAAGGCCGCCGCCATCTCGATCTGACCATTGACCCCTTGCTCACGCAAGATCGCAATGCGCGGTTGTGCGCCAACATTGATGAAAGGTGCAGCAGGGTTGTCTTCTGGATTGAAAGACAACTCGGCGAACAAACCACGATCTTGTTTATCGCTCAACAGCAAGAATTCGCTTTCAGCACAAGCAGGGTTGTCGCGTAGGCGTTGGATGCGGTAGCTGGTTTCCGCCCACACTTGTTGCAACTCGGCACGCGATTCTGCAAACAACTGCAAATCACCACGCCGGAAGGTCAGCTTATCATCTTGGCTTGGGCTGCCTAAGACATACACTTCGCGAGATAAACCAGCTTGTTGCAAGCGTTCTAACACCTTGGCGGTATCGGCTTTTTTGACTTGTAAGACGGCGCCTAATTCTTCATTGAACAGCACGCGGATAACACGGGCATATTCTGCTGAGGCAGGATCGGCTTGGATAAAGTCATCATTGACCATTTGTGCTTGTTTACGGCCAATCACCAACTCATCGATATCAATATCGACACCACAATGACCGGCAAAGCTCATCTCGGCGAGGGTGGCGAACAAGCCGCCATCAGAACGGTCGTGATAAGCCAATAACAGCTGATCTGCCAGTAGGCTTTGTACCCCTTGCCATAGCGCAGCGAGCTGTTGTGGTTGGTCTAAATCGGGGGCTAAGCCATCGATTGACTTCCACACCTGACCCAAGGCTGATCCGCCCAACCGGCAACGACCATTGCCAAGATCAATCAATAACAAGTCGGTGTCACTGTCAGCCTGCAACTGTGGTGTGACGGTGCGGCGGACATCTTTCACCGAGGCAAAGGCTGATACGATCAAAGATAGCGGTGCGACAACCGATTTGGTTTCGTTCTCTTCTTGCCAGACGGTTTTCATCGACAGTGAATCTTTGCCGACTGGGATCGACAAGTGCAGTTGTTGTGCCAATTCAGACACTGCTTTCACCGTGTCGAATAATTTGGCATCTTCTGCACCATGACCTGCTGCCGCCATCCAGTTAGCGGACAGCTTCACTTCACCCAAATCACCGACATACGCCGCCGCTAAGTTGGTCACCGCTTCACCGATCGCCATCCGACCCGAGGCAGGAGCATCAATCAAGGCAACTGGGGTACGTTCGCCCATCGCCATCGCTTCACCTAAATAGGTGTTAAAGCCCATGGTAGTGATGGCAACATCTGCCACCGGCACTTGCCACGGCCCGACAAACTGATCTCGTGCGGTCATGCCACCCACGGTGCGGTCGCCGATGGTGATCAGGAAGTTTTTGCTGGCCACCGTCGGCAGGCGCAACACACGGTAAGCCGATTCGCGTAGGTCAAAACGCGAGGCATCAAAGACACTCGGTTGATGCGCTTGGCGGTTGGCTTGGCGTGTCATTTTAGGCGGTTTACCGAGCAATACTTCCAGTGGCATATCTACTGGGTTGTTGTCGAATAAGTCATCACGCACAACCAGTTGGCCGCTATCGTCAGTGACACCGAGGATGGCAAACGGGCAACGCTCACGTTCACACAAAGCACGGAAGGTATCGATGGCATCGGGTTTGACCGCCAAAACATAGCGTTCTTGCGATTCGTTACACCAAATTTGCATCGGGCTCATACCCGATTCTTCAATATGGATGTTACGCAAAGCGATAGTGGCACCGCGACCATTGCCATGCACAATTTCTGGCAGGGCATTAGACAAACCACCGGCGCCAACATCATGGATGGATAGCACAGGGTTATCACTGCCCAACTGCCAGCAACGGTCAATTACTTCCTGACAACGGCGTTCAATTTCTGGGTTGCCACGTTGAACCGAATCAAAATCCAGATTTTCGCTGTTGGCGCCGGTGTCCATTGACGAAGCGGCACCGCCACCCAAACCAATCAACAGGCCCGGCCCACCCAGTTGCACCACCAGTGCGCCAAGCGGAATTTCGGCTTTTTCAATTTGCTGTTCTTGGATATTGCCCAAGCCGCCTGCAATCATGATTGGCTTGTGGTAACCGCGCATTTGACCTTGGAATTCTTCCTCAAATGTACGGAAGTAGCCGGTCAGGTTGGGGCGACCAAATTCATTATTAAAGGCCGCACCACCAATTGGGCCCTCAATCATGATATCTAAGGCCGAGGCAATCCGCCCCGGTTTGCCGTATTCAGTTTGCTCGGCACTGTAATATTCCCACGGCTGTTTGAAGTGTGGAATATTCAAGTTCGATACGGTAAAGCCGGTTAAGCCTGCTTTGGGACGTGAACCACGGCCGGTGGCGCCTTCATCACGAATTTCACCCCCTGAACCGGTGGCAGCACCGGGGAACGGTGAAATAGCCGTTGGGTGATTGTGGGTTTCCACCTTCATAATGATATGGGTGGGTTCGTGATGATAACGATAGGCGGCGCTGTTTGGCTGAGGGTAGAAGCGGTCGATAGTCGCACCATCGATCACCGAGGAATTATCGGAATACGCCACGCGTGTGCCATGCGGCCACGCCTTGTGCGTATCGCGAATCATGCCAAACAGGCTCTTCGCTTGTGCTTCGCCATCGATAATAAAATCGGCATTGAAAATTTTATGGCGGCAATGTTCCGAGTTCGCTTGTGCGAACATCATCAGCTCAACATCGCTTGGATTGCGGCCTAAACGAGTGAAATTATCGAGCAGATAGTCGATTTCATCTTCAGACAAAGCCAAACCCATTTCGCGGTTGGCTTGTTCTAAACCGGCGCGACCGGCTTGTAAAATATCGACATGTGCCAGTGGCGCTGGCGCGATGTGGGTAAACAGGGCCTCTGCCGCACCGAGGTCGGTAACCACTTGCTCGGTCATGCGGTCATGCAGTAGCGCCACCAGTTGTTGCGTTGTCGCAGCATCAAGCGGCGTGTCAGTGTGAATCCAGAACGCGATACCGCGCTCGAGACGTTTCACTTTCTCTAAACCACACAGGCGAGCAATGTCGCTGGCTTTAGAAGACCACGGCGAAATGGTGCCCAAACGGGGTAGCACTAAAAATAATTGCGCATCGGCTGTTGGCGTGGCTAACGCAGGATAATCACCATAATCCAACACTTTTTCTAAGGTGGATTGTTCTTGCGCTGTTAGCGGTGCCGCAACTTCGGCAAAATGCCAAAATTCTGCGGCAAGCGTCAGCTCAGGTAAGTTAGCCTCACGGGCACTAGCCAGTAATTTTTCTAAACGAAAAGGGGAAAGGGCAGCGCGACCGCGCAGCTTCAGAATCGGGGACATGGCGAGACTCGCACACACGGATCGAAAAAAGGCGTTCATAATACCTGAAAACCCGCCACACTTCAGCCTTGGCTGAGGCCGGCTGTATCATTTATTGAGGAGTAGGTCATGAAAAAAATCGAAGCGATCATCAAACCATTCAAATTAGATGAGGTGCGTGAAGCCCTGTCTGCGTTGGGCGTCAATGGTTTAACCGTTACCGAGGTCAAAGGCTTTGGTCGGCAAAAAGGTCATACCGAGCTTTATCGCGGTGCAGAATATGTGGTGGATTTTCTGCCAAAGGTGAAAGTGGAAGTGGTGTTGTCGGATGATTTGGTTGACCGTGCGATTGAGGCTATCGTCAATGGCGCGCGCACTGGCAAAATTGGCGACGGTAAAATTTTTGTGTTCGATGTGGCGCAAGTGGTGCGGATTCGTACTGGTGAGATGGGCGAACAAGCCGTTTAAATTGCTATTGCACCAAAACGAAAAACGCGGGTTGTTCCCGCGTTTTTCTTTGCCAATGAAGTGGCGAGGTTGTCGACGTGTTAGGCCTTCAAGTTGATATTGCTGCCAATGTTGGGATTGTCGGGTTTTTTCGGTTCAGTTTCTTGTTGCGCTTGTACCTGAACTTGTTTGGCGACTTGTTCTTGGTTCTCCGCCGCCTTTTTCAAGGCAGGAGACGGCGCTGGATCGAGAACATTCATGGCTTGGGTTTGGGTATCGATGGTATTCATGCTGCACATCCCTTGGTTAACGGTGAAACGATAATGATCGGCCTCTGTTCCAGAATAGGGGCTTTAAGCCCGATCTTCTAGCCCCATATCGGCATCCTAGCTGTTTTTCTGATGTTTTATTTGCCAAGAAATGGATTTCGCCATGACTCAAGTTCGCCATCAACGCCTTCTTATCCTCGGCTCAGGCCCCGCTGGTTATACTGCTGCGGTGTATGCCGCCCGCGCTAACCTCAATCCGGTGATTATCACTGGCATGGCACAAGGCGGTCAGCTGATGACTACCACCGATGTCGATAACTGGCCGGCGGATGCGGATGGGGTGATGGGGCCAGAATTGATGGCACGATTTGAAAAACATGCTTTGCGTTTTGGCACTGAAATTATTTTCGACCATATCCATACCGCAAAACTAACCGAAAAGCCGATGCGCCTGATCGGTGACCAAGGGGAATACACCTGCGATGCCCTGATTATTGCTACCGGTGCCTCGGCACAGTATTTGGGCTTGCCATCGGAAGAAGCGTTCAAAGGCAAGGGCGTGTCGGCATGTGCGACATGTGATGGCTTCTTCTATAAGAAACAAAAAGTAGCCGTGATCGGTGGTGGTAACACCGCAGTGGAAGAGGCTTTATATCTGGCAAATATTGCTGACCATGTCACCGTGGTACACCGCCGTGACAAATTCCGTTGTGAAAAAATTCTGGCCGATAAATTGATGCAGAAAGTGGCCGAAGGCAAAGTCACCGTTGAATGGAACCACACCTTAGATGAAGTGTTAGGGGATGCCACCGGCGTGACTGGTGTGCGTTTGCGCTCGACAGCAGACGACAGCACCAAACAACTGGATTTGGCGGGGGTGTTTGTTGCGATTGGCCATAAACCCAACACTGATCTATTTGTCGATCAACTGACGATGGAAAATGGCTATATCGTGACCCACGGCGGTCATCAAGGCCAAGCCACCGCCACTAACTTACCCGGTGTTTTTGCCGCCGGCGATGTGCAAGATCATATCTATCGCCAAGCAATTACCTCGGCGGCCTCTGGTTGCCAAGCGGCATTAGACGCCGAACGCTATCTTGACGACCTGACCTCGGCATAATGGCCAAGCGCACAGTGGCTCATTCTCCGTTCAAAGCGGCGTTGCGCGCTGTGCGCTTTTCTCCGACACCGCCGCCAGTCCCACCACCACCGCCCGAGCCTGAGTTTCGACAGTTATTTGCTGATGTGGTGCCGTTGGCGGTTGAACCACGGGTGCAACACTCACCGCCGCGCCCATCTCCCCATCCCCGTCCACGTCCGTTTCATGCGTCCATTCCTGCGGCTCATGCTGACATGGCGCATGCGTTTGATTATTTCGATGCCGAAACAGTGCCACAGCACTTTTTGCGTGCTGGTATTCAACATCAGGTATTGCGTAAATTGCGCGCAGGGCATTGGCCGGTGGTGGCCGAGATTGACTTGCATGGTGCTAGTCGGCATCAGGCGGAAGAACGATTGCTGACCTTTTTGTTTTTGGCACAACAACGCGGTCAAGCGGTGCGAGTGATTCACGGTTTGGGGATGGGGTCAGCGGCTGGTGCGCCGGTATTAAAGCCGTTGGTGCGACAGTGGTTGTCGCAGCATCCAGAGGTGTTGGCGTTTTGTGAAGATGCCGGCGGCGGTGCGGTATTGGTTTTGCTCCGTCGCCGCCGACAAGGCGATTAAGACTGCGGGCGGCAAGGCAGCCAAATCGAATTTTCTAACGACATCGCCAACTCGCCATGTTGGTTGTGTACCACCCAACGCAGTTGAATGCTGCCAAATCCGGCCTTGGAGCGAGAGGCTTTTTTGCCCAAAATTTCCACGCTGGCTTGTAAGGTATCGCCTGGCCGAGTTGGGCGCGGCCAGCGTAATTGGTCAATCGACATTCCAATCAAACCACCGGCAACGCGATGAGCCAGCATATCGACAAATTGCCGCATCGCAACCAATGCCGTTTGCCAGCCACTGGCGGCTAAACCATCAAAAAACGTGGTTTTAGCGGCAATCGGATCGGTATGAAAGGGCTGTGGGTCATGTTGCTGTGCAAAGGCGATAATATCGGCTTCACTCAAGGTGGTGCGGGTGGGGCTGGTAAATACCATTCCTACTTCAAAATCTTCAAAATACAAAGTAGCCGGTAAGGTCTCTAATACACTCATTGTAAAAACAACTCCATTAGAAAAAGCGATCTAATAATTTACGGCTATGGCGATCAAGTTGATTGAGGTCGCGAATCAGAAATTGCACCCCGTGCCGGTCGCTAATCAGCAGATGATGGCGGCCAAGCCGGCGGATATCATCTTCGCTTTTTAAGGTTAATTCTGTGCTGCCACGGTCGGTTTCAATTTGCCATGTGCTAGGCGTGGCAAAGCTCGATACCGCCAACAGCCGCCGAATTTCCGGCATAAACTCACGTTGTGCCAACTCTTCTAATACCAAGCTGCGTAAGCGTGGCGGCAACATGGTCAGACGTTCAATCCAGATCAATTCATGGCCATCACTGCTAACTAAAGAAATGCCCTCGTCGGGCGCTTCAATCGGAAACGCCCGCACCGGTACCACACCGATATGCACTTGTTCATCATTGGTCGTCAAGACTAACTGACCAAAATCATTACGGTCTAACTCAAAATCGAGCGCGAGATAATCAGCAATCGAAGGATCGTGCATCATGATGACTTTCCTATGTTATTCGGTGGCGCCTTGTAAGCTGGCATGGGCTTCTTCATTTAATTTAGCTTGGGCTTGGTAGAGGCGGAAATAATGCCCTTGTTGGGCTAACAAAGTATCGTGTTGCCCCACTTCCACCACTTCGCCACGGTCTAACACCACAAGGCGATCTGCCTGCCGCAAGGTCGATAGGCGGTGGGCAATGGCGATGGTGGTACGGCCTTTCACCAAATTATCCAACGCCTTTTGAATTTCTTTCTCGGTCTCAGTATCCACCGAAGCGGTGGCTTCATCCAAAATCAGAATTTTCGGATTGATTAACAAGGCGCGTGCAATCGAAATCCGTTGTCTTTCACCGCCGGATAAAGCTTGCCCCCGCTCTCCCACCAGCGAGTCATAGCCCTGTGGCAAGCGCAAAATAAAGTCATGGGCGTGGGCGGCGCGGGCGGCAGCGACAATTTCTGCCCGAGTTGCATTCGGTTTACCGTAGGCAATATTTTCAGCAATGGTGCCGAAAAATAAGAACGGCTCTTGTAACACTAAACCAATTTGGCCGCGATATTGCGCTATCGGCAACTGGCGAATATCAATTCCGTCTAGTTTGATGCAGCCTTCTGAGACATCGTAGAAACGACACATCAAATTCACCAACGTGCTTTTGCCTGACCCGCTGTGGCCCACCAAGCCGATCATTTCTCCGGGTTGGATGCTAAGGTTGATGTCACGCAAGATGGTGCGGTTGCCATAGCGGAAACCTAATTGTTTGACCTCGATTTGACCTTTCACCTCGGCCAGTTGTTGCGGCTGGCTGGCTTCTGGCACGCTGGAGACATGGTCGAGAATGTCAAAAATCCGTTTGGCACCGGCGGCGGCTTTTTGTGTGACCGACACAATGCGGCTCATCGAGTCCAAGCGCAGATAAAAGCGGCTGATATAGGCCAAGAAAGCGGTCAAGACCCCGACGGTGATTTGATTTTGTGAGACTTGCCAAATGCCAAATCCCCACACAATCAACAAGCCAATTTCAGTTAATAAGGTCACCGTTGGCGTAAATAACGACCACACGCGGTTGACCTTGTCATTCACCATCAGATTGTATTGGTTTGCATCGCGGAAGCGTCCGGTTTCGCGTTCTTCTTGGGCAAAGGCCTTGACCACGCGAATCCCGGGGATGGTATCAGCGAGCACATTGGTCACTTGTGACCAGATGCGATCGACTTTTTCAAAGCCGGTACGCAAACGGTCGCGCACGACATGAATCATCCACGCGATTAACGGCAGGGGTAGCAAAGTCACCAACGCCAACCACGGATTGATCGAGAATAAAATCACCGCTGTCATGGTAATCATCAAGACATCGGTGGCAAAGTCCAACAGATGTAAAGACAAAAAAACGTTGATACGGTCGGTTTCCGAGCCGATGCGCGCCATCAAATCGCCGGTTCGCTTGGCGCTGAAATATTCTAACGACAGCTTTAATAGATGTTCATAGGTTTCAGTGCGTAAATCGGCCCCGATACGCTCACTGACCAAAGCTAAAATATAGGTTCGAGCCCAGCCTAAGCCCCACGCCAACAAGGCCGCACCCAATAAACCACCCAAATACAACATCACAGTGTAAGGATCAATCGGCACACCGTTTTGGAACGGGATTAACACATTATCCATCAGTGGCATGGTGAGATAAGGCGGTACCAAGGTGGCAGCGGTGGACGCTAACGTCAACAGAAAGCCGAGCAATAGCTGGCCTTGATATGGTCGGGCGAAGCGCCACAGCCGTAGCAAAGTCCATGTCGAAGGCGGTGTCAGTTCGGGGTTGTCACATTGTGGGCAGCTGTCTTCGCCTTCGGGCAATTCAGCATGGCAACTATCACAATAGTGTTTGCCATCATCAAGATGGGTTTGATGTTGCAATTGTTCGAATTGGTCAACCAAACGCCGGACTGCCTCATCACGGCCCAGTCGATAGCGCCAATAGGTCAAGCGCTCTTGCGCCGTACCCAATTCGAGCAAGCCGACCCCCGCATGATCCGAGCGTACCAAGCGCAGGCCCTCATGGAGTGGCCAGACTTGCCATTCTGCTTGTCCTGCCACCTGACTGAATAAGCGTTGGTTAGTTAATATCAATTCACTGCTGACAAAATGTAAGTCAGTGGTTAAATCCATTTCTAACCGGACAATCACTTTTTCGCCTGAATTGAATAAGGCAGTGATATCCGAGCTTTTAACTAGCTCTGCCGTTGTTATTTTCATCGTTATTTTACCTATAACACGGATTCTGCACAGAAAATGTTACCGCACACGCTCGCGCAAAGCGATTAACAGACCGTTTTTTCTTTTCAATCGATTACTTTGCATTACATTCTGTTACAAAAGGCGATTTGCACCATGTTGCACCGCATCGAATATGTAACAATTTGTGTAAAAACTACGCTCAACACAAAGAAATCTTGTAAAAACAATGGCTTGTGTAAAAAGTGTCTGTTTTGGTAACAAACAGCGCGCAGTTTAATTGCTGGCGCGCAAAGTGTATAGTGCCAGCCAAATCAACGCGCTTGTACAACGGCTGTTAATGCAAAAAAACATATTGTTAAAACAAGCGTATTTAAGCGATGCAAAAAGCCATAGCAAAATGGTAAAACACTATGAATAAGAAATACATTGAATTTCTGAACATTATTTCGCTGCGCGGTCCCAATATTTGGACATATCGTCCCGTATTAGAAGCATGGGTTGATATTGGCGATTTAGAGGATTGTCCTTCGAATACCATTCCCGGTTTATACGAGCGTTTATCCACTTGGTTGCCGGGGTTGATTGAACACCGTTGTAGCTATGGTGAACGCGGTGGTTTTTTGCGTCGTGTGCAAGAGGGCACATGGCCCGGTCATATCTTGGAGCACATCACGCTTGAGCTTCAAACCTTAGCCGGTTTCCCCGGTGGTTTTGGTAAAGCCAGAGAAACCCCAATTCGCGGCGTTTACAAAGTCGTCGTGCGGGCATGGCACGAACCGCTGACCCGCCGCGCCTTGTACTTTGCTCGTGATCTGCTGATGGCAGCGATTGAAGATCGAAGCTTCGATCTGGCCGATGCAGTGGAAACCCTGCGCGATTTGGCGGATGACGAGTGTTTGGGGCCAAGCACCGCTTGCATTGTTGATGCTGCGGATGATCGGGATATTCCTTATATCCGTCTTAATGACGCCAATTTAGTCCAATTAGGCTATGGCAAAGCCCAGCGCCGTATTTGGACAGCAGAAAGTGACGGCACCAGTGCCATCGCCGAAGGCATTTCGCGTGATAAAGACCTGACCAAAGCGTTGTTACAAGCTTGCGGTGTACCCGTACCCGAGGGGCGTTTAGTCGAAAGCGCGGCGGATGCGTGGGATGCTGCGCAGGATATTGGCTTACCGGTGGTCGTAAAACCCTACGACGGCAATCATGGGCGTGGCGTGTTTACCTGCTTGATGACTCAGGCAGAAGTCGAAGCAGCCTACGCTATTGCGGTCGAAGAAGGTAGCGGCGTGATTGTCGAGCGTTTTGTGTTGGGTAATGAACACCGCTTATTGGTGGTCGGTAAAAAAGTGGTTGCCGCTGCACGCGGTGAAGCCGCATGGGTGGTGGGTGATGGGGTGTCGAGTGTCGATGCCCTGATCGACAGCCAACTCAACAGCGACCCTCGGCGCGGCAGCAGCGAAGAACATCCCTTAAATCGTGTCCGTCTTGATTCTGCGGCACGGTTAGAACTGAAACGGCAAGGCCTTGTCGATGGCGAGTCGATTCCTGCGCTGGGACAGTCGGTGTTGATTCAACGCAATGGCAACGTTGCTTTTGATTGCACCGATGAAGTGCATCCCGAAGTGGCGGCGGTGGTGGCGTTGGCGGCACGGGTGGTTGGGCTGGATATTGCCGGTGTTGATTTGGTGGCGGAAGACATTTCGCGGCCTCTGGCTGAACAAGGTGGGGCGATTGTCGAAGTCAACGCTGGCCCTGGCTTGTTAATGCACTTAAAACCGGCGGCGGGTCAACCGCGCCCCGTCGGTCGTGCCATTGTCGATCATTTGTTTGCCGAAGGCGAACAAGGTCGTGTTCCGGTGATTGGTGTGATGGGCTCGCAGCACAGCAGCGAAGCGGCTGCACTCACTGCCGCTTTATTGCAAGACAGCCCGAAAAAAGTGGTCGGTTTGGCTGGCGCGAATGGCTTGTATCTCAACCAACGTTGTTTGGCGAGTGGCGACCAACGGCAATGGCAAGCAGGACAACGCTTGTTGATTAACCGCGCTGTTGAGGTGGCGGTGATTGAGCACACTGCCGAGGGCTTGTTGAGTGAAGGCTTTTCTTATGATCGTTGTCATATTGGGGTGTTGACCGACATTGATGTCAATGCGCATCTGGGGCCGTTTTATATCGACAGCCCAGAAAAAGTCTCTTCTATCTTCCGGTGTCAGATTGATGTGGTGCTGGCCAGTGGTGCGGCAGTGTTAAACGCTGATGATGCGCTGGTGGCGGAGATGGCCCGTTTGTCTGATGGGGCGGTGTCGTTCTTTACTCAACAGCCGTTGTCCCCCGCCTTAATCGCCCATGTCGCCGCAGGGGGACGGGTATTGCAACAACAGCAAAACACCTTGGTATTCCACGACGGTCAGCAGTCGCAATCGCTGGCCCTCTCTCAGTCGTTCTCAACCGCCCAGCTCGCGGCCTTAACCACCGCTTGGGCGATGAATGTTTCACCGGCAAGCTTGCTTGAGCGGGTGGCTGCTTTGCCAACTTGGTCTGTCTCTTACTCCGTATAAAAGGACTCGTTTGTTATGGAACTCTCTCGTCTGCGTGCCCTGCGGGGACCAAATCTGTGGAGCCGCCACACCGCCATCGAAGCGATTGTGTCGTGTGCCCCCAATGAATGTGATGTGGCGTTGTTGGCAAACTTTGAAACAAACCTGCGGCAAGTGCTCCCCAGTTTGGGACAGTTGGCAACAGAAGGGCAAACCTTGCCAGTGTCGCTGGCGCAAGTATTAGAACGCGTGGCGTTCTATTTGCAAGCCGCCGCCGGTTCGCCGATTCGCTTTAGTAAGACCACGCAGACGGTAGAGATTGGTGTCTATCAGGTGGTGGTGCAATACACCCAAGAACAAGTCGGGCGGTTGGCATTTGAGTATGCCGAGCAATTGATTGCCGCTGTGTTAGCACAGCAATCGTTTGATGTGGCTGCCGCTATCGCCAAATTGCATGAATTAGATGAAGACCTGCGCTTAGGGCCAAGCACCGGCTCGATTGTGGATGCGGCCCAAGCCCGTCACATTCCCTTCCGCCGTTTAACCGATGGCAGCTTGGTGACATTGGGTTGGGGTAAATTACAACGTCGCATTCAAGCTGCTGAATTGGATTGCACCAGCGCGGTGGCAGAATCGATTGCCCAAGACAAAGATTTGACCAAATCCTTACTCCACGCCGCCGGTATCCCTGTGCCGCAAGGCCATTCGGTCACTGATGCTGCCGCAGGTTGGCAAGCGGCGTTGGAAATTGGTTTACCGGTGGTGGTGAAGCCGCGTGATGGCAACCAAGGTAAAGGCGTCGCGGTCAATATCGACAATCATGACCACTTCCTGCGTGCTTATGCCGCAGCAGAGGCGATCAGTGATGAAGTGATTGTGGAGCGCTATTTGCCGGGTCAGGATTACCGTTTATTGGTGGTGGGTGACAAATTGATTGCCGCTGCTCGTCGTGAACCGCCGTTGGTGATCGGCGATGGTGTGCATACCATCCGCCAGTTAGTCGATCAGGTTAACGCCGACCCACGCCGTGGTGAAGGCCACGCCACTTCTTTGACCAAAATTCGTTTTGACGACATCGCACTGGCGCGGTTGCAGGCACAAGGTTTTGGTGCCGATTCCATTCCGGCCGCAGGGCAAAGAGTGGTGTTGCGCAACAATGCTAATTTGTCCACCGGTGGCACTGCCACCGATGTTACCGATCAAGTTCATCCCGAATTAGCAGCGCGGGCGATTGAAGCCGCACAGATGGTCGGCTTGGATATTTGTGGTGTGGACATTGTGTGTGAAGCGATTGACCGCCCATTAGAAGATCAAGGCGGCGGTATTGTCGAAGTCAACGCCGCCCCCGGTTTGCGGATGCACCTCGAACCCTCGTTTGGTCAGGGGCGCGCAGTGGGCGAAGCCATCATCAACGAATTATTCCCGAATCAGAGCAATGGCCGCATTCCTGTTGTGGCGGTAGCTGGCACCAACGGCAAAACCACCACGGTACGGTTGACCTCGCATTTGCTGAAAATGCACGGTGATTGCGTTGGGATGACCACCACAGATGGCGTGTATATCGGTGAGCAGCGAATTGATACCGGCGATTGCGCCGGCCCACGCAGTGCGCGCAATGTGTTGTTGCATCCGGATGTGGATGCGGCAGTGTTGGAAACCGCACGGGGTGGGGTGTTGCGTGAAGGGCTGGCATTTGATGAATGCGATGTGGCTATCGTGACCAATATTGGTTTAGGCGATCATCTCGGTTTGTCGTATATCAGCACAGTTGAAGATTTAGCTGTGGTGAAGCGGGTGATTGTGCAAAACGTCGCCCCAACCGGCATGGCGGTGTTGAATGCAGCTGATCCGATTGTGGCGAATATGGCGGATAACTGCCCAGGTCAGGTCACCTTCTTTGCCTCAGAAGCCTCTCACCCCGTTTTGCAAGCGCATCGTGCCGCCGGTAAACGGGTGGTGTTTGTTGAAGACGGGCAAATTGTGTTAGCCGAGGGTGAACAAGTGGTGCAACGCTTTGCCCTTGCCGATATTCCCTTAACCGGCCAAGGCTTGTTGGGTTTCCAAGTAGAAAATACGATGGCGGCCTTGGGTGCGGCTTGGGCATTAGGACGCGATTGGGATGAAGTTCGCCGTGGTTTGGCATCATTTACCAGCGATGCCGACACCGCCCCAGGGCGTTTTAATGTGTTCAGTTATGCTGAAGCTACGGTGATTGCCGATTACGGCCACAACCCCGATGCGATTAACGCGCTGACGCAAGCGATTGCGACTATGCCCGCACAGCGGCGGATGGTGGTGATCAGTGGGGCGGGGGATCGCCGTGATGAGGATTTACGTCAACAAACCCGTATTTTAGGTGATGCGTTTGATACGGTGGTGTTGTATCAGGATGCTTGCCAGCGTGGCCGTGCCGACGGTGAGGTGATTTCCTTGTTGCGTGAGGGTTTGGCTGATGCAACTCGGACTCGTGATGTGCAGGAGGTGCGAGGTGAATTTGTGGCGATTGATCATGCGCTGGGGCAGCTGCAGGCGGGTGATTTGTGTTTGATTTTGATTGATCAGGTGGAAGAGGCGCTGGCGCATATTAAGCAGCGTGTTGCCGAAGCCAAACGCCCAACGCCAGCATTGGCTTAAAGATTAGGGCGCACTACGCTGCGCTTGTTGGATAGAAAAAGAGCGAGCCAGTGGGGTCGCTCTTTTTTTATGAGGAAAGTAAATGAACGTGAACAAACAAAATTCGGACACTACTTGGATTGGTCCAGTTTCGTAGGGTGGATAAGCATATCGCATCCACCAAATCACTACCAAATGCAATGTAGGTGACCTGCTAAAACCACAATGGATTTAATTACAAAGGGTTTTTCAAGCAATGTTTGATAGTTGCTCATCTTTGAGATTAGGCATGTGTTGGTTGGTGGATGCGCTACGCTTATCCACCCTACGCCAGCTGAAAAATCATTCGCCAGCGTAAAACTGGCGGAAAAAATTGATAAGAGCGAGCCAGTGGGTTCGCTATTTTTCTATGAGGAAGTCGATTTTTCAAGAAATTAGCACATTCGCCATACCATCCAACCGGCCCTTTACTTGTTCCCAGTTAGGCATGACTTGTCCCATCAACCGATAGAAGCGTTCACTGTGGTTGTGTTCGGCTAGGTGGCATAGCTCGTGTAGGATGACGTAATCAATGCAATCTCTTGGTGCTTTCACTAAGTGGGGGTTGAGTGTCAGTCGTCCTGCTGGCGAGCAGCTGCCCCATTGGGTTTGCATGGTCAGCACTCGCAGTGGTGGCTTTTCAGTGACCCATAGGGCTTGTTCCAGCATGGCCTCTAATCGTCGAGCAAAGACTTCCTTGGCGCGGGTTTTGTACCAGTCGGCAAGCAGCGCGTTGATTTTCTCTGCTGATTTTTCCCGTATTGTCACGTCGATCTTTCCGCGCAGTAGTTTCACTGAGGGTTTCTCATTCGGGTTTTCGATCACTTTCAGAACATACTGTTTGCCAAGGTAATAGTGGCTTTCACCGCTGATGTATTGCCGTGGCCGTACGTGTTCCAGACGAGACCGGAACTCGCGTAGTTGCTGATAAATCCAGCGCGCACGCTGTTTGGCTGCCGCGATCACTTGCTCATCACTGGCTGTTTCAGGCGCGTTGATTTGCACTCGGCAATCTGGCAAAACCTTGATCAGGATTTTGCCACTGCCCTCTGGGCGCGGTAGTCGCTCAAAACGAATCTGCTCGTCAGAATAGTTAAACGACAGCATCGTTTTGCTCGGCTTCGGTTTGATGGTGATGTTCACCTTATACCTCAGCTGCATTCAAACCAACGCGGGTAATCTGCACCACCCATTCCACCATCGCCTTAGCCTGATCCATGCCAGCGCCAATGGATTTACACTCTTTGAATAAGCGTGGCAGCAATTGCTTGCGTATATTGGCCTCGATGTTTTGTGGATTGATCGAATGCTCACCAACCACTTGCTCAACCAGTTGGTCGATGTCAAAAGCCAACGCCACCCATTTGCTCAGCACCTGCGCATCGCTGATAGCAAATACCTCGGGCAGTGACTTTTTAAAGATGCCGAAATAGGCCTGCGCATGATGGTTACCATTAAATGCGTCTGGTAATTCATCCAGTTGGCGATTCTGCACGTTCTGTTCAAACTCGTGGAACAACAGGTATTGCTTGAGCGGGTGATCGAACAGTTTTTCTGCTTCGGCAATCGCTTCGCGTAGCAACTTGGAAAAGGCTTCCTGTGCATACGGATCATCGCGCAATTCCTGCTCAATCATTCTGGCTATGCGGGTTTTGATGATGTCGGTTTCGTTGCGGGTTTTCTCTTCGGACCAATCCTCCGGCTTAGGTTTGCTGCCCATCTTGCCGACTTCATAGGTGCCGCTCGGTTCACGTACGTCAACGCCGACGACGTGCTTATCTAGCAACTTTTTCACCTGAACGGCATAGTCGTCGTAGTTGATGGTTTCGCCAGAATCCTGCTTCACCAACTGGCGCAAGCTGGAGAACTGCTTCACCGTTTCTTTGTAATGTTGGCGGTCATTATCGCTAAAGCTGGTGTCTTCAAAGAAAGTAGCTGATTGCAGCGCCACTTTCAGACAGCTAGAAAACTCGCTCAACGCCTCGTAGAAGTCATCCCGTACTTTCTGGTTGACGTCCACCCCCTCCCAGTCTTCTCCTTGGCAGGGGGTGGTGCCACTTGCTCCCTCCCCTGACAAGGGGCGGGCTGGGGTGGGGTATGTCATTTTCGGGATCAGCACTTGGCGCAGTTGTTCGATGTCATTTTTGTTTTTGACGCTATCAAAAATCGCCCATAACTGTTTGTATAGGTGTGGCAGCCGTTTATATTCGGTGCTCATCGGATTGTATAAACCGGCGATATCGTTGATGTCGTAGCCACCCTGCGTGCGTGAGGCCAAGTCCTGATACTTGGCAATGGTGGTATCGAGTTCAGCCAAAATACCGCGATAGTCGATCAGCAAACCAAATTTTTTTAGCGGATGCAGTCGGTTAACGCGAGCAATGGCCTGAATCAGGTTGTGCTCTTTCAGTGGCTTGTCGATATACAGCACGGTGTTTTTCGGCTCATCAAAGCCTGTCAGCAGTTTATCTACGACAATCAGCAGCTTCAGCGATTCATCTTTGTCGAAACGCTCAATCACCTGTTTGGTATAGACTTGCTCGTCTTGCGAGCCGACATTCTTTTTCCACCACTGCGTGACCTCAGGCATCGAAGATTCATCAATCTCGGCATTGCCCTCGCGGGTGTCCGGTGCGCTAATCACCACAGCCGACTCAAACAATCCTGCTTCATCGAGGTATTTCTTGTATTTGATGGCCGATGCTTTGCTATCGCAGGCGAGTTGGCCTTTCAGCCCTGCGGTGATGTTTTTATCAAAATGCTCTGCAATATCGCGGGCAATCAGCTGGATGCGGTCTTCGGCGCGATACAGTTCACCGCGTTTGGCGTATTTGCGCTTTAGGTCGGCTTTCTGCTCGTCGGTCAGGTTGGTGGTAATGCGGGTAAAGCCTGCATCAATCGCTCTGTCGTTAATATCCAGATCGGGGATGCGCTCTTCGTACAGCAGTGGGGTAACGGCTTCATCTTCCACTGCACGCTGCATGGTGTAGGCGTGGACAATCGGGCCAAATTTGTTGGTGGTCTTGTCGTCTTTCAACAGCGGTGTGCCGGTAAAGGCCACGAAGGCGGCATTGGGCATCGCCTGCCTCATGCGGATATTACTCTCGCCACCCTGACTGCGGTGGCCTTCATCAATCAGCACAATGATGTTAGGGCTGGTGTTCACACATTCTGGCAGCTTGATTGCCGTATTGAATTTTTGAATCAGTGAGAAAATGATGCGTTCGGTTCCCTTGCCGATCTGCTCGGCCAGCCGCTTGCCGGAAGTCGCCAGCGCGGCTTCCTTGTCTTTCTTGCCGGCTAATTCGCCGCCAGAAGCAAAGGTTTTGGCAAGCTGACTTTCCAGATCTACGCGGTCGGTTACTACCACAATGCGGCATTGCTTCAGCGACTCATGCAAGATCAGCGCCTTGCTCAGGAATACCATCGTGAATGACTTACCAGAACCGGTGGTATGCCAGATCACACCATCCCGCGACCCCACCCCAACCCTCCCCTGCGAAGGAGAAGGTCGGGGTGGAGTCAGGGTTAGCCGTTCAATCAACCGTTTAATGCCGAATACCTGCTGATAACGTGCAACGATCTTGCCGACTTTTTTATCGTACAGCGTGAAATACCGCACCATTTCAATTAGACGGGTAGGTTTGAGCAAGCTAATCAGCAATTTATCCTGCCCCGTTACTGCCAGCTCGCCACCGCCCAGCAGCGATTGAAACCAAGCCAAATCTTTGGCTGGGCGATGATTGAATAGGGTATTGGTCTGGAGTTGGCTTAGCGGTTTGTTTTTGATCGCAACCATCTCGGCATCAGAGATATCCTCCTCGCGCCATGCTGCGAAAAACTTTGCTGGCGTGCCGCAAGTACCATAGCGGCCATCGGTGCCATTGATAGACAAAATCAGTTGAGCATAGGCAAACAGGCGCGGGATTTCATCGTGGCGCTGATTGCGTAGCGATTGTGAAATGCCCTCGGCAATGGTCGGGCCTTTTTTGGCATTGCCATCTGGCCGCTTGGCCTCGATCACCACCAGCGGAATACCATTCACAAAACACACAATGTCAGGGCGACGGCTATCAATGCCGCCTGTGCGCGTGACGCTGTATTCCTCGGTAAACAGAAAGCTGTTGTTTTCTGGCGTTTCCCAGTCAATCAGCGCAATGGTCGGGTTGGCTTTTTTACCTTCTACAAACTCGGTCACCGAAATGCCGTACAGCAGGTGATTGTAGAGTTTTTCATTGGCTGCGGCTAATCCTTCATTGAGCGCAGGGCTGCACACCTCGGCGATTAATTTATCAACCGCTTTATCTGACAAAGCCTGCTCAAGCCCCTCGAAGCGAAAACGGCGGGTTTGTAAAACCTGCCGCAGTTCATCACGCAACACTACTTCATCTTGTTTACCACCGCGCTTGGCTAAAGCCTGATCGGGCGGCAGGAAAGTCCAGCCGAGGTTACACAGCAGGGTCAGTGCCGGAATTTTGGCGCTGTATTCTTCTTGGAATTTTGGGGTGTGATTCATACAGTAATTTCCTGCTCTGCCAGCCATGCGTGACCAGCAGCGGTAGTAATGTAGGCTTGCTGTGGGTGGTTAATCACTTCAGGGTAGCTGTATTGCAACCACCCTTGCTGTTCACGTAGCAGGCTTAGATGCTGACTTTTGAGAGCTGTTACCTGTCGATTGCCAAGCCGAACCGCCAGTTCTTCTGCGGTATGGGATCGAATAGCGCACAGCCAGACAATCACGGGCCATAGCTTTTCACGGCGCGGTTTTTGGCCAAGATTAGCTATTGCACTTAGCAGTTCTGGCGGCAGCTCACTTGTATTTACCTCGAGGTCACTCGTATTTACCCCGAGGTCACTCGTATTTACCCCGAGGTCACTCGTATTTGCGCCGCTAAACAGGGGCATTTCCGGCAGATTACGCAATTGGTAGTAGGTGGCCGAGCTGGCGCCACCTTGCACCAATAGCTCACGTTGATGATGCAATTTACGCAGCACTTGGCTGGCTGATAGCGTATCAAGCCCTGTAATGGCTCGTAGGCTGGCGTTATCAACTGCGCCGGTTTCTCGTGTCAGAATCAGCGCCTTGGCTTCGTCATCATTTAGCTGCATGATTTTTTGCTCTCCAAATCATAGAAAATGAGGCACTGCGAGACTCTGGCTTAGCGTTGGGAGTTTTGATCTTTACTGTCATTGGAAAAGGAAAATCTACCCCTAGCAATAAGGCTTCACCTTGCCCTAAAACTGGCAGGAAGGATGCTGAACGTTGATCTATCGAGCCCACGGCTTTCTTTACGATTTCCTGATCTTTTTCATTGGTTAAACGATGGACAATCAATGTTCCGATCTGACTCAGCACATCTTCAGGGATATCACGTGGACGCTGGGTGGCAATTACAACATTCAAACCATATTTACGCCCCTCTTTGGCGATATTGCCAAACGCATCTAGTTCAAATCTAGATGTTTCATCTCCGAGTCTTTTATTTAAAAACTGATGGGATTCATCAATAAATACAAGTAGTGGGTTTTTATGATGGATCTTTGAGTGTCGAGCAAGTGACAGGAGTTTTCTGCCAATTGCATTGACAAGAATTTCTCTGGCATTAGCTTCAAAGGGAATCGCCGATAAATCTAACCGAAGGATCTTTGCTCCGGAGTCTATGCAAAACTCCTCAAGTAAAGTTGGTATCTGTTGCAACAAAGGATCACAATCAATCATCCACTTTAAGTTAGGGTTAGTAGACATTGCCTTAATTCTAGAAATTAAATTAAGGCAATATCCAACATCATTTTCAGCTATATCCGCCCACTTTGAATCATCTTTGACATTTGGCTTAACGCACTCCTCAATAATTTGCTCTGCCAATTTAGCAAAAGACCATTTTGCCTCTGAGAGCCTTGTAGCCGTAGTTACAATTGCTTGATCGAAACTTGATTTACTACTGTTTTTCTTTATAAGTAAACCATTTACAATTTTTAAACTACTCAAATCCATATCTTTATCTAGCGAAACTATTTTTAGGCTTTTAATAGCTTCATCTAATTTTGGAGCTTGACTCTGTGCTGAAGGTCTAAGCAATGCACGAATATCTGTATCCGTGAACATCCAATGCGGATAGGTCACCTTTTGACCATCTTTCACATTTGAATTCTCGCCTACGTAATAACTTTCACAGGGTAAACTTGCATATTCACCTGTTGCATCAAGCAGCAAAATTTTCCCACCATGTTGATACACGTTCTCTATGAGATTAGCCATGGTGTAGCTTTTACCTCCACCAGTAGAACCTAAAATGGCGCAATGTCTTGAGAATAGTTTTTCTGGTGTGATTCCAATATTGACAGAAGAATTATGAGGCATTTCTGCTATAGGTAACTGTAGGTCATGCGTGCTAGTATTTAGTACACCTTCTGCCAACATTGAAACCAACTTTGGGTGAGCTGCATAAACTTGAGTCCCCAACCGAGGATATTGCTTGACCCCGCGATGATTAAAGCCCGTTTCAACGTCAACACTTACCAATAGTTGCACGATCCCAATTGGGTTGTTGTTGGGATGGTTATCCTCTAAGCCCTCAACACTGAGTCGCTCACCGTTCTCTAGCCAAACTTTAACGACCCGAGCGAGAATAGAAAGCTGTCCACAGTCGATGAATACAAATTCATTAACTTCACCCACTGGAAGCCGAGTACCTAGAATCCAAGTCTGCTCGCCAGAACCCGCCTTGGTTAGATTAATTTTGGCCTCTGTCGCAGAAACATCCACTAGGCTGCCAATTCTGCGATTACTGTCATGCGGAGAAAACCAACCTTTGCTCATGGTGTACCCCCTCTCTGAATGACCAGCTTATCAAAGGCTTTGAGCAACTCTTCTTCTGGAGTTGATTTGTGTCGATTTGGTAAAAGGTCAGCAAACACATCAAAGGTGCAATCGGTAATAGCAATTCTTGAATCACCTCTTGTGATTGCGGTCATAAATTGAGATCGAATTGCTGAATTGAATGAACCACTTGTGTTAAATGGATCTTTGGTTGCAGCCATAACCATCAATTCAGGGTTGGTGCGTAGCGCCATAGTGATTGCATTGTTGATATGCTTATCATTGAAGCCGAACCCAACACAGAGTAGTGCTGTTTTTGGCTTTTGTAGTGCATCTAAAAACGCAGCCATCATGTCCAGATAGGGAAAATCGTAGGAGCTTTGATATTTGGAGCTGCTAGGATAAATGAATACTGGTTCCCCTTCATTAGTATTCAATGCGCTGCGTTTTTGAACACCTTGGTTAGTCCTGATCCAATCCACAGAACCGTGAATTTTGTATAGATGAAGGATATTTGGCAGGTACACGCCACCTTTTTCCGAAGCTTGGCTTCTATTCACGATGTCATAGTGAAACCATGCGGGATTAAAGCGAGATGGATTTGAAAATTCAAAGCCATCAATAACAATCATGCCCGTGTTTGAGGCCGCAGTTTCAAACGCCAGATCATAGTTGGTCGTAAATAATTTCAGTCGTTTCTGCTTTGGTGATCTGCGCCCTAAGACACTGACAAAATTTTCGTGAGCAGCCCACGCACTAGGTGCAACACGATCTACAAAATTGGTATGCTTCAAAATAGCAGCTTTCGCTGCTTTCAAAAAAGCTTCGACACTTCCCTGATTTACTGATGATAAACACTTCAGAGAAAGGTAGGAGTCGCACAATGAGAGCAGTAATTCAATGTCATTTTTTTGCTCTCCATCCTCCCATTTCTCTGCAACATCAGAGTATTTAACAGCCTTCAAGACTTTATCAAATCGGGCAGGGTCTAACTCTTTGCAGATACGCCATAGATCGCCCATGCTTGGAGCAATATTTTGTTCTCCATCCTGATTAAAAGTTAGCGAAGTACCTGAACCTGCCAGAACGATTAAATTTTCAGCATCGACCAGCTGATTGATAAACTTGTACAAAGGCACCAACTTATCATTATTAAAATGATTATTATTATTCTCCAGTTCAATCCTAATTGGAGTCCCTTGACCATCAACTTGTTTGGAGTTTGCAGAGTAAAAAGAAACTGTTGTCATCTTTCAGATTTCCTTAGATTTGCACGCGGAGCTTGCCAGTTAATAATTGCTGCATCAGGGCCTTTTTCTCTTGCTTCAAGGCATCCAGCTTTTGTTGCAGGGCTGTGATTTCCTGATCAGCAGAAGAAAGCACGGCAGCGATTTTTTGTTGTTCTGCTATCGGAGGAAGTTTGAATGGAAATCCACACAATGAATCAAATCCAACAGAATCACGAACAGAGCCTTGTGTGCTACCTGATATGCGTTGTTTTGCTTCATTGGAGCCCATCCAGTTCATGAAGTAATCACTATTAAGAAGCTGTTCATTCACAGTAAAAACAACATACATTGGGCTTAGCAAACCTTCTTCATAACTATCTAAACGCGCAAATGAGCCTACATTAAGCCTCGATGGGTTGTAGCCATACTGTCCCTTTTTAACAACTTTATAGTTGCTTACATCATCACTGGCGACACGTTTTGAAAATTGATCTTCTGGCAAAACGAAACCACTATGGTTGGTTACACTAAGAACTCGATCTATTGAATTATCTTTATTTCGGGTCTTAACCTCGCGTAAAACACTCTTTAAGCGGATATCCTTCCACTCCACACTAAACTTAATCCCATTCTTATCCAGCAGGCGTTTTTTGCCGGTGAGCAGTTGTTGCATCAGGGCTTTTTTCTGTTGGCGGGCGAGGTCGATCAGGCGCTCGGTGGTGGTGATGGCCTTATCCCAAGTCGAGAGAATTTGGGCGATTTTTTTTTGTTCTAAATACACGGGTACTTTAACCGGAAAGGAACGGATCCTTTCAGTTTCTAACCGACCTGTTCCATGCCCAGCAGTACTTACCAATTGTCGGATTTCGTCCTTGTGTGCCACTAGCAGATAAGAAAGAAAAAGCCCATCAACGTCTTCATTTGGGATCAATGCTTTAATATCTTGATTAAATGCCACAGGCCTAGTAGCAAAACCTACAGGAAAGTCTTTTAGAAGAGTCATTCCCCGAACTAAAATAAGACTAGAGCCTATTGGAGCAACATTTGTCGATTCAAAGCCGGCTTTTGTTAGGGTATCGATACTTGAAGCCAAATAATGCTGCTTCAGGTCTTTTCCAGAAATCCAAGGATAACTACCTCCCCAATAATCTGTATTCATCTTGCTTGGAGTTCCGCCAGACTTGAATGTCGCTAATTTTCCAACCTCTGTTGTAGTCCATCCTTCAGGTAACATAAAAACTCCTTTAATTGATATTTTGATTGCCCCCACCCAGCCTCCCCCTAAATAGGGGGAGGGGAAATGTGGGACTAATTAAACATTGCAGCTAATTGTTCTGCCAATTAACCCCCTCCCCTAAAATTAGGGGAGGGCTGGGGTGGGGTCAATAACTAAAAAATTAACCCCAACTGCCCTATGTCAAAACCAGAAAAAACATCGAGGTTAAATCAAA
>NZ_ATVC01000042.1 GCF_000420525.1 Aquaspirillum serpens DSM 68
CTTGTTCGTCTTCAAATTGTTTCACCCAACGACGAACCGCCGTCTCACCTAACCGCATTTCTTTGCAGACCTGCATCACGCTCAAGCCTTGCTCTTTCACCATCTGCACCACTTGCAGCTTGAAATTCGTGTCAAATACCCTGCGCCCTTGTTTCATCACCATTCCTCCAAAACCTTCTTCATCCCCCTATCTTACTGTCCGCTGACATTAGACCATTACACGTATTATGGGGACCACACAACCGATGATTCGTGCACTACAGCGTTTGGGTGGGGTTGAGGTGTCGTCTTTGCCAAAAGAGATGGCCGCTTCGGGGATTGCCGGTGGCCGTGGCTGGAGCGAATGGTTTGCCAGCCATCCTAGCATTGAAGATCGCATTCACGCCTTGGCGCAATTGCGTTAAAACGACTGTCTCAGTGAAAAGTTGCTTTGTTGCTATAGTATGTATGATGCTGAAAAATAGCGAATTTTAAGGAAAATTAGCGTTTTCTTTGGGTATGTTTTGTTGCATCGCACTATCGGAAACAGTTGGCAAACCCTGCTAACTGTTCTAAAACAGGTGCTCTTGTGATTAAAACGACTCATCATTAGGTGATGGGTCCCGCAAAAAACCGCTCGTGAAGGGCGGTAAGGACGTTAAGAGGAGATTCATCAGTGGAACGTCGTGCCTTTTTAAAACAAGCGGCTGGCGCTGGCTTGGTTGCCGGTACTATTGCTGCCCCTGCCATCGCTGCAGAACCACAGGTCCGTTGGCGTTTAACCTCTAGCTTCCCGAAAGGGCTGGACACGATCTACGGTGGTGCTGATGTGTTGGCGAAACGGGTGGCTGAACTGACCGATGGTAAGTTCCAAATCCGCGTCTTTGCTGCTGGTGAAATTGTGCCGGGGTTACAAGCCCTAGATGCGGTACAAAATGGCACTGTTGAAATGTGTCATACCTGCGGCTATTACTATGTTGGTAAAAACAAAGCCTTTGGTTTTGATACCTCGATGCCTTTCGGTCTGACCGCACGGCAACAGAATGCGTGGATGTACTTTGGCAATGGCCGCAAATTGATGGCCGAGTTGTTTGACCAATACAAAGTGCATGCGCTGCCGGGGGGGAACACGGGCGCGCAAATGGGCGGCTGGTTCCGTAATCCATTAAAAGGTTTGGCGGATCTCAAAGGCCTGAAAATGCGTATCCCTGGCCTCGGCGGTGAGGTGATGGCGAAACTAGGTGCTGTGCCCCAAAGTATTCCGGGTGGTGATATTTATCCTGCGCTGGAAAAGGGCTCGATTGATGCGACCGAATGGGTGGGGCCTTACGATGATGAAAAACTGGGCTTTTTCAAAATCGTGAAAAACTACTACTACCCTGGTTTCTGGGAACCCGGTCCACAAATCAGCTTCTACATCAACAAAGATCAGTGGGCAAAATTGCCGAAGGCCTATCAAGCTGCACTAGAAGCCGCAGCAGCAGAAGCTAACGTTAATATGTTGGCGGAGTACGATCACAAAAACCCACAAGCCTTGGCACGTCTGGTGGGCAATGGTGTGAAATTACATCGTTATCCAAAAGATATTTTGGTAGCAGCTCAAAAAGCGGCAATCGAGATTTACGAAGAAGAATCGGCAAAAAATCCGCTGTTTAAGAAGATTTACACCGATTGGGTTTCTTATCGTAATGTGCAGCACCGTTGGTTTAGCCTGACGGATGCTTCTTTGGAACAGTTTATGTATTCCACGCCATTCCGCAAATAAGCCACAAAAACCCCCGTTAACCGGAGATGGAATGCGAGTTAAAAAGCCCAGTCTTGTTTGACTGGGCTTTTTTGTTAAGGCCTCGGTGTGGACCATCCACCGCCTAAAGCCAGATACACCGACACCACTGCATCAAGCTGTGCTTGACGAGTTTGTACCCAGTCAATCTCGGCAGAAAACAAATTTCGCTGCGCATCGAGGACTTCTAAATAACTCGAATAGCCATTGTCATAGCGCAACTGCGCTAAGCGCAAGGCACGCCGCAGGGCATCAACCTGTGCGGTTTGCGCCGCAAATTGTTCGCGGCTGGTGCGATGGGCTTGCAGCGCGACATACGTTTCACGAAAAGCGTTTTGTACCGCTTGTGTGTAATCGGCCAATGCCTGTCTTTGCCGTGCAGAAGCCGCATCTACCGCTGCCCCTGTCTTACCAAAGTCAAAAATTGGCATCGCCAGTTGCCCGACAAACGACCAAGTTTGTGCCGGTGCAGAAAACAAATCTGCCAAGCGTAGGCTTTCGCTGCCCAAATTCCCCGTCAAGCTGATATTGGGGAAATAAGCTGCTTTCGCCACACCAATCCGAGCATTCGCAGCAATCAAGCGTGCTTCTGCTGCGCGTAGATCAGGGCGTTGCTCTAACAATTGTGACGGTAACTCAGCCGGAATCAGCGGTGGCGTAGTCAGTTCAGTCACTGTTTTACCGCGAGGCACTTGGCTGGTCATCAGTTCGCGAGGGCTGGCACCAATTAACACTTGCAGCGCTTTTTCTGCAGCGGCCTGTGCTTGTTGTAAGCGCGGCACTGCTGCTTGAGTAGCAGCAGTTTCGGCTTGTGCTTGACGGTATTCCAGCTCGGAACTGACACCACCACGATAGCGTTTTTCGCGCAACGCTAAGGAAGCTTGCCGTGATTGCAGCGTTTGTTCGGCAATTTGCAGCTGTTGATCTAAGGCGCGTAGGTTGAAATAGCCTTGGGCAACCTGCGCTGCCACGGACAAATTCACCGTATCTTTGGCAAATTGGCTGGCTAACAACTCGGCCCGTGCGGCTTCGCTAGCGCGGCGATAGCGTCCCCATAAATCCAATTGATACGACAGCGTGGCCTGTCCTGTTTGCATTGAACCAATGACTTTTTCACCACGGTCAAGGCTGGTATTACTTCCTACACTTGAAAGGCGAGCCCGTTGGTATTGCCCATTCACGCCTAACTGGGGTAACTGATCGGCGCGTGCACTGGTGAGGCCGGCGCTGGCCTCATCCAAACGAGCAAGGGCACGAGCAATATCTTGATTGTGCTGTTGTGCCCGTTGAATCAAGTCGTTGAGAACGGGGTCTTGGAATTGTAGCCACCAGTCTTGTGTCAGGGTTGCCGTCGGTGCACTGGTAGCGGCAGGTAAATCTAACACTGGACGTTGGTAGTCAGGCCCGATGGCGCACGCAGAGAGCGCCATCATCACCGTGATGGCGGTAAGCGCTGGCCGCCAAGCGCGGAATGGCAAATTACTCATGGCGGTTCTCCTCGGGTTGTGCGGCGACCTCGCGTGGTGTTTTGTTTAATCCCATAATCAATTTAAAAAACAATGGGATAAATAGTGTAGCGAGGAAGGTAGCGGCTAACATACCGCCGATCACGCCGGTACCAATTGAATGGCGGCTGGCAGAACCGGCGCCACTTGAGATGGCTAACGGTACACAACCCAACACAAACGCCAGTGAAGTCATAATAATCGGGCGGAAACGCAGGCGTGCGGCTTCAATTGCCGCATCGAACAACGACAATCCTTCCTCGTATTTCAACACCGCAAATTCGATAATCAAAATCGCATTTTTTGCCGCTAGACCGATCAGCGTCACCAAAGCAATTTGGAAATAGACATCATTGGCTTGCCCGCGCATCCAGTTGGCTAATGCTGCACCAAACACAGCAAACGGCACCGCCATCAACACTGCCAATGGCAAGCTCCATTTTTCATACTGTGCCGCCAAAATCAGGAACACCATCACCAAACCAATGACGAACACCAACGCTGATGCCCCGCCAGTCAATTTTTCCTGATAAGACGAGCCTGTCCACGCAATGGTGTAGCCTTCTGGTAGCACCTCGGCAGCGAGTTGTTCCATGATTTTTAAGGCTTCGCCTGAGCTATGACCGGGGGCAGGACCACCGACAATTTTTGCGGCAGGGAATACATTAAAACGCTCGACAATTTCAGGACCAGTGGTGCGTTCGATGGTGACTAAGGCCGATAAAGGTATCATCTGGCCGTTTTGAGAACGCACATACACATTGCGCAAGTCTTCCGGTTTAGAACGGAAATCGGCTTCCGATTGCAATTGCACGCGGAAAGTGCGACCGAATTTGTTGAAATCGTTGACATATAGCGCACCAAACGTACTCTGCATGGCATCGAACACCTGATTCACTGGTACGCCCAAGGCTTTGGCTTTCTCGCGATCGAGATTGACAAAAATTTGTGGCACATTGGCGCTAAAGGTCGAGGATAAGCCAGTCAATTCAGGCCGTTTGCTAGCGGCTTCTAACAATTTTGCCGTGGCCGAGGCCAATTCTTTACTGCTGCCGCCCACACGGTTTTGGACATAACCTTCAAAGCCACCGGTGGTTGACATCCCTGAGATCGGTGGTGGGTTAAACACTAACACCAACCCTTGTTTGATGCTGGCAGCTGCCCCAAACAAATAGCCGACAATCGATTTTGCATGGTCTTCCGGTGCGGTACGTTCTGCCCACGGTTTTAAGGTGACAAAGCTGGCACCCGAGCTACTTTTCATTGAACCGGTTAAAAAGTCATAACCCGAGAAGGTCACCACGTCGGAGACCGCTTGATGATTCAGCGCCAATTTATCCAGTTGTGAGGTGACTTCCTGTGTCCGCGATAAAGAGGAACCATCGGGCATGATCGTGATGGCAAAGATATAGCCTTGATCTTCATCGGGTACCAGCGTGCTTGGTGTGATGCGGAACAAACCGACAGTCGCGGCGATCAGTGCCACAAATAGCACAAAACCCAACACTGAGCGTTTTAATAAAAACCGCACGCCTGTGGTGTAGCGGCGTGTTTGACGGTTAAACCAATGATTAAAACGGTCAAAGAAGGCAAAGCTGGCCTGATGGCCGGGTTTCAGTAATACCGCACATAAAGCAGGGGTCAGGGTCAGCGCAACAATACCCGAAATCACGACCGAGACAGCAATGGTAATGGCAAATTGTTTATACATTTGCCCAGCCAAACCACCCATAAACGCGACAGGGATAAACACCGCACATAGCACCAGCACAATCGCAATCACGGGGCCGGTGACTTCTTGCATGGCTTTGAAAGTGGCTTGCGCTGGTGGCAGGCCTTCTTCTTCCATAATCCGTTCGACGTTCTCTAACACCACAATCGCGTCATCCACCACGATACCGATGGCTAACACCATACCGAACAAGGTCAAGGTGTTGATCGAGAAACCCAGCAGATACATACCAGCGAACGTGCCGACAATCGAAACGGGAACGGCTAAGCACGGGATCAGCGTGGCACGCCAGTTTTGCAAGAACAAATACACCACTAAGAACACTAACACCATCGCTTCGGCGAGGGTTTTTACCACTTCATCAATCGAGATTTTGACAAAGCGAGTGGTATCGTAAGGGACTTTATATTCCAAGCCGGCTGGAAATTTCTTTGCCAATTCGGCCATTTTGGCATTCACCGCCTCGGCGGTATCGAGCTGGTTGGCACCTGGGGCCAAGAAGATACCGAGGGGAATGGTGGGGTTGCCGTTGCGGGTGGCGGTGAAGTCGTAGTCTTTTGCACCCAATTCAATCCGCGCCACATCTTTCAACCGCAATTTAGAGCCATCGGGTAGCGAACGCAGAATGATTTTTTCAAATTCTTCTGGTGTTTGCAGACGGCCTTGCGTAGTAACCGACAGGGTGAAATCCACCATATTGGGTGTCGGTTGTGCGCCGATTTTACCGGTGGCAAATTGCGAGTTTTGTTCACGGATAGCCGCCACAATATCGCTCGGTGTCATTTTCAGTTGTGCCAAACGATCGGGTTTTAACCACACCCGCATCGAATAATCTTTAGCACCGAAAATAATCGCATCACCCACCCCCGGTACCCGTTTTAGCTCATCAAGAATATTCACCAGCGCATAGTTGCTGATAAACACTTGATCGTAGCGTTGGCTTGGCGAATCAAGGGTGATGATTTGCAGGAAATTGGACGATTTTTTCTGAACAGTCACCCCTTGCCGGCGCACTTCTTCCGGCAATTGCGACAGCGCAGTTTGCACACGGTTGTTGACGTTAATCGTGGCTTGGTCGGGGTTGGTGCCGATGTTAAAGGTGACTGTCATGTTCAACTGACCATTTGAAGCACTGGCCGAGTTCACATACAGCATATTGTCCACCCCGTTGATTTGTTGTTCTAACGGTGCAGCAACGGTTTGGGCAACGACTTCAGCCGACGCCCCCGGATAGTTGGCTACCACTTGTACCTGTGGCGGCACAATCGGTGGGTATTGTGCAATGGGCAACCCTCGCATGGCGAAAAAACCAGCCATCATAATGATGATGGAAATGACCGTGGCGAAGATGGGCCGCTTAATAAAAAAGCCTGAGAACATACTGAGAGCTCCAATTAAGGCTGTTTAGCGGGGCTGGTATGAGCGGCTGGGGCAGCAGTCAACTCAACTGGTTTCACCGGCTGACCCGGGCGGGATTTCATCGCACCATCGACAATCAGACGTTCACCGCCTTTTAAGCCAGACAACACCACGAAATTACGCTCGATTTCTTCACCCACCTGAACCGGACGGGGTTCTGCTTTACCTTGCTCGTTGACGATGAAAACAATCGTGCCTTGGGCCGTCGATAAAACGGCACGTTGTGGAATTAAAATCGCGTTTTTCTGAATCGCACCCTTCATAAACACCCGAACGAATTGTCCGGGGAGCAATTCGGCTTCGGGGTTGGCAAATTCAGCGCGCGCACGCAGGGTACCGGTGGTGGGGTCGATAATGTTATCGGTGAAGTTCATGCGGCCAATGCGTTGATATTGGCTGCCATCGGCTAGGCGCAGTTCAATATCAAATTTGCCGCCTTCGGGTGCCACCAACACCCCTTCTTGGATCAATTTCCGGAAGCGCAGGGCATCGTTATCAGCCATCGAAAAGTTGACGTAAATCGGGTCGGTTTGGGAAATCACCGTCAACAAACTGTTGGGGGATAACAAACTGCCCTCAGAGACCACTTCTTTCGACGTCATCCCTGAAATAGGCGCTGTGACGCGGCTATAGCTGCGGTTGATTTCTGCCTCGCGCAATTTGGCTCGCGCTGCGGCCACCGAAGCTTGAGCTGATTCCAACGCGGTGACGGCATCATCACGGTCTTTTTGTGATACAGCATTTTCTGCAAACAAGGGCAAAACGCGATCATGTTCTTGCTTGGCTCGCGTCAGCCGCGCTTGTTCAACGGCTAATTGTCCTTTGGCTTGGTCAACGGCAGCCGTGAGCTGTTCTGGATCAATTAAAAACAGCGCATCACCTTGTTTGACTGCCTTGCCTTCGGTGTAGAGCCGTTTTTGCAAAATGCCGCCGACACGGGCACGCACTTCTACGTCACGATAGCCTGCCACTTGGCCGACATACTCAAAGACCCGTGGTACATCAGCCGCTTTGACCGTTGTTACCGTGACTTCTGGCGGAGGCATACCGCCGCTTTTAGGTTGTGAATCACCACCAGAGCAAGCACCGAGAATAGTGGCAATGGCGATGGCTAAGAGTGAGGGGGTGAGTTGTGTGCGAACAGAGCTAAGCATATTGATGATGCTTTCTGAAATGAGAACCGCTGTTATTATAGATACATTCATGTATGTATGTATAGAGGGATTTACGCTATCATTGGCTTATCAATTCGTTTACACCGGAGGGGAAGTCAACATTATGGCCAGACGAACACGCGAAGAGGCTGAACAAACTCGGCAAGCGTTATTAGATGCTGCCTTGCGTGTGTTTAGTGCCAAGGGCGTTGCTCATTCTTCTTTGGCCGATGTGGCACAAGAAGCTGGGCTCACGCGTGGAGCAATTTATTGGCACTTCAGTAATAAAACCGAACTGTTTCATGCCATGCATGAACGAGTTCAACTGCCGTTTGAATTTTTAATGGAATATCTCGGCCAACATGAAGACCAACTGTCCTGTTGCCAATTGCGTCAAGTCTGTTACGACAGCCTTGCCCGTGTGGTACACGAACTGCATTGCCGTACTGTGCTGGAAATTCTGTTACAGAAGTGTGAATTCACCGAAGAAATGGAGCCAGTGCGTGAGCGGCTGGTGACCTTATGCGAGCCGTTGCCACGACAACTTAGCCACACTTTTCAAATGTTGGCGGCACAAGGTCTGTTACGACCGGAGGTAGATCCTGAAATCGCCGCCCACGGTTTAACTTTGTATTTGCATGGGATTGTCAGTGGTTGGCTATTTAATCCAGAAAAATTTGATTTAGCCAACCATGCCCCTGCTCTAATTAACTTGTTTCTCGATGGTTTGTTGTTGGATGACTCAGTGCCGAACCCAGTTGCCACAACAATTGTTCACAGCGATGCAGCTGTGCCACGCTGACAAACTCATTCGGACGATGGGCTTGGGCAATGTCACCGGGCCCACACACCACGGTAGCGATACCGGCGCGTTGGAAGAAACCGGCTTCGGTGGCATAGGCCACCCGTGAGGCACGACCACCGGTCAACGCTTGGGCAAAGCGGATAAAGTCTTGTTCGGTATCGGCGGCAAAAGCCAGTGCATGGGTGGTCTGTTCAACTTCAATGCCACATTCCGCTGCCGTGGTTTGCATTTGCTGGCTTAAATGGGCGGCATAGCGGCGAATCTGTGCCATGACCCGTTCGGGGTCTTGCCCCGGCAAATAACGATATTCAAAGTTAAATTCACAATCACGCGGAATGATATTGCTGGCAATACCGCCGTAAATTTGGGTGGTAGCAAGTGTGGAAAAGGGCACATCGTAACCGGCTTGTGGAAATTGCTGTTCGGCAATCGCCAACTCTTGCAGCTTGATAATCATCTTGGCGGCGTACTCAATCGCGTTCACCGCATGCGGGGCAAGCGAGGAATGGGCTTCTTTACCGCGCACGCGACAACGATAGCTTTGCCGTCCTTTGTGAGCGATGATGGTGTTCATGCCGGTGGGCTCACCGACAATGCAACCATCTGGCCGAATACCAGCTTGTTGCAAATCTTGTAATAACGTGCGAACACCCAAACAGCCAATTTCCTCATCATAAGTCAACGCCAAATGCAGCGGCTGTTGCAATTCATAACGGGCGGTGATTTGCGGCACGATTGCCATGCAAACGGCTAAAAACCCTTTCATATCACAGGTGCCGCGACCATACACACGGTCGTGTTGCCAGTGGGCGATAAACGGATCGCTATCCCATTCCTGACCGGTGACAGGCACCACATCGCTGTGTCCTGCCAAGACCAAGCCGCCATGCGGCTGATCTGGGCCAAAGCTGGCAAACAGATTGGCTTTTCCACCGTCTTGATCAAAGCTCAAACGACAGCGTGCACCTTGTGCCTGTAGATAATCGCGTGCCCACTCAATCAGGCCAAGATTCGAATCACGGCTGATGGTGGGAAAGGCAATCAGTTGATCGAGACAAGTACGGGTATCGGGGTGAAGCACAGCAGTCATTCGGGGCATCCTGCATTTAAGCGACAATCGGCAGCCTTTAGCATACGGGGCAAGGGTAAGCGGCGGCAATGTGTTAGGCTAGACAATCTGGTTTTATTTGTGCCGAGGGCCTTTAGGATGCAGTTTGCTACGCTTGCCGTTCATGCCGGCTATCAACCTTTAGATGACCGTCACCATGCGGTGATGTCTCCGATTTATCAAAGCTCGATTTTTGTCCATGAAACACTGGATAGCCAACAACCATTTAGCTATTCCCGCAGTGCCAACCCAACCCGCAGCGCATTAGAAAACACCGTTGCTGCCTTAGAAGGTGGGCGGTTTGGTTTTGCCTTTGCCAGTGGTATGGCTGCGATTGATACCGTATTGCGCGCTACCCTCCAGCCGGGGGATGAGGTGATTGCTGTTGCTGATTTATACGGCGGCGCCTATCGTTTGTTGACCCGCTTATATGCAGAAAGTGGCATCAAAGTCACATTTGCTGATTTACGCCAACCAGAAGCCCTGCGAGATTTACTCAATCCTGCGGTGAAATTAGTGTGGCTAGAATCACCGTCAAATCCGTTGTTGAATCTAGTCGATATCGTTGCTTTGGCCGACATTGCCCACCAAGCTGGGGTAAAAGTCGCCATCGACAACACGTTTGCCACGCCCTACTTACAACAGCCGTTGGCGTTAGGGGTGGATATTGTGATGCACTCAGCGACCAAATATCTTGGCGGCCATTCTGATGTGATTTTGGGGGTGGTGATTGTCAATGATGAAAGCCTTGCTGCTCGTATCAAGCTGGTACAAAACAGCGCCGGTGCGGTGGCGGGGCCGCAAGATAGCTTTTTAGTGTCGCGTGGCATCAAAACCCTTCATCTGCGTATGGATCGCCATTGCCAAACTGCCTTGCAGCTGGCGCAGTGGTTGGAAACACAGCCGGCGGTAGAACAAGTGTTTTACCCAGGCTTAACTTCCCATCCACAACATGCCTTAGCAAAACGCCAAATGAAAGCCTTTGGCGGCATCGTGTCGATTTATCTCAAAGAAAACAGTCGTGCCGCAGCCGAGCGCGTCGCTCAGCGCTTGCAATTATTTGCCCTCGGCGAATCACTCGGCGGTGTGGAGTCTATCGTCAACCACTCGGCAACCATGTCACACGGCTCCATGCCGCCGGCAGTGAAAGCCGCATGTGGCATTCGTGAAGGCTTATTGCGTTTGTCGTTTGGTGTGGAAGACGCAGCAGATTTGCAGGCCGATTTGGCGCAGGCCTTAGCCTAAAAAATAAAGGAAAAGCGATGCAGGTTGATGTTATCAAACACTATTTTACCGATTTACAACAGCGCATCGTCGCTGGTTTAGAACAATTAGATGGTGGCAAAGTCGCCTTTTTACGCGATAGCTGGCAGCGTGCCGAAGGCGGCGGCGGTTTATCGTGTGTGATTGAAGAAGGTGAGTTATTTGAACGCGGTGGGGTGAACTTCTCGCATGTGCAAGGGGCAGCCCTACCACCGTCGGCAACTGCGGTACGGCCAGAATTAGCTGGCCGCCACTTTGAAGCCATGGGGGTGTCGTTAGTCTTACACCCACGCAACCCTTATGTACCAACGGTGCATATGAATGTGCGTTTTTTTATTGCTTATAAAGAAGATGCTGAACCGGTGTGGTGGTTTGGCGGTGGCATGGATTTAACGCCGTACTATGGTTTTGAGGAAGATGCGGTGCATTTCCATCGTATCTGTCAACAAGCCCTGCAACCGTTTGGTGAACAGTGGTATCCCGAATTTAAACAATGGTGTGACCGTTATTTCTTCCTCAAACACCGCAACGAGGCGCGGGGGGTGGGGGGCATTTTCTTTGATGATTTTAACTCACTGCCATTCGAACAATGTTTTGCCCTGACTCGCAGTGTGGGGGATCACTTCTTGCTTGCCTACCAACCGATTGTGGCAAGACGACGTGAATTGCCATACGGCGAAACGCAACGCGATTGGCAGGCCTTCCGTCGTGGTCGCTATGTGGAATTTAATTTAGTGTGGGACCGTGGCACATTGTTTGGTTTGCAATCGGGTGGTCGTACAGAATCGATTTTGATGTCGATGCCGCCGGTGGTGAAATGGCGTTATGACTGGCAGCCCGAACCCAATACACCCGAGGCCGATTTGTTGCACGCTTTCTTACCTGAACGGCAATGGGTTTAATTTGCACTTTTATAGTGCAATAAACGCACAAAATCAGTGCATTGCACTTATTTTGTGCGTTTATCTGCTTTGCGTGTCGTTTTTATAGAGAAAAACGTCCGTTTTACAAAAAATCTTTTTTCATTTACTGTCAAAAAACCGTCAAAAATCAATATAAGTATCTGATTTTTAATGTTTTGTGCCATGCACAAAAAAGGTTTGCTGATTTTGTCTTGCCGGCCGTACAATCGAAATATCCTGTTAATCATTCGACGCATAGGCAATTCGGTATGGAAAGACAAAATTGGTTGCAGGGCACCCTCTATCGCCCGCAATTTGAGCAGGACAGCTGTGGTTTTGGCCTGATCGCTCAACTCGATGACAAACCGAGCCATTGGCTGGTAAAAACGGCGATGAGTTCGCTGGCCCAACTGACCCACCGTGGTGCGGTGGCAGCAGACGGCAAGTCGGGCGATGGTTGTGGTTTGTTATTTCGTAAACCGGATGGCTTTTTGCGCGAAGTGGCCGCCGAAGCGGGGATTGCACTGAAAAAACACTATGCCGCAGGTTTGGTGTTTTCTCATCGTGATGACGCTATCGGAGCACAAAGCCGCGCAACCCTGACTGCCCAACTCGAGGCACAAGGCCTTGAAGTGGCTGGTTTTCGCTTGGTGCCGACCGATGCCGGTGCGTGCGGTGAATATGCCTTAAAAACACTGCCAGCCATTCATCAAATTTTTGTCAATTGCCCGTTTGGGATGGATGAAGCGGTATTTCAGCGTCGCCTGTATATGGGCCGCCGGCAAGCCGAAAAAGCCAATCAAAGCGATACCTCGTTTTATATTCCAACACTCAACCCTCACACCTTGTCTTACAAAGGGTTAGTGACGCCGGATAATCTTTCTCGCTTTTTCCTCGACCTAAACGATGAACGGTTTGAGTCGAGTCTGTCGGTTTTCCATCAGCGTTTTTCCACCAACACTTGGCCACAGTGGAAATTGGCACAGCCGTTCCGTTTCTTGGCGCACAACGGCGAAATCAATACCGTACAAGGCAACCGCTTTTGGGCTCATGCCCGTGAGCATGTGATGGCCTCGCCGTTGTTGGATATGGAAGCCGTGCGTCCGATGGTGCAAACCGACGGTTCGGACTCGATGAGTTTAGACAATATGCTCGAAGGGCTGTTGATGGGCGGCATTCCGCTGTTCCGTGCCCTGCGCTTATTGGTGCCGCCTGCTTGGCAAAATGTCGATTCAACAGATAAAGACCTGCGTGCGTTTTATGAATTTAATTCGATGCACATGGAACCGTGGGACGGCCCAGCGGGGATTGTCTTAACCGATGGTCGTTATGCAGCATGTATGCTCGATCGCAATGGTTTGCGTCCAGCACGCTATGTGGTGACCAAAGACCGTATTTTGACTATTTCCTCTGAAGTGGGCGTTTGGGATTATGCGCCTGAAGATGTGGTATTAAAGGGACGAGTAAAGCCGGGGCAAATTTTTGCTGCCGATTTGACCACCGGACAGCTGTTGTTCCCCGAAGACATTGATGCTTTGTTGAAATCGGCCAAACCCTACCGGCAATGGATTAAAGACAACGCTAAAAAACTCGAATTCTCTCTCGAAGACGATACCAAACTGGAAGCGATGACCAGCGATGAGCTGTTGGTCTATCAAAAAATGTTTGGCTTATCGTTTGAAGAACGCGATCAAATCATCCGTGTGTTAGCGGAAGACGGCCAAGAAGCCGTCGGTTCGATGGGGGATGACACGCCAATGGCGGTGTTGTCACAACAAGCACGCTCACCGTTTGATTATCTGCGGCAACAATTTGCTCAAGTCACCAACCCACCGATCGACCCGATTCGCGAAGCGATTGTGATGTCGCTGGCAACGGCGTTTGGCCCAGAGCGCAATCCGTTTGAAGAAACCGCCGAACACGCCAAACGCTTGGAAGTACGCAGTCCGGTGTTGTCACATGAAAAATTTACTCATGTTACGACCCGCCCTGAACCGTATCTGAAAGCCACCACTTTCGATCTTTGCTACGACCCACTCGAAACCGATTTGGAAGGGGCGATTCGTCGCCTGTGTCAGCATGTGATTGAAGCCGTGCGTGAAGACACGGTGATTGTGGTGTTATCAGATCGCAATATTGCCGCACAACGTCTGCCAATTCATGCTTTGTTTGCCGTGGGTGCCGTGCATCATGCGTTGATTGAGGCAGGGTTACGTTGTAAAGCCAATATCTTGGTTGAAACCGCCACCGCGCGCGACCCACATCAATTTGCGTGTTTAATTGGCTACGGCGCAACGGCGGTGTATCCCTACTTGGCCTACAAAACCATTGTTGATTTGGTCAACACGGGTGTGGTCAATAAGAAAATTAACGAAGCATTGCAGTATTACCGCAAGGGGATTAACAAAGGCTTGTTGAAAGTCCTCTCGAAGATGGGTATTTCAACTGTGGCCAGCTACCGAGGTGCACAACTGTTTGAAGCGGTTGGGGTGCATCACGATGTGGTAAATCTGTGTTTGAAAGACACCGTGAGTCGAGTGTCTGGTGCGCGTTTTGAGGATTTTGAAGCCGACCAAAAGAAACTGGCACGGGCCGCATTTAACCCAATGCGTGCAGTGCAGCAGGGCGGTTTGTTGAAATACGTCCACGGCGAGGAGTATCACGCATATAACCCTGATGTCGTGATGATGTTGCAAAAGGCGGTACAAAACGACGATTACGACGCTTATCAAACCTATGCTCATTTGGTGAATACGCGTCCGGTGGCGATGTTCCGCGATTTGATGGGGCTTAAACTCGATCCAAGCCAAGCGATTCCGCTTGAAGAGGTCGAGCCGATTGAAGCGATTTTAAAACGCTTTGATTCAGCAGGTATGTCCTTGGGCGCCCTATCGCCCGAGGCACATGAGGCCCTAGCCGAAGCCATGAATCGTTTAGGCGGACGTTCCAATTCTGGTGAAGGCGGCGAAGACCCTGCACGCTATGGCACGGTCAAGATGTCGAAGATCAAACAAGTGGCTTCCGGTCGCTTTGGGGTAACGCCTCACTATTTGGTGAATGCCGAAGTGCTGCAAATCAAGGTGGCACAGGGCGCGAAACCGGGCGAAGGTGGACAGTTACCGGGGGATAAAGTCAGTCCGCTGATTGCGCGCTTACGCTGTTCCAAACCCGGTATCAGCCTGATTTCACCCCCGCCACACCATGATATCTATTCGATTGAAGATTTGGCGCAACTGATTTTTGACCTGAAACAGGTCAATCCCACCGCGTTGGTATCGGTGAAATTAGTGGCAGAGCCCGGTGTTGGGACGATTGCGGCTGGGGTGGCAAAAGCCTATGCCGATTTAATCACTATCTCTGGTTACGACGGTGGCACCGGCGCTTCGCCACTGACATCAGTGAAATATGCTGGCACGCCGTGGGAGCTGGGCTTGACCGAAGCTCAACAGGTGTTGCGTGCTAATGGTCTGCGTGGTCGGGTGCGGATGCAAACCGATGGCGGCTTAAAAACCGGTTTGGATGTGGTGAAAGCGGCCATTTTGGGGGCGGAGTCGTTTGGTTTTGGTACCGGCCCGATGGTGGCATTGGGATGTAAATTCCTGCGGATTTGTCACCTCAACAACTGCGCCACCGGTGTCGCCACGCAAGAAGTGAAACTGCGCAGCAAGTACTTTATTGGCTTGCCAGAAATGGTGATGAACTACTTCCTGTTTATTGCCCGTGAAACCCGCGAATGGATGGCGAAGTTGGGTGTTCGCAGTATGGAAGAGCTGATTGGTCGGTTGGATTTGCTGCACATTGCTGCGCCGCAAAGCGACAAACAACAAAAACTCGATCTCTCCGCGTTGATGACCCAAGGCGATATTCCTGCGGATGAACCCCGTTTTTGTGTGGTCGAAGCCAATCCTTCTTTTGACAAGGGCGAGCTAGCGGAACAGATGGTAGCTGATGCGCTGACCGCGATCCAAAACAAACAGATGCTGCATTTGAGCTACCCAATTCGCAATATCCATCGCTCAATTGGGGCCCGTGTTTCTGGTGAAATTGCGCGACAGCATGGTGCCGATGGCCTGCCAGAAGGATGTTTGACCTTTAAATTCAATGGTTCTGCCGGCCAAAGCTTTGGGGTGTGGAATGCTAAAGGGTTGACCTTAGAACTCGAAGGCGATGCCAACGACTATGTTGGCAAAGGCATGGCCGGTGGTCGGATTGTGATTTATCCGCCGAAGGTTTCACCCCTTAAGAGCAACGAATCCATCATTATCGGTAACACCTGCTTATATGGCGCAACCGGTGGTCAGTTGTTTGCGGCTGGGGTGGCTGGCGAACGCTTTGGGGTACGCAATTCTGGCGCGTTGGCGGTGATTGAAGGCGCGGGCGACCATTGTTGTGAATACATGACCGGTGGTGCGGTTGTGGTGTTGGGTGAAACAGGGGTGAACTTTGGCGCGGGGATGACCGGCGGTGTGGCCTTTGTTTACGACCCCAACGAGCGTTTCCCATATCGCTATAACAACGAGCTGATTGATATTCATCTGATTAATGGTGAAGCAATGGGTCAATACCGTGCCTATTTGCTAGACAAAATTGCCAAGCATGTTGAACTGACTGGCAGCGATGTGGCGCGCGATATGTTGCAGAACTTCGATGATTATGTGGATTACTTCTGGGTCGTTAAGCCGAAGGCCGCCACACTCGATAGCCTGTTGAAAGATTGAGAAACGGAAAAATCATGGGCGACGTATTTCAGTTTTTGAATGTGCAACGCAATCCGGGTGAAAAATTTCCGGCAGAGGCGCGCAAACAGCAGTTTTTTGAAATTTACAAACCATTAGCAGAAGGTGAAGCCGCCGAACAAGCTGGCCGGTGTTTGGCGTGTGGTAATCCCTATTGTGAGTGGGAATGCCCCGTTCACAACTACATTCCTAATTGGTTGAAATTGGTAAAAGAAGGCAAGTTATTTGAAGCGGCGGAAATGTCGCACAAAACCAATAGCTTACCGGAAATCTGTGGTCGGGTATGTCCGCAAGACCGGTTGTGTGAAGGTGCTTGCACGCTGAATCAAGGCGGCTTTGGTGCAGTAACAATTGGCTCGGTGGAAAAATACATTACCGATGAAGCCTTAAAAGCCGGTTGGCGGCCAGATATGTCGAAAGTGATCTGGACGGATAAAAAAGTCGCGGTGATTGGCGCGGGGCCGGCAGGGTTGGCATGTGCTGATGTCTTGGCGCGTAACGGTGTGAAACCGGTGGTGTTCGACCGTTATGAAGAAATTGGCGGTCTGCTGACGTTTGGTATTCCAGAGTTCAAATTAGAGAAAGATGTGGTCAAGCGTCGCCGCACGATCATGGAGGGAATGGGGGTGGAGTTCCGTCTTAATATCGAGGTGGGACGCGACATTCATATCGAAGATTTGCTCGAACGCTACGACGCAGTGTTTATGGGCATGGGCGCCTATCAATATATGAAGGGCGGCTTTGCGGGTGAGGATCTGCCCGGCGTAGTCGAAGCGTTACCATTCTTAGTCAATAACATCCGCCACACCCTCGGCACTTTGGGGGCAGAACCTTTCCTTTCGATGGCAGGTTTGCGTGTGGTGGTGTTGGGCGGTGGTGATACTGCGATGGACTGTAACCGTACCTCGATTCGCCAAGGTGCAGCCAGCGTGACCTGTGCTTATCGGCGTGATGAAGCCAATATGCCCGGATCGAAGCGCGAAGTAGCCAATGCCAAAGAAGAAGGGGTCAATTTCTTGTGGAATCGTCAGCCGATGGCGATTACTCAAGCCGACGATGGTTCATTGCGTTTGCAACTGGCAGAAACCCGTTTGGGCGAACCCGATGCCAAAGGGCGGCGTCATGCAGACATTATTCCGGGGTCGGAACAGATCGTAGAATGTGACCGCGTGATTATTGCCTTCGGTTTCCAAACCGAGCGGGCAGAGTGGTTCGATCATGTGCGGATTGATACCGATGCGCGTGGCCGCACAGTGGCACCGGAACAGCAGCGTTTTAAACATCAAACCAGCAATCCCAAAGTGTTTGCTGGGGGCGATATGGTGCGCGGTGCTGATTTGGTGGTACGGGCAGTCTTTGAAGGACGGCAAGCCGCGGAGGGGATTTTGAACTACCTCGAAGTTTGGTAGTCCCCCATTTGTCTGTCACACTTTCGCACCGCCTAGGCAACCGCTTAGGCGGTGTTTGCTTAATAGAGGTTTTTTGATGCGATGGTTAGCGGGTGGCTTGGTGGCAGCAACGGCACTGTTGTTGTCTGGGTGTGCAGTGGTGGCGGTGGCTGATGCCGCCGTTACCGTGGTGGCAACAACCGTAAAAATTGGCGCAAAAACAGTGGGGGCGGCGGTGGATGTCACCGCCGCTGGAGTGCGGGCGGTGACATCGTCTGATGAAGACGAAGAGAAGAAAGAAACTGAGCGTTAAATTTCGCTGATTACGTCGCTTTGTGGCAGGCGTGATTTTGGTAGATGCTTGTTGAAATCACTCTCGGCATGGTGGCCCAAGGCCAATAACACCGAAGCGGTATAACCCTGCTGGCGCAGGCCCAATTCTTCATTCAAGATGGCGGCATCAAAGCCTTCAATCGGGCAGGCATCAATCCCCAAGACACTGGCCCCTAACAAGGCGGTGCCGAGGGCAAGATAGACCTGCTTTTCCATCCAATGTTGCGCGTCTTTCAGCTCGTAACGGTGCATATTGACGAAATGGCTGCGGCCGGCGTGTTGATTTTGTTTTGCTTCAGCCGTTGGCAAGCGGCCATCTTGCTCTTCTTGGTTTAACAAGCGTTGCAGATGGTCGTCATCGATGCTCGCCCGTGTGCAAAACACCACCACATGCGAGGCATTCAACACTTTGGCAGCATTAAACTCATAACGGCCACTGGTGGCTTTGGCGATACGGGCCTTACCTTCTTCTGTCCCCGCCAGCACAAAGTGCCAAGGTTGGGAATTGGTGGAGGACGGGCTATAGCGCAGCAAGGTTTTTATTTCTTCGACTTGTGCTGGGCTCAGTTTGCGGCTGCTATCAAACGCTTTGCTGGTATAACGGCGAGTGACGAGTTCTGACAACATCATGGTGCTATCCTTAGTCTAAGGTGTTAAAAAATGAGAAGACAGTGTGATGCTGTTTTGCGTGTTCTTCAACCGATGGCCCAAAAAAATATTTTCCTTTTATCAATCTTTATCAATCAATCAATTATCGAGATTTATTCGCGAAACCCGTGGCTAAAGTGTTACACTCACACATTGTTTTTTTCTATTTTTTCATCTTGACAGGAGTTTTTTCATCATGATGACGCTTTATTCCGGTACCACCTGCCCGTTTAGCCATCGCTGTCGTATTGTCCTGTTCGAGAAAGGCATGGATTTCACCATCAACGATGTTGACGTGCACAACAAGCCGGAAGATTTGGCGGTGATGAATCCTTACAATGAAGTGCCCGTGTTGGTTGAGCGTGACCTGACTTTGTACGAATCCAACATCATCAACGAATACATCGACGAACGTTTCCCCCATCCACAACTGATGCCAGCAGACCCCATCATGCGGGCACGGGCACGGTTGTTCCTCTATCGTTTTGAGCAAGAATTGTTTGTGCATGTCCGCACATTAGAAGGCACACCGAAAAAAGCCGAGGCCGATCGTGCACGTGAAGCGATTCGCCAAAGCCTGACCCAAATTGCCCCTGTTTTTGCGCGTCAAAAATTTATGTTGGGTGATGAGTTTTCGATGATTGATGTGGCGGTGGCACCGTTAATGTGGCGCTTGGAACACTATCATATTGATTTGGGCAAAGCCGCTGCACCATTGTTGAAATACTCTGAGCGTCTGTTTAGCCGTCAAGCCTTTATCGATTCGCTGACGCCAGCTGAAAAAGCAATGCGTAAGTAAGGGAACCCAGCATGAACGCCAGTACCAAGCCCTATTTCATTCGTGCTTTGCATGAATGGTGTAGCGACCAAGGTTTCACGCCCTATCTTGCAGTGTGGGTGGACAGTCGAGTCAATGTGCCGATGGCCTATGTGCGCAACAATGAAATTGTGCTGAATATCGCCGACAGTGCAACCCGCGATCTCACCATCAACAACGATGCGATTTATTTCTCGGCACGTTTTTCTGGCATGGTACATGAGGTGTATGTGCCGATTGCGAATGTGATTTCGCTGTTTGCACGTGAAACGGGCGAAGGGATGCACTTTGATGTTGAGCCCTTAGCCGAGGGGAACGATGCGCCTCATGCTGCAGAGGCCACCGCTTTGCATTTAGCTTCTGCAGAGCAAGAAACCTCGAACGATGAGGAAGAGGACGACGATCCACCTCCATCACGGCCTCGTGGTCGGCCACAGTTGCGTGTGGTGAAGTGATGTCAACACGACAACGCCCCAAAAACGGGGCGTTGTTGTCGTGAACTGGACATGCCTTATTGCAGCATAGGGGCTTTGCCCGGTTGTTGTTCTGGGTTTCTGATAATGAGCAATGGAGAATAGGTGTGTCTCATCACGGCTTCGGCAACGCTGCCTAACATCAGATGCAGCATACCACCACGACCGTGGGTGCCCATCACAATCAGATCCACCATCAATTCGTTGGCTTCTTCCACGATTTGTTCGGCCACTTCGCTGCCACCACCCCAACAAGAACGCGTGTTGGACGAGGTCTCGATACCGGTGGCTTGGGCGGTGGCTCGAGCATTGGCCAAGACTTTTTCGCTATAGGTTTTGGCTTGGTTACGCAAACCGGCTGGGTCTGGCATACCAACATCTGCGCTTGCCAGATCAAACAAGTTCACAACGTGTAGCAAGTGCAAACGGGCATCGCACAGTTTGGCTTGTTTGATGGCTTGTTCGAGTGCTAATTTGGCGTTAGCACTATCGTCAAGGGCGGCAAGAATCAGTTTATACATTAAAAAATCTCCGCAATGTCGGAATAGTGGTGAATCGATGAAACGTAACCGATGATATTATCGGTTCAATCCCCAGTAATTTTACGAGGGTTTCTACCTAATTTGACACAAAATAGTATTTTAAACTGATTTGCGCAACATGGTTTGATGCAATACGCCACCATCGTCAAAAAGTTCACCCTGTGCGACAAAGCCAAACTGAGCATAAAGCCCACATTTGTCATGTTGTGCTGCTAGCATAATATCTTGTCGTGGCCATAACAATACTGTTTCTGTCAGTGCATAGGCAAACAGTTTTTTTCCTAGCCCCAAATTTCGCCATGCTGGAGCAATAACCACCCGCCCAATTGCTGCACAATCGGGATATTTTACCTTGGGTGGCAACAAGCGAGCATAAGCAACGAGGCCGGCGGTTGGGTGCCAAGCGCAGACATGGTGTGAATCGATATCCAAACCATCAATGTCGCCATATAAAGATTGTTGTTCTAATACAAAGACTTGATCGCGCAAGGCCAAGATGGCATACAGCTGGTCAACGCGTAATTGGTTAAACGGTTGGCACGTCCAGTGCAAATCAGTGTCCATGACTTTCCATTAAATTGATGAAATTGCCGACTTTAGCATTCCAAAAACGGATTGCGCCGGTTGGGTGAAGGATATTTTTGCATGAGTGATTTGTTTTCTGTTGCTGCAGCAGACAGTGAAGCGTCTTTACCATTAGATCGTTACGCCGAGCGTGCTTATCTGGAATATGCGATGAGCGTGGTACGCGGGCGGGCGTTGCCAGAACTGGCCGATGGCCAAAAGCCAGTGCAGCGGCGGATTTTATTTGCCATGAAAGAAATGGGGTTGTTGGCAGGTGCCAAACCAGTGAAATCGGCCCGTGTGGTCGGTGAAATTCTTGGTAAGTTCCATCCTCATGGTGATAGTTCAGCCTATGAAGCGTTGGTGCGGATGGCGCAGGATTTTACCTTGCGTTATCCCCTGATTGATGGGCAAGGTAATTTTGGCAGTCGTGATGGTGATGACGCGGCAGCCATGCGCTATACCGAAGCGCGCCTGACACCGATTGCCGCCTTATTACTGAGTGAATTGGATCAGGGGACGGTTGATTTTATCCCGAACTACGATGGCGCTTTTGATGAGCCGAAGCTATTACCGGCGCGTTTGCCGATGGTGTTGCTCAATGGCGCCACAGGGATTGCGGTGGGGATGGCAACCGATATTCCGCCACACAATTTGCAAGAAGTGGCAGCGGCAGCAGTGGCCTTGTTGCGGCAGCCGAATCTGTCCTGTGCTGAATTGATGCAATACATCCCGGGACCAGATTTCCCCGGTGGTGGGCAAATTATTACGCCGGCGGCCGACTGCCTTGCCATTTATGAACAAGGGCGTGGCAGTGTGCGGGTGCGGGCGCGTTGGAAAATTGAAACCTTGGCACGCAACCAATGGCGGGTGGTGGTGTATGAACTGCCCCCCGGTTGTTCGGCGAAAAAGGTGTTAGCAGAAATTGAAGAAGGGACCAACCCCAAGCCGCGTGCCAATAAAAAAGGACTGTCGGCAGAGCAACAAAATTTGAAGGCGCTGTGGCTGAGTCAGTTAGAACGCGCTCGCGATGAATCTGATCAAAAACAGCCGGTGCGCTTGGTGTTTGAACCGAAATCGAGCCGTCAAGACCCCGATGTTTTTATCAATTTATTGCTGACCCACACCTCGTTAGAGTGCAATGTTTCGCTGAATTTTGTCATGTTGGGCATGGACGGCCGGCCACAGCAAAAGGGTTTGCCTGCCATCTTGCAAGAATGGATTGGTTTCCGTTTGGCGACGGTCACGCGCCGTTTGCAATATCACCTCAATCACACTCAAGCCCGTATCCATATTTTGCAGGGACGGATGACGGTATTTTTGAATTTGGACGCGGTGATTGCGGTAATTCGTGATTCGGATACACCAAAAACCGATCTCATGCGGCAATTTGGTTTATCGCAAACCCAAGCCGAAGATATTTTAGAGATTCGCCTACGCCAGTTGGCACGTTTAGAACATGAAAAATTGGCAAACGAGTTACAGCAGCTGTCTGGTGAAGCCGAACGACTGACCCAGTTGTTGCAAGATGAACGGGCGAAGCAAAAGCTGGTGATTCGTGAAATTGAGGCGGATGCGGCGAAATATGGCGACCCTCGCCGTACGTTGATGCAGGCAGCGGAAAAAGCGACGTTGACGCAACAAGCCGCCGATGAGCCAGTCACAGTGATTTTGTCACAGAAGGGGTGGATTCGTAGCCGTGCTGGGCATGGTGTCGATGTGGCCACCTTGTCGTTTAAAGATGGGGATGCACTGCATAGTGTGGTGGAAACCCGCACTGTGTGGCCATTGGTCTTGCTCGATCAATATGGTCGTTGCTATTCCCTCGACTGCGCTACGTTGCCCGGGGGACGTGGTGAAGGGGTGCCGCTGAGTTCGTTGATTGAAGTGCAGGAAAACGCTGAGATTGTCGCAATGTTGGCTGGGCCGGCTGAACAGCGTTATTTGGTCAGTGGCAGCGGCGGTTATGGCTTTATTGCCCCGTTAAAAGAGATGTTATCGCGAGTTCGAGCGGGTAAGGCGTTTTTAACGGTCAATGAAGAGGAACGTGCCCTGCCGCCGGTGCTCATTCCAGAACACGCGCAACAGGTGTTTGTGTTAACGCAGCAATCGCGTGCGCTTGCTTTTGCTTTGTCTGAATTAAAAGAAATGAACAAAGGCCGTGGGCTACAGTTTTTGTCGTTGGAGGAAGGCGATAGCGTGCTGTCGGCGGTGGCCGTGGCAGGTGAACGGGTGGTGCTGACGATTCGGTTGCGGACGGGACGAGAAGATGAACTTTCCCTGTCCCTCGCCGACTTCGCCGCCAAACGCGGCCGCCGTGGTAAGCCGTTGCCGAAGAAGGTGCAGTTGCTTGCTATTACGGTTTGACTTCCTCCCCGCTCTAAAGAGCGGGGATTCCTTCTGCAAGACGGCGAAGTCCCGCCGCGAGAATGTTTTTGGCAGCGTTGGTATCGCGGTCGTGTGTTGCACCGCATTCGCTGCAAATCCATGCTCTTATTCGCAAACTTGCTCTACCTTTCGGACTGCTGGCGGGAATTTTCCCGCAGCACGAGCAGATTTGGGTTGAAAACGCTTCGTTGATTTCCTCGAACACCACACATTGCCTCATGGCTTTGTACTTGAGTTGTGTTCTGAACGTTGTCCACGCCGCATCGTGCACCGATTTTGCCATCGGTGTTTTGGCGAGTGCCTTGGCGTTCACGTTACTAACGAAGATGATGGCGTGAGCTTTGACAAGACGTGTTGTTTCTTTGTGGATGGCGTCTTTGTGCTGGTTGGCAATTTTTGCGTGTATCGCTCTCACACGGGCTTTCTTTCGTGCTCGTTGAGCAATACCAAGCGCCGCTTCAGATTCTCGATACCACTGTTTGGGTTCAAATTTTCTGCCGTTGCTATCTGTCGCAAGGGTTTTTAGGCCGAGATCAATCCCAATGGCCGATGCGCCATATTGAACAGGTTTGGCTTCGGTTGGGCATTTGACCACTACGTTGAGATACCAGCGACC
>NZ_ATVC01000043.1 GCF_000420525.1 Aquaspirillum serpens DSM 68
TATTTGGGAGATTTTTTGTGACTGACACGCCAATTTAAGCGTTGTTTTTTGAACTGCCGCAGTCGAGTGGCAAATTCTTCGCAAACCACCTGAACAGTGGTTGAACCAATACTCACCCCTTCACACTTGCTAAAACCACTGGTGAGTTTTTGCAGATCAAAACCTGATAACCAAACTTGCGGTTTGTTGGTATAACGGCGCAAACTTCGGTATTGCGTTTCGTTGCAAAAATTCCACACCGTATTCACATCACGTGCCATCGCCCGCAACACTTTCGCGTGCTTGTCTTTGATGCGGAGTTTCAGTGTTTTGACGGTTTCCATGACAGAATTATAGCAAGTCGTCGTGATGTGATGATTGATATTCAGAGATAATCTGAAGAATAACAAACCATCACACTAAGACACTTTCAGCGTCCACGCTCTTGACCTCGGGCTGAACCCCGAGGCTTTCCGCGCATTGGGTAAAGGGAATGGCTGCCGCAGGGAGGCCAATCAAAATGGCCTCGAACCAAGTGCCGTACCACGTTGCCAAGCCCAAACTAGCTAGGAACAGCACTGCCAACACCGGCATAAAAATCAAATCGGCTTTATGGCGCGATTGATTCAAATGCCCTGCAATGGAAATTGTGTCGTTATTCATGTTTAACCCTTCGTTATCATACTTTGAGGGGTGATACAAAAGCTGACTGGGAGACCATCACGCCATGCCAGCCACCATAAACCACCGAAGCTATATCCCAACCACAATATCAATAGCATCACAATATACTTAGTACGTCGAGAAGGTTTCATGTTTTATCCCGAAAACACAAATTTACTGCCTTTTTACACCAAATTAGCATGATTTTCACGTTCATTTATTAAAAACAACAAATTTTTTCAAGTTCATTTTACAAATCAATAGAATAGATATTCAAGTTCTAGCCAGCATTCACGCCTTGCCACCGGCTGTGTTAGCTTTCGCTCCTTTTTTGCAAAGGCTTCTTTCATGTTACGTGTTGTTTCAGCCAATCTAAATGGCATTCGCTCTGCTGCAAGCAAAGGATTTTTTGAATGGATGACCCGTAGTGATGCCGATATTGTTTGTGTGCAAGAGCTCAAGGCACAAGCGGCCGACCTCACCGAAAGTATGAAGCACCCAGCGGGGTATCATGGTTTTTTCCATCATGCAGAGAAAAAAGGGTATTCGGGCGTAGGTCTCTACTGTCGTCAAACACCGGATCGGGTGATCTATGGCATGGGACATGAACGGTTTGATGCCGAGGGTCGGTTTATCCGAGCCGATTTCGGCATGTTATCGGTGATCTCAGTTTATTTACCCTCGGGTTCATCAAGCGAGGAAAGACAACAGGCGAAGTTTGAATTTTTAGCTGCTTTTCAACCGTTATTACAGATGATGCAGCAAGAACAACGACAATTTGTAATTTGTGGTGATTGGAATATCGCGCATCAACCCATCGACCTGAAAAATTGGAAGGGCAATCTGAAGAATTCGGGATTTTTACCCGAAGAACGGCAATGGTTGACTGATTTGTATGCCAGTGGTTGGGTTGATGTCTATCGCCAGTGTTATCCCACTGCAGGCGAGGAAGGCTATACATGGTGGAGCAATCGCGGCCAAGCGTATGCCAATAATGTTGGTTGGCGGATTGATCTGCAAGTCGCCACCCCCGCCATCGCCGCCCAAGCCAAACAGGGCTATGTCTATAAAGACCAGAAATTCTCCGACCACGCACCCTTAGTGATGGATTACCTCGATATGCCCTAAATCAATACCGATTTTTGCTGCTTTGAGCAAAGATAACGTCGCTGTTCATACCCTGCAGCAAAGACACAAAAGCTCATGGTATCCTTGTCGCATTTTTCATCGTTGAGCTTGGACACCATGAGCGATTTTCGTCAAGATTTCATTCGTTTTGCCTTAGATGAACAAGTGCTACGCTTTGGCGAGTTTGTCACCAAAGCAGGGCGTTTATCTCCCTACTTTTTCAATGCCGGTTTGTTCAACCACGGCCAAAGCTTATTGGCTTTGTCTCGCTTCTATGCCCGTTCAATTACCGAATCCGGTGTCCAATTCGACATGCTATTCGGCCCCGCTTACAAGGGCATTACCCTTGCTGCTGGCACATCGATGATGTTAGCGGCGGAGCACGGCCGAGACATTCCGGTTGCGTTTAACCGCAAAGAAGCCAAAGACCACGGTGAAGGTGGCGTGCTGATTGGGGCACCGTTGCAAGGTAAGGTGTTGATTATTGACGATGTGATTTCTGCTGGCACCTCGGTTCGCGAATCGGTCAACCTGATTCGGGCCGCTGGCGCCGAACCTGCAGGGGTGGCGATTGCCTTAGACCGCATGGAGCGTGGGCAGGGTGAATTATCCGCCACACAAGAAGTGGCACAGCAATACGGCATTCCTGTGATTGCGATTGCCACGCTGCGTGATTTGATGACCTTTTTGCAGGACAGCGAAGCACTGGCCCAATATCGCGATGCCGTCGCCGCTTATCGGGCGCAATATGGTGTTGAGGGCTGATTGAGATGAGCCAGAAACCTCCTGTCACCGCTGCCATTCGTGTGCTACGTGCACATAAAGTTGTGTTCAGCGATCATCTGTACGACTACGAAGAAAAGGGCGGCACGCGAGTGTCGTCGCAAGCCTTAGGCGTTGATGAACATGTGGTGATTAAAACATTGATTATGCAAGATGAGCAGCGCAAGCCGCTCATTGTGTTGATGCATGGTGATTGTGAGGTTTCGACGCGAAATTTGGCGCGGCAAATCGGTGTTAAAAGCATCACCCCCTGCCCGCCAGAGGTCGCCAATAAACACTCGGGCTATCTTGTTGGCGGTACCAGCCCATTTGGTACCCGTAACCCGATGCCGGTGTATATGCAGGCCAGCATTGTGGATTTAGAGAAAATTTACCTCAATGGTGGCAAGCGCGGTTATCTGATCGGTCTCTCACCTCAGGCAATTCTCCCCATCCTACAACCTACGCTGGTTGATGTTGCGATTCCTAAAGACGCTTAATGGGCAGTCGCTAACTGCCAACATACCGCGAAACCTAAGCACAAAGAACGCGCCATACCAGTCCAGATATGGCGCATTCGTCAAGACACACACTCTGCGCAACAAGCTATTGTGAGTTTGCCGACCTCGTGGTTTCGAAATAGCCCACTAACTGTTTAAGCTGATCTGCTGCGGTTTTGAGGCGTTCAGACGCGGCATAAGCCGACTGGGTTTCATGGCGATTATCGACAATTAACTCCGCAATCTGCCCCATTTTTTCCGCAATCTCCTCAGCACCAAATGCTTGCAAACGTGTCGATACCGCCGCCTGTTGCGCCAGTGCCATCACCTGCTGTGCCAAGCTTTCCAACTCCGCCCGAATCAGCTCATGATCACGAACCGTAAAGTGCAACTGTTCTGCCGTGGTTGCTAATTGCTCCACCTGTTCACCCAAACGTCCCGATTCAGCCACCGTATCACGCATCGCCACCGTCGCTTGATAGACACGGTCGTGCTGTTCCTCCGAATGTTCCGCCACTTCAAACAAGGCGGTATTGAGATGATGACAGCTGCCATAAATCCGATTCGAGACCAAACTAATCTCGTCCATCATCACTTTTAAGTGCAACTGCATCGTGGCAATAGCGCGGTTGAGCTGTCCGGTTTCACCATGCCCAGACAAATCCACTGGGTCGGTTAAATCACCCTGTGCAATGCGGTCAAAACGAGTAATGGCTTTGTTTAACGGCTGCACAATATCGCGCAAGAACACTGCCCCAACAATCAACACCGCAAAAATACCAAACGCGATCCCCGCCATAGCCGCTTCCCAAATACTGCGGTTGCGTTCGCGGGTGTCTTGATAGGCAATTTGCGCACTCGCCCGCATCGCTTGTTGCAGCTTTTGGTTGGCTTGTGCCGCCTCGTGATACAGCGGTGATAAATGCAACGAAACTAACTGGGCGGCACGTTCGAATTGACCGGCGGCTAAAGCGGCTTCAATCGGTTTTAGGCCATGCTCAAGATAACGCTGGTAGCGGTGTTCAAATGCCAGCCGCGCACTTTTTGCAGCAACATCCATTTCAACCGCTTGCACTTCCTGCCATAAGCGTTCCATCTCGGTGCGCCGTGCCTGAATATCAGCAAGGCGCGAGGCAGGGGTCATCGCCTGTTCATCTCCTTGCCGTTGTTGATCGGCATCACGCTGAAATTCAAGCAAAACCGCGCGATTCTCTAGCATCAATCGGTCGATCTCGCTGACCTTACCAATCGGAATCAATTGTTGTTGATACAACGAGGTCAAAGCATCGTTCGATAGCCGCAAACCACCAATCCCCAAGATACCACCAGCAAGCATCAAGAAAATCACAAAAATACACCCCAACCAAAAACCATTTTTAATGGTCATTAAATTGGGCAATTTGCGTTCGGGAATGCCTGCGCCGGTTTCACGCAACTGTGCATAAAGCGCCTCTGTGCGTTCAATTTCTTTACGATCAGCGCGTTGCCGTACCGACATATAGCCGATGGTTTCGTTGTTCTTTCGCACCGGCACAACACAAGCATCAACCCAATAAAAACCGCCGTCTTTACAGCGATTTTTCACCAAACCACGCCAAGGGCGGCCACGTTGTAAGGTGCGCCACATCCACGCAAAGGCCGCTGGCGGCATATCGGGATGGCGGACGATATTGTGACTACGCCCAATCAACTCATCAGCAGAAAAGCCACTGACCTTGATAAACGCTTCGTTGGCATAGATAATGACCCCCTTTAAATCGGTTTTCGAAACCAGCGAAACACCTTCTTCGAGTTCGGTTTCTCGATCAATAACAGGCAGATTCTGTTTCATCGTCATGTTGCGAGAGACCTGCTGTGACACCGCAGGCAGGGATAGCACAGCATGATAATCATGCTCCTGTTCTCGCCCTCCTATGTTGATTTTGCTATCCAGATTTAATCTCAACCCACCACAGCATTAAGAAGCCGCAGCAACAGTTTCTTTTTCTTTACTGGCCTCGGGCTTTAACCACAACCGTTTAATAATCAGCGAAGCAGAACGACATTCTTCAACCGGCACCATCGCCGTCACTTGCTGTTCAGGATTCACAATATGACAGAGTTTCGGTTGCAACATGGGCATACCTTGTACGTCATACAATACAAAAGAGGTGGGTGGTAGCTCGGGAGCAGTAGGGCGCGCTTTAATCACAGCAATTTCGCCGGTATTCAGTTTCAACAATGCCCCGGGCGGATATTTTGTGAGTAATTTAAACAACGCGGCAACTTGCAAAGCATCATAACGGGTTTCACGCTCTAAAAAGAGCTGCCGCAAAGCATTAGCAGGAAATTGCGGTTTACGCGCTGGATAGGGAATAACCATCGCGGCATACGAATCGCACAGACCAAGCAGGCGGGTGCCGGCATCCAACTGATCTCCCGCTAACTTAGCCGGATAGCCAGTACCATCACAACGCTCGTGATGTTGACTCACCCATTGCAACCACAGACTCTCGGTGACCCCCTGCCGTTGTAACAAGGCCACCGAACGCACCGAATGTTCATTCACCAAAGCCCGCTGACTGTCAGAAAGGGTTTTGCCCGCTCCTGCGAGTGCTTCATCCATTGGCCATAGGCCAAGGTCACGCGTCAGTGCCGCACAAACTAGCATCACTTTTTCCTGACCGGCAATGCCAACAGCAGGGGCTAACAAGGCCGTTAAACACGCCCCGAGAAATTGCTGAATCACCCGATAGGGATTTTGGCGATCGAGATGGCTGGCTGCCAATAGACTGTCTGGATCGTCTTGTGCGGCTTCAATTAAATGATTGGCCAAGGTTTGCACATGGGTGGAAAAATCAACTCGACAGGGATCTTGTAAGGCTAAGGCGAATAAACGCTTTAAGCTCAGGGCCATACTATCAGCCCGAGCAAAGACAGGATCTTTGAGTTGCACAGTTTTGGCAGGCAGCGGCCCACCATCTACCATCGGTTCGTCATCATCGCCAGCTTCACGCACAAACACCCCGCGCGCAAGTAAGCTATCGACATGACGTTGCATGGTAATCACATAACCTTGGCGCAACAGCAAATTGCCGTGCTCGTCGTGCAGTGCCCAAGGTAGGGGTTCGTTAAGAACCAAATCGGTCTGGCGGATGCGACGCATGGCCTTCCACACTCTAAGCTAAAGGTTTATGACAAGACTGCAATGAGACAGAACTTTTCTATATTCGCATAGGGGTAAATGAAACAAATTTATCAATTTTTGATTGACGTCAACATGAGCAACAACATAAGCATTTTTAAAGGTGTTTAATGACAAAAACATTATCAAAAAAGACCTATCGATGCTGATTAGGGTTGCGCTGTGCTACACTTGACGCCATTTCCTTGGCCTAGCCCTAGACTAAAAGACTCCAATGATTTCCACGTTGCTCAAAAAAGTATTCGGCAGTCGCAATGACCGCTTGCTTAAACAATACCGACAGACGGTGACTCGCATTAACGCACTTGAAGAGGGTTTACTAAAGCTGACGGATGCTGAATTAACAGCCAAAACTGCTGAATTTCGCCAACGAGTGAGCAATGGCGAAACATTGGCACAGCTGCTACCCGAAGCCTTCGCCGTATGCCGTGAAGCCAGCCGGCGGGTAATGAATATGCGGCACTTTGATGTCCAGCTTATCGGTGGCATGGTACTCAATGATGGCAAAATCGCCGAGATGCGCACCGGTGAGGGGAAGACCTTGGTTGCCACCTTACCGGCCTATCTCAATGCCTTGACCGGACAAGGCGTGCATGTGGTGACAGTCAACGACTATCTGGCACAACGTGACGCCAACATTATGCGGCGGCTGTATAACTTCCTCGGTTTGTCCGTTGGCGTCAATTTGTCGCAGATGCCACATGATCAAAAACAAGAGGCCTATGCTGCTGATATCACCTACGGTACCAACAACGAATTTGGCTTTGACTATCTGCGTGACAACATGGTCTATAGCCCAATGGAACGGGTACAACGTCCATTGTCTTTTGCCATCGTGGATGAAGTTGACTCGATTTTGATTGACGAGGCACGAACACCTCTGATTATTTCCGGCCCAGCCGAAGATAATGTTGATCTCTATCGCCGCATGAATGCCATCCCGCCAAAACTGATTCGGCAACAAGAGGAAGAAGGCGAAGGTGATTATTGGGTGGATGAAAAAGCCCACTCTGTATTGCTGTCAGAAGCCGGCCATGAACATGCCGAAGCCTTGCTGATTGAGGCTGGCTTGTTGAAAGAAGGCGATAGCCTCTACTCGGCAACCAATATCACCCTGATGCATCACCTCAACGCTGCTTTGAAAGCGCACGCGCTATTCCACAAAGATCAACACTATGTGGTACAGAACGGCGAAGTGGTCATTGTCGATGAATTCACTGGCCGTCTGATGTCTGGCCGCCGTTGGTCAGAAGGTTTACACCAAGCCGTTGAAGCCAAAGAGAATGTGGCAATTCAACGCGAAAACCAAACGCTGGCTTCGATTACCTTCCAAAATTACTTCCGGCTCTATCAAAAATTGTCGGGGATGACGGGAACAGCGGATACCGAAGCTTACGAATTCCAACAAATTTACGGTTTAGAAACCGTGATCATCCCGACCAACCGTCCGATGGTGCGGAAAGATCATCTCGATCTGGTATATAAAACATCGCAAGAAAAAAATGCGGCTATCGTGGCCGATATTCGGGCTTGTCGTGAACGTGGTCAGCCGGTGTTAGTGGGAACGACATCGATTGAAAGCTCTGAATTGTTGTCGCAGTTGTTACAACGCGAAGGACTTAGCCATGAAGTGCTAAATGCCAAGCAACACGCACGGGAAGCTGACATCATCACCCAAGCCGGTCGTCCGGGTGCAGTAACCATTGCCACCAATATGGCAGGGCGGGGGACGGATATTGTGTTGGGGGGCAATCCAGAGCCTGAGATTGCTGCGCTCGAAGCTGACGAGACACTGAGCCCAGAACAAAAAACCCAACGCATTGCCGAGCTGCGCCAAGCATGGCAACAACGCCATGATGCGGTATTGGCTGCCGGTGGTTTACATATTATCGGCACCGAGCGTCATGAATCACGCCGCATCGATAACCAACTGCGTGGACGGGCAGGCCGACAAGGTGACCCAGGTTCTAGCCGCTTCTATCTCAGTTTAGAAGATCCTTTGTTGCGGATTTTTGCTTCTGATCGCGTCGCTGCGATTATGGACAAGCTGAAAATGCCAGAGGGCGAGGCGATTGAACATACTTGGGTGACCCGTTCGATTGAAAATGCCCAACGCAAGGTAGAAGGCCGCAACTTTGATATTCGTAAACAACTGTTGGAATACGATGATGTGGCTAGCGATCAACGCCGTGTCATTTATCAACAGCGCAACGAAATTTTAGAGAGTCAAGATGTGGCTGAGATGGTCAGCAGCATGCGTGATGATGTGCTGTCTGGTCTGTTTGACGCCCATATTCCTCCAGAATCCATGGAAGAAGAATGGGATGTGGCTGGTTTGGAAATGGCGCTCCATGCCGAATTCCAACTCCGTTCCCCAATCGCCGATTGGCTAAGCCAAGATCAACATGCTGATTTAGTAGCGATCAAACAACGCTTGTTAGACCTTGCGCGTGACCAATATCAAGCCAAGATTGATCTGGCTGGTGTGGATGTAATGCGGCAATTTGAGCGTGCGGTGTTGTTACAACATTTTGATCAACATTGGCGTGAACACCTCGCTGCACTCGACCACCTGCGGCAAGGGATTCATCTGCGTGGCTACGCCCAGAAAAACCCGAAACAAGAATACAAACGCGAAGCATTTGAACTGTTCTCTGATATGTTGGAACGGATTAAACGCGACGTCGCACAAATTTTGATGACAGTCCAAGTGCGTGGGCAAGAAGATGTCGATGCTGTTGAACCAGAAACCATTTCGGGCATTGCCAACCACCCCGCCGCCACCGATAGCCTACATCCTATCCAATCTGGTGACGAAAACGACAACCCTTACAGCCCAGAAAACCTGGCAACCCAAGGCATTCGTGTAGGTCGTAATGACCCTTGCCCATGCGGTTCAGGCAAGAAATATAAACAATGCCACGGCAAGCTAGTATGACTGCCGTAGTTGACTTGTATCTGGCTTCTGCCAGCCCTCGCCGCGCTGAATTATTGACGCGGCTGGGGGTGGCTTACCACGTTCTCCCCAGCCATATTGACGAAACCGAAATGGCAGGGGAATCACCTTTACGCTATGTAGAGCGATTGGCACGCGCCAAAGCCCTTGCTACGCAACAGCTGTGTCAACAACAAGGACTGCCAAGCAAGCCAGTCCTCGCTGCAGATACCACTGTGGCTTTAGGCGCAACCATTTTTGGCAAACCAGATACACCAGACCATGCCCACGCGATGTTGCAGCAATTATCTGGCCAACAACATCAAGTACTCACCGCAGTCGCTATCGCCCATCAAGATGAAATCGTCAGTGTAGTATCACAAAGTGATGTCAGCTTTTTTACGATTCCCGACACATGGTTAGCGCGTTATCTCGCCAGCGGTGAGCCATTTGATAAAGCGGGGGCATACGGCATCCAAGGCTTAGCCGAGACCTTTGTCCGTAAAATCGATGGTAGCTTCTCTGGAATCATGGGCCTTCCCCTGCACGAAACTGCCTTATTGCTGCAACGCTTTGCCATCCCTTTTGTTTTACAGCCGAAAGAATCCTGATGAGTGCGCCAATACCGCTCCCCCCCCGTGATAGTGTCCGATTGAGTGATGAGATTCTGGTGAATATCACCCCACAGGAAACACGAGTGGCGATTATTGAAGATGGAGTGGTACAAGAGCTGCATATCGAACGGACAGCAAGCCGAGGGATTGTTGGCAATATCTATCTTGGCAAAGTGCGGCGCGTGTTACCAGGTATGCAGTCAGCCTTTATCGAGATTGGGTTAGAGCGCGCAGCTTTTCTGCATGTGGCAGATATCCTCGAACAACGGCAACACCCTGCAGAAACCCAACGCATTGAAAATATGCTGCGGGAAGGACAAACCCTATTGGTACAAGTAATTAAAGACCCCATCGGTACCAAAGGGGCTCGGCTCTCGACACAGATCAGTCTGGCGGGACGCTTTTTAGTCCATCTTCCACAAGAAAACCATATCGGTGTTTCACAAAAAATTGAATCAGAAACTGAACGCCAACAGTTGAAGAGCCGATTAGAAGCCTTGTTACCGAATACCGGCCCACACGGTTATATCATCCGTACCAGTGCCGATACCGCCACCGATGAAGAGTTAGCTGCCGATATCGAATATCTGACCAAGCTGTGGGCGGATATTGGTCAACAAACCAAGCTAATGCCGCCGGAAACTGTGCTCTATCAAGACCTCTCATTATCGCTGCGCGTATTGTATTACGCGATATGGTCAGTGAGAACACAGAAAAAATCATCGTTGATTCAACAGAGAATTACGAAAAAATGGCTGAGTTTGCTGCGCAATATGTCAGCCAAGCAATGAGCCGGATCGAACGCTATAGTGGCGAACGTCCTCTATTTGAACTGCATGGAATTGAAGAAGAAATCGATCGAGCGTTAGCACGCCGAGTCAATCTAAAATTTGGTGGTTATCTCATCATCGATCAAACCGAAGCCATGACAACGATTGATGTCAACACCGGCGGCTTTGTTGGCACACGCAATTTTGATGAGACGATCTTTAAAACCAATTTAGAAGCCACTCATGTGATTGCGCGGCAGCTCAGATTGCGCAATCTCGGCGGAATTATTATTGTCGATTTTATCGACATGGACAGCGACGAACACAAACAAGCGGTATTGAATGAATTGGCAAAAGCATTAGCCCGTGACCGCACCCGCGTAACCCTCAACGGGTTTACCAGTTTGGGTTTAGTGGAAATAACCCGTAAGCGGACCCGTGAGAGCTTAGCCCATGTGTTGTGTGAGCCGTGTCCTACTTGCCAAGGGCGAGGCGAGATTAAAACCGCGCAGACAGTGTGTTATGAAATTCAGCGAGAAATTGTGCGCGAAGCACGCCAATTTGAAACACGCGGCTTCCGCATCCTAGCTTCGCCACCCGTGATTGATATGTTCCTCGACGAAGAATCACAATCACTGGCGATGTTGGTCGATTTTATTGGCAAGCCTATTTCACTACAGGTTGAGACCGCCTATAGCCAAGAGCAGTTTGATATTGTTTTGCTTTAAACCATCACTCTGCTTGTTTACGCCGCCATGCTTGATTCAAACGCTCGGTGGCCTCTAACAAATCGGTGTCCGCAGTTTGCCGGCCTAGCTGCGCCTGCTGTAAGTCTTGGCTAGCCTGCTGCAACATACGCTGTGCATCCAACAATCGTTGTTCTGCCAGCGTATGAGCTTGTGTAGCTAATTGCAGTTTTTTATCTGCTTCATCAATACTGGCTTTTGCACGTTGAAAATTGAGTTGAGCCGCCAACAAAGCTTCATCTGCTGTTTGTGCCAACGCCATACCACTACAGAAACACCACAGCATGACAACAATCCATCGCCCAATTGGCTTTTTGTGACCCAACATCCGTTTTCATCCTCAAAAAATTAAGCTTGTCCGTCCAACTGATAAGCAAATTGACTCCCAACCAGCGCAATCACCTGATTCTGGTTTTCAGCTGTAGAAGCAGCCAAAGCAAACAGGCTGGCCTGTGTATGCTCACCTCGTTGCAACATGCCAGTATAAAGATTTAATGCCGCTTGGTCTGGCCAAAAACCCACTACATTGTGATACAAGACACTGACTAAATCTTGGTGACTGGCCGTTGGTGCATACGCTTTTAACATACTATCAGCGACTTGTGACATGGTTTTTCCAGCATCAAATTCAGCCAACCAACGCCCAATTTCTTTTGGTGCCGGTGCACGGTCAAATCCGGCATACCATAAGGCATACGCCTTACCACCGTTTTGGTTCATCCCCACATCAAAGGCTAAGTAACCATCACGAAAACCCACTCGCTCGACTTGGCTCAGTGTTTTAACGCCATCTGATTGGGCAGAAATAGGATTGACAATGATTGAACTACTGTCAGTCAGCTGTAATTGATAATCCTGTATTCTCCCATCTAAAACAGCCGTGTCTAATCCTTTTTCACCATTAAAACGATCTGTTCCACGACGCAGATAAACGACATTTGCCAATTCATTTCCGGTGATAACATCGTTGCTATCCGTCGCAACCACTTCCTCAATTTGCACACCAAAGGCAATTGCCAAATTATCAGCACTATTTCTGCCATCGTTGGTTTTACCAAATGAGGCAAATCCCCCCTCATTAATATCGATTGTCAAGCCAGTTGAAATGGTGGAGAAATTTAAAATATCATATCCTGCAGTATCATTTAACAACTGCATGGCCTGACCATCTTGATCTGTAAAACGATAAACATCATCTCCAGCTTGATAGGCCTTGCTGCCATATAAATACTGTAGTGCTAATAAATCATAAAGCCCCATACCTTTTTGCTGTAATTCTAAACCATTTGCCGCATCACGGTAGGACATCGTAGTGTATTGCAAGCTATCTTCTTTAACTCCTAGATAATTACCACTAATGGTTTCATTTTCACCTCCTGCATCATAATCTCCGGGGTGCTTTAAACCTAATGCATGTAATGTTTCATGGACTAAAGTAGCATAGTTGAAATGACCTGGGGTTTGGTTACTTGCATAATCACGGCTGATCCAAACATCACCATTTCTATCGGCATAACTCCCTGTGTTTGAATAAGGTAGCCAAGCATATCCTGATGATTTAGTCTGATCATTGCCACCAAAACGAAGTTGCCCATAAGTTTGGCTAGAATCATTCACTTCACGAAATGTTAGACCTATCTGTGCAGAAATTTCCTTCAAAATATCTCTAGCAGCCTGTTTTTGTTGTTCTGAAAAACGGTAAAAACCAGAGCCAGAACCATCATCAGTTCCACCATAAGTTGGTTTTGCTTCCATAAAACTGAAAGTCACTTCCACCGCCGCGCCAATCGATTTGTCTTTATTCCAACGAAAATCAATGTCCTCAAGTAAAGCATCAATCCGATAATCCCCACTGAATTTTGTTTTGAGGATTGGATTTGGAAAAGCTGGAGGAAGCGATGTCGAACCCGAGGCGGTCGGGAAAAGCGTTTTTTCCATAATTATCTAACCTTTTTCATATCGATAAGACGATCAATTAATGCCAAGTGTTGCGGTAAACACACGGTTTTTAGATCATAGTTTGCAACGGCGGTTTTTCTTGCTTGGGCACCAAGTTGTCGACCATATTCGGGTTGATTGAGCAGAAGTGCGATAGCGTCAGCCAGTTGACGAGGCTGGAAGAAATCAACCAACAATCCATTTTCACCATGACGGATCGCTTCACGCACTGGAGCCGTATCAGACGCAATAATCGGACACTGCAAACTCATCGACTCAATCAACGACCAAGACAATACAAAAGGATAGGTTAAGTAAACATGAGCGGCCGACAATCGCAGTAAAGTAATAAATTGTGGATAGGCCAAAGTCCCCACGAAATGAATCCGGCTCAAATCGAGTTTGCTTTCTACTTCTTCGAGGAAAATTTGTTTCCACGTTTTTCCAGCAGGAGGTCGTGAGCCATAGCTGACATCCTCCCCCCCCACGATCACAATCTGTGCTTCAGGACATTGTTGTTGTAACAGCGGCAAAGCACGCATGAATTGATGATAGCCGCGATATGGTTCAAGATTGCGGTTCACAAAAGTTACAATGGGATCACCATAACGCAGTTGTTTACCATCAATGGTGAGAGACACTGTGGGGTCGGGCTGCAGATTCTGGGTATCAATTCCATCATGAATCACTTCCGTGATCGGGTGTGCCCAAATAGGCAGCGTATCTCGCTGAAAATAAGTTGGTGTAACGAGGGCGTCTGCGGCATTGAATGATAATAAAAGATGGGCATTTTTCATCCGCAGGCGCTGATCACTTTCCAAGCCCTGAGCAGGAAATTCTGGGTCAAACCCAACATCAAAACCACGGGCGTGATAGAAAAATTCGTGAAATAGCAGGATAGCCGCTTCAGGAAACACATCTTTTAAGAACAAAGCTTCGCCCCACCCTGGATGCGCACAAATGATGTCCGGCACAAAGCCTTGTTCTCTTAATGCCCGAGCGGCACGAGCGCAAGATTCACCACGGATCACTTTCACCTCTTGCTCTGCAATCAGGGGATGGATGGCTGAAGAAGCGCCTCGGGTCAGTCCATAACGAAAAGTTTGCACTCCAGCTATGGCAGGGGCATGATTAATGGTTAACGCCACTACTTGATCACCCCGAGCAGCGAGAGCGGGTGCAAGGTGTTTATACTGACCGGGGAAATTTTGATGAACGAGTAGGATTTTTTTCATAAAACGTAGCGACTTGCCTCAATTGAGTAAACTCAATGATGGTTGGTAACATTGAGTCAGGTTATCATCCAACATACTATGTAGTCGATTTTTCTGATAAGGATATATCATGGCTTTCACCAGCAATACTACAGATTTAATCAGTAACTTCTATAAGATCCTGACTGGCAGTGAGCCCACAGATGAAATTACGGTTGCCGTCCGTAGTGTGGATACGGGAGAAAAATCACTGACAGATATTTTAACCAATATTTATAGTTCGCCTTCTCGAGCAAATGGCGGAGCAGAAGAAATTGCAAAAATCTTTTTAACGGTATTAGACCGTGTACCAGATTACCCTACCTATCTCGCAGCAATAAATATGCATAAAGGCGGTCAATCGATTGCGCAAATTGCAAATCTCGCACTACAAATACCAGGTAAACAGTATAGCGATGATGGGATGAAGGATAATACAACCTTTGTTCAGAAAATTTATAATGATGTTGTTGGATCAACTATTAATGTTAGATTATTGACAGAAGCGGTTTATCTGTTAGATCGAGGAGAAATTACCAGAGGAGATGTTGTTAATTATGTTATCAATCAACCTAGTGCTGCCGCTGTTAACCAACTCGCTAAAAAAGCAGAAGTAGCACTGACCTATCTTGCTGTTAATAGAAGTCATCCAACTAATACAGAATTGACAACGGCACTAAGCAAAGATTTTGTTTCAACAGCAAAGGCTGCATTAGTTAGTTCGCCGCTAGAGTGGCCAAAACTTAACGTCTCAACCACAACCATTAATGAAACTGACGTTAACGACGGCACTATCAAAGAAAAATCCCTATTTTTTAGTTTGGATGGCGCTAATTTCTCCAGCTCAGCTGCAGACACTATTCTGAAGCAGCTACAAACTTCGATTACAAAAGGGATTACCTCTAAAATTGTTAGTAAAGACAATTCATTTATTGAAGTTTCTTTATCTGGAAAAGCAACAAAGCATGACTCGTCAGTGAGCACCAAATTCAGTATTCCGTTCACAGATAAAGACTTTTCAGGTATCAAAGCAGAACAAATCTTTGGCAAAGACACTTCAATAGAAACTAAATTCTATGACTTTTTTTCGAATTTAACAGGAAATAGCATTAGTTTATCTGGGGAGATTTCTTCCACACTTAAAATTAACCTTGACACACCTATTTTAACCTTAGGAACAAATAAAGAAATTAGTGCAAACACTAAAGGTAGCATTATCTCTCTATCTGGATCAGACCTCTCAAATTTATCTAACTTTGATATGAGTTTATTAACAGGAAAAGGGACAGTTGAGTTTACTAGCACTGATAATAAAAGCATTGTTTATCAAGCATCAAACAATGGGGATAAAGTTACCACTGGTTCAGGTAATGATAAAATCACAGGTGGATCAGGGAATGATTTTTTCTTTGGGGGCTCAGGAACTGATACGATTACAGGAGGCCTAGGAAATGACACTTTTAAATTTAACAATCATAATGCATACTTAGATAATAGTGGTCATGTTACTATTACTGATTATGGTACAGGGAAAGATAGTTTAGATTTTAGCCAATTATTAGGGTATACCAAAGCGCCGAAACCGGGAACGCCTATTGTCATCTATAAAACAGCAACACAAAATATTACAAATGGCTCTGTTTATATTATTGAAGCAAACGGTCGTTGGGAAAGTGGAAATGTTCCGATCGCCCCTAAACACAATGACATTCAGGGGCTGTTTGTTGGTAATGGCATTACCGCAGATGATGTTTTTAATAACCCTACAGGGGTTTTGCGTTCAGTACTGATCACAACAGATATTCGTCGTCAAGAAGCTGATATTTGGCTGATTCAGAACGATAAAGATATCAATAATGTCTCAACTGATGAGATTCATCTGATAGGTACAGTCCAATCTGGTAGCGGTAGCTGGAATGTTGTTTTAAACAATCCATTTACAATTGTTTAAACCATTCTCTGCAAAAAACGCAATCCCACCAACACAGCCGCAAAAAGTAGGGAAAAGACTACGATAGCGCGGCCAGTGCGTAAATAGCGGCGGTCACGGGTAAAGAGGAAACAAATCAATGCCCAACCGCCGCCTACAATCAACCCAATTAACCAAAGACGAAAAAACAGCATCATGCGCTCCTTGCGTCTGTGATGATAGAAGTGACTGCTTAGACCACCATTGATTCAGGAAGTTGGTGAAAACTAGAGGGAGCGGTATCGGAAGATTGGAAAGTAACAAATTCCCACGCCTCTGGCGTGTTCAATAAAACCCGCAGCAGCTGATTATTGAGCGCGTGGCCAGATTTATGGCCAGAGAAAGCCGCAATCAGAGGATGACCGATGATATATAAATCACCGATAGCATCAAGCAGTTTATGTCTGACAAATTCATCCGGAAAACGCAGACCGTCTTGATTTAACACATATTCATCATCAATCACGATCGCGTTATCAAGATTACCACCTAAACCGAGGCCATGATTACGCATGGTTTCGACTTCATGCATAAAACCAAATGTTCGCGCACGGGCGATTTCATCGATATAAGAACGTTGGGCAAAATCAACTTCTACCGTTTGCGGTGAGCGACGAAAAACAGGGTGATTAAACTCAATAGACAATTTGACTTTAAATCCTTCATAAGGATCTAAACGTACCCATTTATCGCCTTCGCTCACTTCTAATGGTTTTTTGATACGAATGAATTTTTTGAGTGCAGGTTTTTGTTCAACAATTCCCGCAGATTGCAGTAAAAAAATAAACGGCGCAGCACTCCCATCCATAATGGGTGTTTCTTGTGCCGTCATTTCGACTACAATATTATCAATCCCTAAACCAGCGAATGCACTCATTAAGTGTTCAATAGTGCCAACCCGCACACCCTGTGAATTGACTAGCGTCGAGGATAGCCGCGTGTCATTCACAAGCGTGGGGTCGGCTTTCAGCGCACAGGGTTCGGGCAAATCTGTGCGGCAGAAAACAATCCCCGAATCGACCGGAGCAGGCCGAAGGGTTAAGCGAATGCGGTCGCCAGAGTGCAAACCAACACCGCTTGCTGTTATCACTGTTTTAAGTGTTCGCTGGTAGATCATGGTTAATCCGCTTGCTTACGCAAGAAAGCGGGGATGTCGTAAGACTCGCTAATTTCTGGCTTGGTGAAATCAACCGGCTCAACCGACGTCGATGGACGACGAGCGCGACGCATCACAGCAGGTTGACGATCTAACTCGGCCAAACCAGACAATGGTTCAAGTGGAGAATTGTCAGTGCCGGTGCGAACTACGCGAATATCAGGGCGATCTTCACGAGTGGGTTTACGTGCGGTCAAACCCGTGGCAATCAAGGTTACACGGATTTCGTCTTCTTCCATGTCTTCGACTTCTGCCGTACCGAATTTCACCTGAGCATCTGGATCGGCATACTGACGAATAATCCCCATCACCTCGTGGTATTCCTTCATCTTCAAGCAACCCGGTGCGGTCGAGATATTCACCAACACGCCACGAGCGCCATCTAAGGTGATGTCATCTAACAATGGGCTAGCTACCGCCTGTTCTGCTGCCACACGCGCACGATCGACGCCACTGGCCAGCGCCGAGCCCATCATCGCCATCCCCATTTCGCTCATCACGGTGCGCACATCAGCAAAGTCAACACTGATTAAACCAGGGGTGGTGATCACTTCGGCAATACCCGCTACCGCGCCACGCAACACATTATCAGCCTCACGGAAAGCATCGCGCATGGTGACATCGTCGCCTAGCACTTCCATCAATTTTTCATTGGGAATGACAATCAGCGAATCAACATGCTTACGCAGCGAGTCGATACCATCTTGAGCGATTTTCATCCGTTTACCTTCGTGCATAAACGGTTTAGTCACCACAGCAACAGTTAAAATTCCCAAATCTTTTGCAATTTCTGCCACCACCGGCGCAGCACCCGTTCCGGTACCACCGCCCATCCCTGCGGCAATAAACACCATATTCGAACCACGTAAAGATTCTGCAATGCGGTCACGGTCTTCAATCGCAGCGTTACGCCCCACTTCGGGCAAAGCACCCGCGCCCAAACCTTTAGTGAGGGTTTGTCCAAGCTGAATCAGGGTTGAGGCTTTATTGCGTTTTAATGCTTTTGCATCGGTATTGGCACAAATAAACTCAACACCTTGCACGCTGGCATCAATCATATTGTCGACTGCGTTACATCCTCCGCCACCGACACCGATTACTTTAATAATGGCTTCTTTGGCATGCGCCTCGTCCACCATTTCGAACACCATACTCATCACAGCCTCCTCGATTCAATTCCGTAAAGATCTTTGCCCGAACTACGTTGTCTTGAATTAAAAAATGTTATCTTTAACCAGTGGTTTACGCAGGAACCTTGTTAAATTTACCAAAAATTGCGGTAATTGGCTTAAAAGTTACCAGCAAACCATGCTTTCATTTTACTAAATAAATGACCCACTGAGCCGTTTTCGTTTTTCTCAACCGGACTAGGACGATGAATTTGGTCTTTGCCCAATGTCAACAGCCCAACAGCGGTTGAGAAGCGCGGGTTTTTCACCGCACCGGCCAAACCACCAAAATACTTTGGCACACCAACCCGAACTGGCATATGGAAAACCTCCTCGGCCAATTCGCACATGCCTTGCATCAAAGCCGAGCCACCGGTCAACACCACGCCGGACGAAATCACATCCTCAAACCCACTGCGGCGCAACTCTTGCTGCACGAGGGTAAATAATTCTTCAACACGCGGTTCGATCACCTCGGCCAACGTAGCGCGTGAGAGCTGACGCGTACCACGCTCACCCACCCCCGGCACATTGATCATTTCCCCTTGGTCAGCCAAACGCGCCAAGGCACAACCATGGGCAATTTTGAGTTCTTCTGCTTCTTTGGTCGGTGTCCGCAACGCCATCGCAATGTCGTTTGTCATCTGATCGCCGGCAATCGGAATCACTGCGGTATGGCGAATCGAGCCATTCACAAATACAGCGATATCAGTTGTTCCTCCGCCGACATCAATCAAACAGACACCCAAATCACGTTCATCGTCGGTCAAGACTGCCGTAGCCGAAGCCAACGGCTGCAAAATCAGGTCTAAGGTATCTAGACCACAACGGCGGACACATTTATTGATATTTTGCACCGCCGAAACGGCACCGGTCACAATGTGAACCCGCGCCTCCAGTCGCACCCCCGACATGCCGAGAGGCTCACGGACATCCTCTTGTCCATCGATACAAAATTCTTGCGTCAAGATATGCAACACTTGATGATCGGGAGGAATGGTTACCGCCCGTGCCGTTTCAATCACTCGATCGATGTCCGCTTGAGTGACTTCTCCATCGCGAATCGCCACCATGCCATGAGAATTCACACTCTTGATATGACTGCCGGCAATCCCTGTAAATACTTCATGAATTTTACAATCGGCCATCAGCTCGGCCTCTTCAATTGCGCGCTGAATGGCTTTGACTGTTGATTCAATATTCACCACCATGCCTTTGCGTAAGCCACGCGATGGGGCATTGCCCATGCCGATGATGTTGATTGAACCATCTTCAAGCACTTCTGCCACCACCGCCACGATTTTGGAAGTGCCAATATCGAGGCCAACTAGCATCTGATTGTGTTCCTTGGGTTTGCTCACCACATCGCTCCCAATGTCTCTTAGGCTGCTGGGGCCGTCAGACGCGACGGCATCTTGTTCACACCCGGCTTATAGTCGGGCATCTTAACTGCGAATCCATTTGGATAACGCAGATCGATATACTCAATTCGATAAGGCAAAGTGGCTAAATGTCGTGTCCATTGCCCAACAAACCGTTGGAGCCGTGGTTCAACATCAACCCGCCCAAGCTTTAATACCATGCCATTTTCTAACACCAGCTCCCAAGCTTGACGCGCTTCTAAGCGAAACTCGACCGGCTTTAAATCAGCCCGTGCCAAAATCTCGGTAAATTTAATCAATCCTTCCGCCAACTGCTTTTCACTGCCCTTAGGGCCATGTGCCAACGGTAGGACATCACTGGTAGCAGCATCAAACCACTCACCCTTTGACGATAGCAGCCCTGTTTCATCCCAGCGTGCCACCGCCACATGTTCTTCAATCCAAATATCGAGCTGATCTGGCCATTGTCGGCGCACTGCGGCACGCCGTACCCACGGCAATTTTTCAAAAGCAGCGCGGGTCGCATCAAGATTCAAGGTAAAAAATGTCCCTTTCAGTTCATTTTCAGCAATAGCACGCAATTGCTCTGCTGTCACATGATGCAATTCGCCGTCAATACGAATTTTTTTGACTGGGACATAAGGCGAGTGTGCAAGCCAAAAACCTGCTGCATACAACAGCATCAAAAATGCCGCTGTGAACAACAGGTTAGCTATCGCTTTTAAGGCCTGATGATTATCCCACATAGCGGGTTATTCCTTGTGTCGCTTCCCATCATCGGCCAAGGTACTGTCTAATACCGCTAGGCAAAGATCTTCATACTCAAGTCCTGCGGCACGAGCAGCCATCGGTACTAGGCTATGGCTGGTCATGCCGGGTGTCGTATTGATTTCTAATAGCCACGGCTGTTGTGCCGCGTCTAACATTAAATCAATCCGCCCCCACCCTTCAGCCCCCACCGCCTTGAACGCTTGTAATACCAATTGCTGAATCTGAGTTTCTAATTCAGTCGCTAAACCACTGGGGCAAAAATATTGAGTATCGTCAGTAAAATACTTATGTTCGTAGTCGTAATTGCCCTGCGGTGCTTCAATTCTGACCAAAGGCAAGGCTTGCGTACCGAGCACTGGCGCGGTGTATTCCTGACCATGTACAAATTTTTCGGCAATCACTAACGAATCACGGCTCGCCGCTTCTCGATATGCCTGTTCGAGTTGACCAGGCTGGGTCACTTTGACAATCCCAATCGACGACCCTTCATGGGCCGGTTTGACCATCACAGGTAAGCCGAGCTGCTGTTCTAAGGCAGCAAAGTCACTGTCGGCGGTTAACACCACACAATCGGGCGTGGAAATTCCCAATGCTTGCCACACCAGCTTAGTGCGGAATTTGTCCATTCCAATCGCAGAGGCCATCACTCCAGAGCCGGTGTAGGGCAAGCCAAGCACTTCTAATACCGCCTGCACCGTCCCATCTTCACCACCGCGACCATGCAAAACTAAAAAACAACGGTCAAATCCTTCTTCTTGCAACGCCCATAACGGTTTTTCCGCAGGGTCAAAAGGATAGGCGGCCACACCTCGACTGCGTAGGGCTTGCAACACACCCTGCCCACTCATCAGCGATACATCACGCTCGGCAGAATGGCCACCAAGCAACACCGCCACCTTGCCATAACGGGCTTGCATGGCAGGATCAATAGAAAAAGAAATCGGTGTTTCCACGCAGGAATCCTTTATGCGCTTACCATTTGGACTAATTTGTTTGGCAACGAGCCAATCGACCCCGCCCCCATCGTTATGACCACATCCCCATCGTGGATTTGATCCAACACCAAGGCCGGCAACTCAGCCATCTGTTCAACAAACACCGGTTCTACCTTACCCGACACACGCACTGCACGCGCCAACGCACGCCCATCCGCCGCCACAATCGCTTGTTCACCTGCGGCATACACCTCTGTCAAAATCAGGGCATCAGTTTTGGACAAGACGCGGACAAAGTCTTCGAATAAATCACGAGTACGGGTATAGCGATGCGGCTGGAAAACCAACACCAAACGCCGGTCGGGGAATGCGCCCCGCGCCGCTTCGACTGTCGCGGCCATTTCAACCGGATGGTGGCCGTAATCATCCACCAAAGTAAAACGGCGGCCATCGGGTAATGCCAATTCACCATAACGCTGGAAACGTCGCCCCACACCAGAAAATTCAGCTAAGGCTTTCACAATCGCCTCATGGCTAGCACCGCATTCCAAACCAATAGCAATCGCCGCCAGCGCGTTCAACACATTGTGGCGACCGGGTAAATTCAAGGTAATCGGTAAACGATAACTTTGCTGGTCTTCTTTCCAACAGGCTTCAAAGCGCATGGTACCTGCCACCGCTTGGATATTTTCTGCCCGTAATTGCGCTGCACTGGTGATGCCATAAGTGGTCACTGGCTTTTTCACCTGCGGCAAAATCGCCTGCACACCAGGGTCGTCCATACATAAGACGGCGCGACCATAAAAAGGCAGTTGATGTAAAAAGTCGATAAAAGCTTGGCGCAATTTTTCTAAGTCATGACCATAGGTATCCATATGATCAGCATCAATATTGGTGACCACTGACATCACCGGCATCAGATGTAAGAATGAGGCATCAGACTCATCCGCTTCCGCCACCAAAAATTCACCCGAGCCTAAACGGGCATTACTCCCCGCCGCTTCTAAACGGCCACCAATCACAAAAGTCGGGTCAAGACCAGCGGCAGCTAAAATCGATGCCACTAAACTGGTGGTGGTGGTTTTGCCGTGGGTACCAGCAATCGCAATCCCCTGCTTAAAGCGCATCAATTCTGCCAGCATCATCGCACGCGGCACCACCGGCACCCCAGCCGCCCGAGCTGCCATGACCTCAGGGTTGTCCGCTTTAACTGCGCTCGAGGTGACCACCACATCTGCGCCAGCCACATAATGGGCATCATGGCCAAAGAAAATCTCGGCACCTGCGCGTTTTAATGCTTGCGTGACTGCACCATCGGCGACATCCGATCCAGAAATACGATAACCAAGGTTTAATAACACCTCGGCAATCCCTGACATGCCAACCCCACCAATACCGACAAAATGAATATGTTTAACTTTATGTTTCATTGCACAAACGCTTCTATAAATTTAGGTAGATCAACGGTATGACTTAAGCATGAAAGGGGCAAAATAGTACAGGTAATTGCCTGTTTCTACCACTGCCGAGTTCTTCTTGACATCCTCCCCGCCCTAAAGAGCGGGGATTCCTACGGCGCTTTGGTCTAGACACAGGCCAAAGTCGCTTCGGTGGGTTCCTGTTGCTGGCGGCCTTGCTGCACCACTCACTTCACAGGCGAACTGGGTATGTCCTACCCTTTTTGTGACTTATGCGGCAGCTAAGATAGCTTGGCCGCGTTTCAGAACATTAATCGCACCGACGACATCGGCGTGGTTTTCATAGCCGCATTGCACACAAGCAAATTTAGCCTGAGTTTGGCGGTTGTTTGCTGACACATGACCGCAGCTTGGACACGTCCGGCTGGTATTTTGTGCTGGAACAGCAATGAGATGACCACCGTTCCAAGCCAATTTGTAATCTAGCTGCCGCCGGAACTCACCCCAGCCTT
>NZ_ATVC01000044.1 GCF_000420525.1 Aquaspirillum serpens DSM 68
GACAACACCCAATCTGGTAATGGGTGACCAAATTTTGTTTCGATCATACTGCGGAGGAATATTTTCATGCCTTCTTCACGGCCTTGTTCACGGCCCTCTTCGCGGCCCTCTTCTCGACCTTCTTCTCTACCTTCTTCCCGCGCAGTGATGATGTCGGTGTTGTAATCCCACACTGCCCTCTGCCGTGCAATGGCACGCAGTTGTTCTTCTTTGGTTTGGCTGAGAGTTTCTAAAGAGCGTAGTGCAGTCACCACTGGGGTATGTGTCAGCTGTGCCATGATGTGTTGCTCCTGCCAATGTTCAAACAGATCGACCCAATTCTTTAATGCAGTGGGCGCAAGTTGGAGGCGGTCGGCGGATTGACTGCTTTCTAATTGTTCGCTGATGAAACGCGAGCTGTAATACAGACTTCATCTCTCCCCAATACCTCTGTTTGCACAATTGCCAAACTAATACCTCATTACCACCATAACAAATTTGACTCTCTCATCGAGAGTTATGTCGAGCACCACCACACCAAAATCATGCTTTGCAACAAAATTGTTGCAAGTTTGTGACTAGCTGATTTCATCTAGCAAAATCACTGTTTTATTAGCTTTAGCTAGTTTGTTAAGGCTACGCTGCGTTTTTCTGTCATCTTAGGTTCTGGCAAATTGTCATAAATGCGTGTTATGGTTACTCCCATGCGGCGGTGCAAAACAACCCACGCCCCGCTAAATTGCTTATTGAGGAGAGCGCCATTGAATACGCCAAACCAGAATGAACTGTTAGAAAAATTCTTTTCGAGCATCACGGAAACCAACTCCCGCATGTTGCAGCAGTTTGTTAACGCCATGAGCCAAACCGCTTTCAGCGTGCCACAAGACAAGCTCAATCCTTTTGCTTCGCTGTGGACGACCCTGTTCCAAAATCCAACCACGTTGTGGGAAGCCCAAACCAAGCTCTACCAACAGCACATGGACTTATGGATGACCATGTTGGGCACCAAAAAAGCAGAAGAAGAGAAAGGCGACAAACGCTTTGCTGCACCAGAATGGAATGAACATCCGTTCTACAACACCCTGAAACAGAGCTATCTGTTAACCTCGAAATGGTTAACCGAGATGGTCGATGGCGCGACAGCCGATGATGAGCAAAAAGAAAAAATGAGCTTCTTCACGCGTCAATATATTGATGCGATGAGCCCAAGCAATTTTGCTTTGACCAACCCTGAAGTGATGAAGCGTGCCATCGAAACCAAAGGCGAAAGCTTGGTCGAAGGGATGAAAAACATGCTGTCGGATATGGAGCGTGGCCATATCTCGATGACTGACGAATCAAAATTCGAAGTGGGCAAAAATATTGCCACCACCCCAGGCACTGTGGTGTTTGAAAACCCACTGTTCCAACTGATTCAGTACACCCCCACCACAGAAAAAGTGCACGAGCGCCCGATGTTGGTCGTGCCACCGTGCATCAATAAGTATTACCTGATGGACTTGCAGCCAGAAAACTCGATGATGCGTTATCTGGTTGAACGCGGTTACACCACCTTTATTATTTCGTGGAAATCGGCAGACGAGTCGATCAAAACTTACAAATGGGATGACTACATCGAGTCTGGTGTGGTGAAAGCAGCGGAAGTGGTGCGCAACATCACTCGCCAAGAAAAAATGAATGTCTTGGGCTTCTGCGTGGGTGGCGTGATTTTGACCACTTCGCTGTGCGTGATGAAAGCCCGTGGTTTAGATTGGTTTGAATCGGCAACCTTTATGACTTCGCTGGTGGACCACTCCGAACCAGGCGAAGTGAAGATGTTTATTGATGAAAACCTGATCCGCACCCGCGAAATGAAAGTGGCAACCGGACAAGGTGGCATCGTCGCAGGTAAAGAAATCAGCCGGACTTTCTCCAGCCTGCGTGCTAACGACTTAGTGTGGAACTATGTCGTGAACAACTACATGCTGGGCAAAACCCCGCCTCCGTTTGACCTGTTGTATTGGAATAACGATTCGGCTAACTTGCCAATGCCAATGCACACCTACTTGCTGCGCAATATGTACTGGGAAAACAATTTAATCAAACCCGGTAAATTAGAGCTGTGCGGTGTGAAAATTGACGTCAGCACCATCACCATCCCACTGTATATCTTTGCTGCCCGTGAAGATCACATTGTGTTGTGGCAATCGGCTTACTCTGGCTTGAAATACCTGACTGGCGCACAAGAAAAACGTTATGTTTTGGGTGCCTCTGGCCACATCGCCGGTTCGATCAACCCTGTGACCAAAGATAAACGTAACTATTGGGTCAACGACAATCTGCCAGCCACTGCCGAAGCTTGGTTTGAAGGCGCAGAATCGCGTCCGGGTAGCTGGTGGAAGGATTGGGATAGCTGGTTGACACCGCGTTCGGGTAAAGAAATTGCCGCACCGAAAACAGCAGGCAGTAAAGACTACAAAGCGATTGAACCAGCACCAGGCCGTTATGTAAAAGAACGTGCAAAAGAGCTGATCTCGTTATAATGGCGACACATCCAACCCATACTTCGGTGTGGGTTGGGTGCCATACCCAAAAAACAAAAAGGAAATGACTATGCAAGATATCGTGATTGTTGCTGCGCGCCGCACTGCGGTGGGTAATTTCGGTGGGTCTGTGGCAAAAGTGTCGGCATCAGACCTCGGTGCGACCGTGATCAAAGCGTTGTTGGAAGACACGGGTGTCAAACCTGAACAAATCAGCCAAGTGATTTTGGGTCAGGTATTAACCGCTGGTGTGGGCCAAAACCCTGCCCGTCAAGCGCTGTTGAAAGCCGGTATTCCTGTTGAAGTGCCAGCCAGCACCTTAAACGTGGTGTGTGGTTCTGGTCTGCGCGCGGTGCATCTGGCTGCACAAGCGATTGCCACCGGTGAATCTGAAATCGTGATTGCTGGCGGTCAAGAAAGCATGTCGCTGTCGCCTCATATTTTGCCAGGCTCGCGTGATGGTTTCCGCATGGGCAATGCTCAACTGGTGGATACCATGGTCGCAGACGGCTTGACCGATGTGTATAACAACTACCACATGGGTATTACTGCTGAAAACATCGCTGAAAAATACGGTATCAGCCGCGAAGAACAAGATGCGTTTGCTTTGGCATCACAAACCAAAGCGGCGGCTGCACAAGCGGCAGGTAAGTTCGATGCTGAAATCGTGCCAGTGGTCATTCCTCAGAAAAAAGGCGATCCTGTTGTGTTCGCCAAAGATGAATTTATCAAAACCAACGCCACTGCCGAAGGCTTAGGCAAACTGCGTGCAGCCTTCAAAAAAGATGGCACCGTAACCGCAGGCAATGCCTCGGGTATCAATGACGGCGCGGCAGCAGTGATGTTGATGACCGCAGCGAAAGCCGCTGAATTGGGTCTGACACCTTTGGCAACCATCAAATCCATCGGTTTGGGTGGTGTTGCACCAGAAATCATGGGCATGGGCCCCGTCCCTGCCACACAACAAGCGCTGGCCCGTGCGGGTTGGACAATCGACGACCTCGATCTGATCGAAGCCAACGAAGCCTTTGCTGCACAAGCTTTGGGCGTGGCTCGCGAACTGAAATGGGACGCCGAAAAAGTCAACGTTAACGGTGGTGCCATTGCGATTGGTCACCCAATCGGTGCGTCTGGCTGCCGTATTTTAGTGACCTTGTTACATGAAATGGTGCGCCGTGATGCCAAAAAAGGTTTGGCAACACTGTGCATCGGTGGTGGGATGGGTGTCACACTGGCAGTTGAGCGTTAATTCTTATCGCACTAGCGATTGCCTTTGTGAAAATCCCCTGTGAATAAGCAGGGGATTTTTTATTTTTTACTCTTAAAAAAACCGGAAAATCTAAAAATGCTTAAAGTTATTAAAACAGCAGAAGAATGGAAAAAATTATTAAGTCCGGAAAGCTATCGCATTACACGAGAAGCCGGCACCGAACGTCCTTTTACGGGCGAATATTATGCCACCACAGCAAAAGGGGAATATCACTGTATTTGTTGCGATAGTGTGTTGTTCGAGTCTGATACCAAATTTGATGCTGGCTGCGGTTGGCCCAGTTTTTGGGCGGAAGCCGCTGGCGACAAGATTACCCGCCACCGTGATGTTTCCCATGGTATGGAACGCGTGGAAGTACGTTGTGCAAGCTGTGAAGCCCATCTTGGTCATGTCTTTCCCGATGGGCCACCACCAACAGGTGAGCGTTACTGTATCAATTCGGTTGCACTGCGTTTTGTGGCAAAAGCGTAAGCGCACAAAATAACTTAGAAAAAACAAAGCTGTTAGCGCACCTACGTAGCAGAGAAGAGTGAAAAAGGATTTTTTATAAAAAAGATATCGTTTCTGCTTTTTTTTCACTGGCAAATCAATTTATCATGGGGGCCGATTTGCCAGCGGATTCTCTATTTTTGTGATGGCAAGGCGTTCACTTAATTAAGCAACTTTATTTTCAGGCTGCTGCATCCAGTGCAGGAGACGTCCTAACGAGGATGAACCATGTCGTCAACCACGCTGCCCCCGACCTATCGCCGGACTCAATCTCTTAAACTCAAAATTTTATTGTGGTTTGTGCTGATCAATCTGATTACGGTTGTCACATTCAGTGTCAGTGCCTATCTCAATAAAGCCAGCGATGTACGTACAGAGATGGATGCTCGCTTGCGTGCGGCCTCGTATGCCTTACCACGCATTATTGGCGATGCCTACTTTGATCGGGCACAGGCACCAGATAGCATTCCCAAAACAGAATATGATGCGCTTGTCCGAAAATTGGGCGCCTATGCTAAGGATGTCGGGCTTACTTATACCTACGCCATGACCATCAGGGGCGACAAGGTGATGGTTGTTGCGGATGGCGCCACTGCAGAAGATTTTGAGAAAAACGATTACGTTCCCTATTTCGAGCACTATGCGGATGCCTCGCCTGCTGTGCTCGAAGCCTACCGCACACAAACACCGCAGTTTGATGAATACACCGACAAATTTGGCAACTTCCGTTCAATTTTTGTGCCATTCCAAACAGCAAATGGCACCCGCTATGTTGTTGGAGTGGACATTCAAATTAGCTACTTGAAAGACTTACTTTTTAACAGCGCATTAAAACTAGGGGGATTGGCGGCCATTTCGTTAAGCATTGCCGTGCTGTTGTCCTTGTTTGGTGCACGGTTAGTGGTGCAACGGATTTTATCAGTGGCGCATGAATTAGAGCATATTGCCCACAATCGCGATTTATCCCGTAATGTCAGCAGCAATACCCAAGATGAAATTGGTCGCATGGCCTCTGCCATGAACAGCTTATTAGAATTGCTACGCACCACGTTTGTTGATGCCCGCGTGGTGTCAGAATCGAATGCCTCAATGGCAAAACAGTTTGTCACCACCTCAGACGACCTTGCGGGTCAAGTCCGTGATGGCAGTGGCCAAGTGACTGAAATTGCACGCGATGCACAACAAATTCGTGACAATGCTCAACACTCAACGGAATTAGCCAACCAAGTCAAACAAGATATCAGCCACGCCCGTGAACGTTTAGCCAACGCCAAGCAAGATCTCGACGCAATGGTGTCTTCTATCCGCGATAGCGCACAGGCCAACACCAGCCTAGCGAAAGATTTGGATAAACTCTCGATTGATACGCAAGATGTAACCCGTGTGCTGTCCAGCATCGCGCAAATTTCTGAACAAACCAATTTATTGGCACTGAATGCAGCGATTGAAGCGGCCCGCGCAGGTGAACAAGGGCGGGGTTTTGCTGTGGTGGCGGATGAGGTGCGGAAATTGGCCACACAAACCCAAACAGCCCTGACAGAAACCCACACCACCATCGATCGCATTGTGGCAGCGATTAATGAGGTATCGCGGCGCATGAATGATACCGCCGCTGGGACAGCACAATTAGTCGATTCTTCTATCGATGCCCTCAAATCGATTGAAGACATGACAGCACTGATTGGCAATACCGCCCAAGGGGTAGAACGCTCAGTCGCACGTTCCCATGACATTCAAGATGCAGTCAGCGGCATGAGCAGTCGCCTCGGCCAAGTGACGCAGGCATTGTCACGCAGCGCAGAGGAAGTGGTAGAAATTCAAAGTGCCGCCGATCAACTCGGGGCAAAAGCAGATGAGTTACGCAATAAGCTCGAAGCTTTCCGCGTTTGACACCGAGGGTATGCACAGCAAAAAAGCCAAGGTTTTCGCCTTGGCTTTTTCACGTTTTACCCTTAAAGAAGCGATAACACCCAGTTAGTGTGCAGATTCGTACTGCCGCCAAACACAGGGTTTACCTGCTTTTTTGTCCAAAATATTGAGATACGCTTGATGCGCTGCCAATTCATCGGCATCTGCCGGTAAGACAGGCAGTGGAGCACGTTCGGATTGTTTCATTATCGCAGTGGTCACCGTCTGTTCCTGTTCGGGGGTGTTGCTCACCTCCATCATCAGGCTCTCTTGACCACGGGTCATGGCAAGATACACATCCCCCAACAAAGCACAGTCAATCAAGGCACCGTGAAATGTCCGTGCAGAGCGATCAACCCCGAAACGGTCACACAAAATATCAAGATTATTGCGTTTGCCAGGAAAGCGTTCTTTTGCCATCACCAGCGTATCAATCACCCCTGCAACCACCTCGTTCACCCGAGGTCGGTTCGCTCGCGCCAGTTCACTGTTTAAAAAGCCGATATCAAACGGCGCGTTGTGAATAATCAGCTCGGCGTCTTGGATAAAGTCCAAAATCTCGTCTGCCACATCAGCAAACAGGGGTTTGCCGTGTAGCATGTCTCGGCTAATGCCATGTACCTTTTGCGCTTCAGGGTCAATATCACGCTGGGGATCGACATACAGATGCAAGCTGCGCCCTGTCAATTTTCGGTTCACCATCTCTAAACCGGCAAACTCAATCAAACGATGGCTGCTTGGCTCTAAACCGGTGGTTTCGGTATCAAGAATGATTTGTCGTGTCATGCCACACATCCCTCGCTAATCGCACGGTTAGCCAAGGCATCCGCACGTTCATTTTCAGGATGTCCGGCATGTCCTTTCACCCATTGCCATTGCACAGCGGTATGACGAGTTGCCGCGTGTTCTAAGGCCTGCCACAAGTCTGCATTTTTCACCGGTGCTTTGTTTGCTGTGCGCCAACCGCGCTGTTTCCACCCTGCTAACCATTCCGTCATTCCCTTTTGCACATATTGTGAATCGGTAAAGACTTTGACCTGACAGGGGCGTTTCAAACTGTTTAATGCTTGAATCACCGCCAACAGCTCCATACGGTTGTTGGTGGTCTCTAATTCCGCCCCAAACAATTCTTTTTCTTGGCCACGCCAACGCAAAATCGCCCCCCAACCGCCGGGGCCGGGATTCCCTTTGCATGCCCCATCGGTGTAAATTTCTACCCAATCTTGTTGTGTCATATCATCCTAAATGTGCTGATTGGTGTGGTTGACACGCTACCGCTGGTCGAGGTCTGCGTGTACTCGATACCGCCACCAGTGGCCGTGTCGGTACGGTTTTCCAACTGGGTGCGATCAAGCGCATCCCACGTACCCGTTTCACGATTTCCAAAGCATAAACCCCACTCACCACCGGCCACAACCGATCACCCGCTTGCTCCATAAAGCGACAGCGTTCAAAACCTTGTTGTCGTTTCAAGGGTGGGGCATAACATAAAAACCCACCACCGCAGGGTTCCAGTGACAAAGGATTAAGCCATTGTCGCAGTCGCAACAAACTGACAAAACGCCCTTGCCACGGCATGCCTTGACAGCGTTTCATCCGCCGCTTCATACCCCATAAGCTATACGGGTTAAAACCGGTGAGAATTAAACGACCTTCTGGCATTAACACCCGTTCCGCCTCGCGCAGCACTTGTTGCGGTGAGGCACAAAAATCGAGCGTATGCGGTAATAACAGCAAGTCGAGGCTTTGTGTAGCAAATGGCAGTTGTTCTGGATAGGCCAACACTGCCGCCGGTGCCGAGGGCTCTGGACTTAAAACAATTTGCCACGGGATACGATTTTCGCGCAGAAAAGGATAGGCATGAAAGCCCACCTGAACTGCCCGAAAACCAAAGATATCCGACACAGCACGGTCGAAATACGCTTGTTCACAACGAATCACGTATTGACCCGATGGCGTCTGCAGCCAATCATGTAGCTCTTGCATCGCTATTCCCTGCCATGAGGACTCTATGTTACGCATCCTAGCCCTTCCCGCTTTTCAGGATAACTATATTTGGCTACTGCATGATCAACACCACGCTGTGGTGGTCGACCCTGGTGATGCTGCGGTAGTGCAACAGGCACTGGCCTCACGTCAACTCACCCTGTGCGGTATTTTACTGACTCACCATCATCACGATCACACCGGTGGAGTAGCCGCACTCGCCACCGCAGGCGTAAAAGTATATGGCCCAGCAGGGATTGCTGGTGTCACCGAGGTGGTCGATGAGGGCAGCACCATTGAGTTCACGACCCCCGCTTGTCAATTCAGTGTGCTGGCAGTCCCTGGCCACACCAAAGATCACGTCGCCTATTATGGCGATGGTGTCTTATTGTGTGGCGATACCTTATTTGCTGGTGGCTGTGGTCGTATTTTTGAAGGCACCGCCGCCCAGCTACATCATGCCTTACAACGGTTTAGCCAATTACCCGATGACACACTGGTGTATTGCACTCATGAATACACCCTTAGCAATCTCGCCTTCGCTTTACAAGTCGAGCCTAATTCAGTGGTCTTACGGCAACGTTATGCCTTAGAGCAAGCCCGTCGCCATGCCGAACAACCGACGCTGCCGAGCCAAATAGCGCTTGAAAAACAAACCAATCCTTTTTTGCGGGTTCACCTCACCAACGTGGCACAACAGATTCAGCAACACTGTCAAATCGATGCCACTGATGAAGTCACGCTATTTGCCGCGCTGCGCGAGTGGAAAAATCGGGGTTAACCCACAGCAAAATGTGCCTGCAATGCAGTGAGCACAGTTTGGGCATGGCCGGCGGCTTTGACGCCGCGCCATGCCTGAACAATCTGGCCTTGTGGCGTGATAAGGAAGGTACTGCGCTCAATCCCACGCACTGTCTTGCCGTACATCTGTTTTTGTTTCATCACTTCTAAGGCTTGGCAGAGCACTTCATCACGGTCGGATAACAAAGGAAAAGGCAGCGCCAATTTTGCCGCAAAATTTTGATGGGTTTTCACACTATCACGCGACACCCCACAAACCACCACGCCCAAAGCAACAAACTCATGATACAAAGCGGCGAATTCTTGATTTTCAGTCGAACAGCCGGGGGTATTGTCTTTGGGATAGAAAAACAGCAACACTGGCTGCGTTTGTTGTGACAGTTGAAACTCGCTGCCATCATGGGCAGGCAAGGCAAAATCAGGACATAATGGGGCGGACATCGCTGTCATCGCTATACCTTCTCAATCTTATCTAAAACAACATGGCACCATGCCGCAGCCAACTCATCAGGTCAAGTGCTTTGCGTCTCTTCTCGTTGCTTCTCACCACCACACGTTTAATCAGCGCCAGCCATCACGCCTTAACGCTGATCTTGCGCCAACCACAACGCTTGCTGCTGCACATTGGCCATAGCGCACTATTTGCATGGCCGATTTTGACCTTAATCGGCATCGCCCTCGGCATCAGTGTGGTACACCAGCTGCATTATCAATTTGGCAATGCCATTGATACCACGTTGAAATGGTTGGCCTATCTAATGCTGTTTGAACTGGCACCACTATTCAGCAGTCTGTTACTGTTAGCACGCAATGGCGTGGCCTGTGCCAACCAGTTTGCCCCTTACCAACTCAATTCCGACAATGAAATTAAACTGGCTAGCTTGATCGGTGTACGACAACTTGCTTATGCGCTGTCAGGATGTGGTTTAGCGATTTATTTGGCAGTCGCCAGCTTGATTGCCGGTATTGTCTATGCCAAACCGCGCTATTTGTTAACAGAATGGCAACAGTTACTAGGCCAGCTACCGCTTAGCCTTTGGCTTAGCCTACCGTGTAAAACAGTGGTGTTTTGTAGTGTGATAACGTGGTGTTGCTGTTTGGCAGGCTTATTTTCTAGCCGGCGGCGACATGCTTCTCTCGCAACGTCACGGGCGGTGTTCAGCTCGTTGACGGTTATTTTTTTATTTGATGGTTTATGGGCTGTTTTTTGGCCACTCAACGCATGAAAAAAACGCTGTCTTTCCAACGCTTGCCAACATTAGGTTTTAATCTAAGGGTCGGTATTTTTCTATGTGGCGCACTGGCGCTCTTTGTTAGCATCATCTTCACCGCCGGCCAAGCACAAGGCTGGTTTGAAGACCACAGCCGGCTGCGTTTATATGCCCAGTCAGGTGCGGACTTAAAAGAAGGGATGCCGGTTCGCTTTCGCGCCTTTGACATTGGGACAGTCGAACACTTTAGTTTGCAAGAAGATGGCCATGTCGAGGTGGTGTTAGAAATCAAAACTCGCTATTTACGCTTTCTACGCACCACCTCATCGGCGCGTATTGCACGGCAAAGCGTGATTGGTAATAGCTATATCGCGCTCGACACCCTCGATACCCACGCCCCGCCTTTACGCGAAAATGGCTATCTTGCCCTTGCCCCAGCGGCCGACTTAGAACAAGTGGCACGCGAGTTACAAATTAAATTAGAACCGGTTGTCGATGCCATGAACGACATCGCACAGCGTTTGCGCGATCCAAACGGCGACCTCAATCAAACCCTACGCAGCTTGCAACAAGCCAGCGCCGGCTTAGTAGAAACACAAAGCAAATTAAACCGTGTGTTAGATACCAGTCAGGGATTGTTAGAACAAGAAGTGAAACAGACTTTACAAAGCAGCCAACACACTTTACAGACGGTACAACAGCATGTGCCGCCGGTGTTGGCTGATATTCAAGCCACCAGCACCGCCGCTAGACATACCGCAGAAGCAGTAAAAAATATCACTGAACAAGCCTCGCCGCACGCCGCCGGCATTGCACAACAAACCGAACGGCTCTTAGATAACAGCAACCAAACATTAGACGCGGTGCGGGGTAGTTGGCCGTTACGCAATCTATTCCCAGCCACGCCGGCGGTGGTGGAGCAAGACAGCCATGATTAAACACGTGCTTTTGCTGTCTTTTATCTTGATACTCAATGGCTGTGCGAATACAGCCGCCCCCATTTCACACAGTGATGCCATTCGTCGTGGTGATGCCTACTTGCAACAAGCGAATGAAGCGCTGCAAGCGGATTTACCGAAAAAAGCACACCAGCTACTACAAAAAGGGTTGCAGGAATATCGCCGCCTCGATTGGCAAGCCGGCATGATACAAGCTGAATTAGCGTTAATCAGCCTGCACATCCGGCAACAACAATGGCAGATCGCAGAGCAACGCTTACAGCAACTCGCGCCCTATCTGTCTGCCGAGCAACCCTCGCTACGTTTACATTGGCTGACGCGTCAGATTGCGGTCGTACTCGGTCAACAGCAATGGCAGCAGGTTAACGACACTTGGCAGGTGGCAGATGCATTATGTGCCAAACGCTGCCCACAACAGGCAACGTTGTATAACCAGTGGGCACGTTATCAATTGGCACAACAAAAACTGCCAGAGGCAGAACGGGCCGCGCAATTGGCATTAACTGTCGTGGGAGAGCACGTTGCCGAACGTGCGAACGCCCATCGGGTCTTGGCTCAAGTGGCTTTTGCTCAACAACAATGGGCACTGGCACAACAACACTACCAGACCACCTTGACCCTCGATCAGCAAAGTGGCCGTAGTGATCGGATTATCACCACGCTGCAAGGACTGGCAGCCGTTGCAACACAAACAGGAAATCACCCTCTCGCCCAGCATTATCAACAACGTGCCCAAGCCGTCGCCGCTGCCCGACCTCGGGAGCGATGACATGACATTTCCCTATGCCTGTTTTAACATTAGAAACAGTTAAACAAAAACAGAAGGGAGCGCCTTATGCAACAACGCTATCTTTGCGGGATTGTGGCGGCAGCGATGTTAGCTGTGAGTGGCTGTAGTACCGTCGATCCTAATACAGGTCGCAGTCAAACCTCGGTGGCGCGCAGCGCTGGTCTTGGTGCTTTGATTGGTGGCGCAGCAGGGGCGATTGTTGGCGGACGAGAAGGCGCGTTAATTGGTGCGGCCATTGGTGGCGGAGCCGGTGCGCTGATTGGTTATGAACAACGTCAACGTGAACTCGAAGACGCATTAACCACCGCTGAATCAATCCGCCGTGATACAGGGATTGCCCCCCAAGTACGCACCCGTCCTTATACCGCCCCCGCCAATAGCGAAAAACCACGCAACAGCCAATCGCGCCAGCTTGATGATTTCACCGTCAAAACACGCTATGACAGTACAGTTACTGGTGGACGTTTACATCCCAAAGCCGCCACAGCCTATCAGCGAATGAACGATTTGGCGCGGCGCAATGGTGGCCGGATGATTGTCCAAGTGCCCAATGGGACGCCAAGCAGCGTGATTCGTGATATTCAACAACAAGCCCCGAATGCACGCATTGTGCAAAGTGGCAGTGGTTTGTTTGTGGCGCGGATTGAACCTAGCTCACAGGCAGCCTAAATCGATGCGAACTGTTTTTATTGCAGCACTTGTCTTTGCGTTGCTGGGTATCAGTTTCGCTGGCTTTACTTGGTTAACACAAAGCCAAGCACCGATTGAGCCACGGCCTAATATCGTACGCCCAAATCAAACGGAAACCCTGCAACCCGGGCTAAACCCTAATGGGCCAGCAGAAACCGTCGCCGCGCCAACGCATACCCCAACGGCTATCCCCAGTTTACCCCCAGCAACCCCAGTCGCAACCGACCCCACACCGTCGGTGCAGGTAGAAGCAGAGGTAAAAATGAACATACCGTTAGATGTGGCCCCCGCACCGGCGACTTCTGTTGCTAACACATTGCCGCCGGCAGAGCCAGTGCAGGATGCAGCAGAAGAAGGTTGGGATAAAGTCCATGCACAGCTTGACCGTTTAGAAGCTAAAGGACGTTAATCAGCACAGCGCGTGGGGATGCGCTAAAATCCGCTTTGTGTGCAACCGGCTGCCTATGCAGCCGGTTTTCTGTTTTTGCTTTTGATTACCTATGGATTTCAACGCGTTATGAATACTTCTTTTTCCGCGCCTAAAGTGGGCATGGTTTCCCTTGGCTGTCCCAAAGCCAGTGTCGATGCTGAACAAATTTTGACCCGTCTCCGTGCCGAGGGTTACGAGATTGCCCAAGATTATGCAGGGGCGGATTTAGTCGTGGTCAATACCTGCGGTTTTATTGATGATGCGGTGGCTGAATCGTTGGATGCTATTGGCGAAGCATTAAATGAAAATGGCAAAGTGATTGTCACCGGCTGTCTTGGCGCTCGTGAAGAAGGGGCGATGGTGCGCAATGTCCATCCTTCCGTGTTAGCAGTCACCGGCCCACATGCGGCGGCTGAAGTGTTGGAGCACGTCCATCATCATTTGCCAAAACCACACGATCCTTTTGTTGATCTGGTGCCTGGTACCGGTGTGCGTTTAACCCCAAAACACTATGCCTATTTAAAAATTTCCGAAGGCTGTAACCACCGCTGTTCTTTCTGCATTATTCCCTCTATGCGTGGCGATTTAGTCAGCCGTCCGGTGCATGAAGTGTTACAGGAAGCAGAAAACTTGGTGAAAGGTGGAGTGAAGGAATTGCTGGTGGTGTCGCAAGATACCTCGGCCTATGGCGTCGATTTGAAATACCGCAGTGGTTTTTGGCAAGGTCGGCCAGTGAAAACCCGCCTGAAAGAATTGGCCACCGAAATGGGATCGTTGGGTGCATGGGTGCGGTTGCACTATGTTTATCCTTATCCGAGTGTCGATGAGGTGATTCCTTTAATGGCCGAGGGTTTAGTGGTGCCGTATTTGGATATCCCATTCCAACATGCTTCACAAAAAGTGTTAAAGGCGATGAAACGTCCAGCCAATAGCGAAAATGTGCTGGAGCGCATTCGTACTTGGCGCAGCATGTGTCCCGATATCACCTTACGTTCTACCTTTATTGTCGGCTTCCCCGGCGAAACCGAAGCCGATTTCCAACAATTATTAGACTTTTTGGAAGAAGCCCAGCTCGACCGCGTGGGCTGTTTCACCTATTCCAATGTCAATGGCGCAACGGCAAAAGACTTGCCAGACCACATTCCTGAAGCCTTAAAAGAAGAACGCAAAGCGCGGTTTATGGAGGTGCAAGAACGCATCAGCGCGGCCAAGTTGCAACAAAAAATTGGCCGCACCATGACAGTGTTGGTGGACGAAGTGGATGAGGAAGAAGACGGTTTATGTTGCCGTTCGATGGCCGATGCGCCCGAGATTGATGGGGCGGTGTTTATCGACGGGGTGGCAGGGGCAAAAGCGGGGGATTTCTTAACCGTGAAAATCGTCGATGCCGATGAACATGATTTGTGGGGCGAGCGCGTCTAACGGATCAAAATAAGGCGGGGGTGCCTATGGCACCCGCCTTGTTTAAGCCATACCGACTTTCAATTCATCAAACCAATTGATAAAACGCATCACATCGGCACCGCGATAAATCGCCCCGTGCTGTGGGCATAACTGCTCGATGGTCAGTTTACTGACCCGTTCGCACCAATCGCGTTTTGCCTGATTCGATCCCATCCAACGGACATGGAAACCCTTGGCATAGGCAATATGGCGGTCGAAATCTTTCACATACAGCGCATTATCATCTTCTGGCAATAAAGCGGCACCCACATCACCGCTAAATAGAATTTTGGCCGTTGGGTCATACAGATGAAAATTGCCGGAGGAATGCAAATAGTGCGCACTTACCGCTTGCAATTGCGCCACCCCGACATGCAGCTCTTTTCCTTCATCCGGCATGCCAATCAGGGTTTGTTTATCACCGCCAAAATGGGGAATAAAAGTCTCCCATAAACGACTGATATGGCAACGGATATTAGGGTTAAACGCAATCCACAGCGCCAGCGAAGAAATCACATCGGGGTCTTGGTGGGAAGCGAAAATTTGCCGGACTTGTGTTGGATCGACCACTTCGGCCAAGGCACTGAACACCGTCGGAAAAATTTCCATCCCCCCCGGATCAGTCAACAGCGCATCATGTCCTGATTGCACCAGATATTCATTGGTATCAATCAAGAAACTGGGCCGCATTGGATCGCGGGCAATGGCATACCAACGATGATGGCCTTCCTCAAAAATAGCCGTCGCTTTCTTCACGCTCTACCCTTTCAGCGCCTGTTTAAGTTGTTCTAAATTAGGCAAAATTTGTTCGACATAGTTGGAAAATTGATTAGACGCATCCGCTAACGCCGCGCCAAGGGGGCCAGCATGGGCGGCTTCAATTTTTGCGGTGCGCGCAATGACCGTCCCAAATAAACAGGCTTGATAGGCATCATCGACCCATGTTTGCATCGCGCTATGAATCTGTCCCATTTGTCGTTGTAATTGCTGATGCTGGGTTTGCAACTGGCCTTGTGCATTTTGTAGCCGGTCGTGTGAGGTGTGTTGCCCTGCACGGGTCAATAGATTTAACTGGCGCAATAATTTCAGCTCATAGCTGGCCAAAGAGACTAGCTTGGTACTGTTCTCGCCTAACCCTTCCATTTGTGTTCGCAATAGCTGGCTAAAATCGCGCAGCTCTGTCGAAATCACCACAAAACCACGCGCTTGTTCACCAAAGCGTTTTGCCAACAAAGTGGCATTCAAGGCTAACAGTTTGATTTGAAATGCGCGAAATGCCACTTCTTTAATGCCTTCTCGCAGCATAATAAATCGCTGTAATTCATGGCTTTGCACAGAAGACATCGCTGACACATGGCACCCCATCGTTAATTGACTTCAGACCGCTACATTGGCTGTGGCAGCACAAACCGGAATACTGCAAAAAGCAACCACTAAAACATCTACAGCTAGCAAAAAAGCAAAATGTATCGGTATCACCCGCAATTATACGGATCATAACCTAATTCTATTGAGTGTTCGATACCTCCGCCATCCTCGCCAGCCTTCTTAATGACACTCAGCGGCCAATAGGCTTTGTAATTGCTGTAACAGCATGGGGAAAGGATCGCCGGCGACACAATCTAATGTGGTCAAATTCGGCATACTGCGTAGCCAAGTCAGCTGTCGTTTTGCTAATTGTCGGGTTGCGGCAATGCCTTTTTCCACCATTTCTTCGCGTGAACATTCACCATCGAGGTATTGCCATGCTTGGCGATAGCCAACGCAGCGCATGGACGGTAAATCGGGGTGTAAGGTTGAATAGTTTTTGCGCAGTGTTGTCACTTCATCTAACAACCCTTGCGTCAGCATTTGTTCAAAACGCAGTGCAATCCGCTGGTGCAAAAGGTGGCGATCTGAAGGGACTAAGGCAAAAAAATGTTTAGGGTCTGCCAAAGGTGCCGCACTCCGCGCCGCCAGTTGTGCCGACATCGGCTGACCTGTTAATAAGCAAATTTCTAAAGCACGTTGGATACGTTGGCTGTCGGTAGGTTTTAAGCGTGCGGCGGTAACGGGGTCGAGTACAGCTAACCGAGCGTGCATCGCCGGCCATCCGTCGCTAGCGGCTTGTTGTTCTAAGGTTTGCCGCAGTACAGGGTCTGCCGGAGGTAGGTCGGATAGCCCTTCACATAGGGCTTTAACATACAGCATGGTGCCACCGACCAGTAAGGGTAACTTGCCGCGCTGTTGAATCTCGTGAATCAAGCGCATGGCGTCTTGATGAAAGGCAGCGGCGGAGTAGGTTTCTAATGGCGAAATGACATCAATCAGATGATGAGGCACCGCCGCTTGTTCAGCCTGCGATGGTTTTGCTGTGCCAATGTCCATGTCACGATAGACCAAGGCAGAGTCAATGCTGATGATTTCAATAGGAAAGTGCTCGGCAAGATGCAAAGCAAGCTGGGTTTTGCCAGAGGCCGTCGGCCCAATTAAGAACACAGGCGGAAAAATGCTAGATGTCATGAACAGAAAAGTTAGTTGTAAACAAATAACTTATTATCGCGTGTCTTCAAGCGATGGCACAGGTATAGTTTGCCCTGTTGTTTCCTGTTCCCGTGAGAACCGCCCATGAAAATTGCACAAAACGTCTCAGAATTGATCGGCAACACCCCACTGGTTCGGCTCAACCGCCTAACCGACGGCACACAAGCCACCGTGTTAGCCAAACTAGAATTCTTCAACCCCGCCCACAGCGTCAAAGACCGTTTAGCCTTAGCCATGCTCGATGCCGCCGAAGCTGCTGGCAAAATTGGGCCAGAAACGGTAATCGTAGAACCCACTTCCGGCAATACAGGGATTGGCCTCGCGATGGTGTGTGCGGCGCGTGGTTATCGCTTAATTATCGTTATGCCCGAAACCATGAGCCGTGAGCGCCGTATGTTATTGCGTGCCTATGGTGCAGAGCTGGTGTTAAGCCCAGGCGCGGAAGGAATGAGTGGTGCAATTGCCAAAGCCAATGAACTGGCCGCCGGCAACCCCAACTACTTTATCCCGCAACAATTTGAAAACCCAGCTAACCCAGAAATCCACCGCAATACCACTGCCGAAGAAATTTGGCGTGATACCGATGGCACGGTCGATATTTTCGTCTCTGGCGTCGGCACCGGCGGCACTATCACCGGCGTGGGTGAGGTGTTAAAAGCCCGTAAACCCGAAGTAAAAGTCGTCGCGGTTGAGCCCGATGCCAGCCCAGTATTATCTGGTGGGCCAAAAGGGCCGCATCCAATTCAAGGGATTGGCGCCGGATTTGTACCAGCAATTTTGAATACGGACATTTACGATGAAGTGTTCCGTGTCAAAAATGATGATGCTTTCCGTACCGCTCGCGACATGGCAGCCAAAGAAGGCCTGTTAGTCGGCATTTCTTCGGGTGCGGCAACCTATGCCGCACTTGAATTAGCCAAACGCCCTGAAAACGCAGGCAAAACCATTGTGGTGATTATCCCATCATTCGGTGAACGCTACCTGTCAACCCCCCTGTTCGAAGACCTCGCTTAATCGCAGCCCTTCGCCAACACAGCCACCGTGACGTACCATGGTGGCTGACCTATTTGGTAGGGTTATCACCCATGATTGTTTTACCTCGTTATCACTGGCTACGTTTGTTATTTGTATGGCACGGTTCGGTGTTACCTCGTGTTATGTCTCGTTTATGGCTGGTGTTTGGGCTATCCGTTGTCGCCGGCCTGATTCACCATTGGTGGATTAGCCATCACGCACAATCCACGCTCAATATTTCCATTTTTACCCTGCTGGGTGTCTCACTCGCGATTTTCTTGGGGTTTCGTAATTCGGCAAGTTACGACCGCTTTTGGGAAGCCCGTAAATTGTGGGGGCGTTTGTATATCGTGTCTCGCTCTCTGACTGGCAAAGTATCAGCAGCATTGGGCAAGACAGATGACGCCATTCAATTTTTAGAAACGATGTGCGCGCTCAACTATGTTTTAAAAGGACAACTGCGCAATGATGATGTCACTCAACACCTCTTACGGTTGTTGAACGATGCACAACGTGCAGAGCTCGAAACCAGCCGCCACCGTATGGCGCGCTTGTTGTTATGGTTATACCAAAGCAATCAACAATGGCTGCAACAACAACGCATTAGCGATACACAGTGGTTAGCGATCAATCAAAATTTAGACGAGTTATCAGAAGCCATCGGCGGCTGTGAGCGAATTTCAACCACACCCATTCCGTTTACTTATCGGGTGTTATTGAACCGAACAGTGACAATTTACTGTCTGTTATTGCCATTGGCGTTGGTGAATAGCATCGGTTGGCTGACACCATTTATCGCTGTTTTTATTGCTTATACCTATCTTGCACTGGATTGTTTGGGCGATGAGTTAGAAGAACCTTTTGGCAAAGAAGGCAATGATTTACCGCTGTCGGTATTGTGTTACAACATCGAAGCCAATATGCGGGATATGCTGCAACAACCCATCAAAATTTCGCCACCGCCTAAGCAGGGGATTTATCAGTTTTAATGGCGCTATGAAAACACGTCGCCTGTCCCATTTGCTTTGACTTCCTCCCCACTTTTTAGGGCGGAGAGGCAGTCAACCACTGCCGCGTGTTGCAAATGGCGAATAATGCCACATTCGCTGGCTTTCTGATTGTGATGGCAAGCCTGTCGCAACTGGCGTAGCTGACTCTCTAATACCTGCAATGATTCAACCTGCTGATGAATACGTTGAATTTGTTGGTCGATTAACTGGTTAATTTCATCACATGCCAGATCTGGGTTAGCCTGCAAATCCCGTAAGCGGCGAATATCAGCTAGCCCAATCCCTAAAGCACGACAAAGCCGAATAAAGTTTAACGCGACGACATGCTGTGTTTGATAAACACGATACCCGCTGCTTGTGCGCTCAGGGATGGGTAAGAGACCTTCGCGCTCGTAAAAGCGAATGGTTTGTACCTCGCAATCTGTCAACCGCGCCAGTTCACCAATTTTCATTTTTGACGCTCCCTTGTTAAATCGGCTTGACCCTATAGCGACTATAGGGTGTGTAATGATTCCATCGCTAATTTTTGTATGGAATTGCACCATGTCCAGCCCAGCTAAACGAGTCATTTCACTACAACCCATCTCGGCAAAAACAGCGAGCTGTGGATGTCATGGTGAATGTCATACAACAAACTCCGGTTCGACAGTTTCACCGACCACCACCATAACAGATAGCGAGATGCTTAACCGGCCTAAGGTCCGCTATCGCATTGATAATATGGATTGTCCAACCGAAGAACAGCTAATTCGCCAAGCTTTAAACACTATTCCTGAAGTTGAACACCTTGCCTTTAATTTGCTGGCTCGAGAATTAACGGTATACCACCGGTTAAGCGATACCACGCCGATTACCGATAAATTGAGCACCCTTGGGATGCAAGCCATTAGTCTTGATCAGCAACAAGCGCCGCCAAGTTTACCGCCGGCGATCAGCCGTCAACTGAAATGGCAACTTGCGATTGGCGGTACAACAGCTTTCCTTGCTGAAAGCTTCGCATGGTACTGGGGAGAAGATGATTCCATTTGGGTTATATGGTTAGCTTTAATATCGTTATTGAGTGCAGGGTTACCCACTTTACGCAAAGGCTGGGTGGCGCTCAGACATCGAACGATCAATATCTACTTTTTAATGTCGTTGGCAGTGATTGGCGCCATGATCATTGGCGAATGGCCAGAAGCGGCGATGGTAGTGTTTTTATTTGCCGTAGCAGAAGCCATCGAAGCACGCTCCTTAGAACAAGCTCGGCAAGCGATTGCATCGGTTCACGGCTTAGCGCCAGAACACGCCGAAGTCTATCGACAATCACAATGGCAAACTGTGCCAATTGGAGAGATCAGAATTGGCGAGACAATTCGGGTACGCACTGGGGATAGAGTCCCTTTAGATGGTCAACTAAAGCAAGGCTATGCCAGCCTGAATCAAGCACCAATCACAGGAGAAAGCCTGCCAGTTGAAAAACAAGTCGGAGATGATGTTTATGCCGCAAGTATTGTTTGTGATGGTGTCGTTGAAATCACTGTAACGGCTGATGCACAACACAGTACCCTGCAACGTATCGCCGAGGCCATTCAACAAGCACAAAGCGAACGCGCCCCTACTCAACGTTTTGTCGATCAATTTGCACGTTATTACACACCGATTATTGTTTTATTGGCTGTTTTACTTGCGCTCCTGACACCGCTATTTGGTGGCGATTGGCAACAAGGTTTATATCAAGCCTTGGTGATGTTGGTCATTGCTTGCCCATGTGCTTTGGTTATTTCTACCCCAGTGACTGTCGTGAGTGGCTTAGCGGCCGCAGCCAGACGCGGCATCTTTATTAAAGGGGGGAAATACTTAGAATTGGGCAGCCAATTGCGGGCCATAGCCTTTGATAAAACGGGGACATTAACCAGCGGCCGTGTTCAGCTCCACAAAATCACTGTCTTCGCCCCCTATTCTGAGGATAGCGCGTTGTTGCTGGCGGCACAGCTCGCACAACACAGCAGTCATCCCTTATCACAGGCAATTTATCACACTGCCAAGCAACAAGATGGGTTCTCATCAGCATCAGCACAGGTGATTGAGAATTTTCATACCGAGGCAGGTCGTGGGATTAGCGGGAACCTTGACGGCCAGACTTATTACCTTGGCAAGGCCAGCTGGCTGCAAAACATCTACTCGACTTCTGTATCAGCCGCACACCGACTAAGTGAAACGCAACAAACAGCAGATAGCATGGTTGTCCTAGGTAATACGGAACAGATTATTGCCATCTTTTATTTGCGCGATAGCCTACGGGAAGACAGTGCGACCACCATCACCACCTTGAATGGTGAGGGAATTCACACGGTGATGCTGACGGGAGATCATGAAACCAGCGCCAATCACATTGCCACGGCGACAGGCATCAAAGAAGTCGTTTGCAACCTTCTTCCAGAAGAAAAATGGCAGGCTATTGCAAAATTACAACACTCTCATGGCACAGTCGGTATGGTCGGCGATGGCATTAACGATGCCCCTGCTTTAGCGCGTGCAGATATTGGCTTTGCTATGGCCGCCGCAGGGACAGCGACTGCACTTGAGACGGCTGATGTCGCTATCATGGACGATAGACCCCACAAAATTGTCAGCTTTATCCAGCTCAGCCGGCACACCCGACGGGTGTTAAAACAAAATATTTTTATGGCATTGCTGATCAAATCCGTATTTCTACTACTTGCCTTTCTTGGTCATGCCACACTGTGGATGGCGGTTTTTGCCGACGTCGGTGCCAGTCTGTTGGTGGTCTTAAACGGCCTTCGACTATTACGATACAGTAAGGACTAGACAAGTAAGCACAAAAGCATAACAATGATGTGACAGAACATTATGTTCTTTGTTAAAATTATCAAATAATGATTTAGCGCAAATCCTTGTTGCAAAATTATTGAGATGATTACGGCAAAACAACTGTTCGTTTTGCGGTTTAAGCAAGCAGCACACTCATTAAGCACCACTTTTGGGAACTGACTTTATGTGTTTCAACAACTTATGATTCCACAAAGAAGCAGGGGAAGAATTATTTCGTATCGCCATGCACTACGATGAGACATGGCAATACGAACAAGCCGTGTTTTGGTATCGTAAAGCTGCAGAACTCGACCATGCTGCCGCGCAATATCATCTTGGCCTGTGTTACACCTATGGTGTGGGTGTCGACAAGCAAGTGGATATTGCTGCGGTGTGGTATCGCAAGGCTGCTGAACAAGGTAACGTCAACGCCCAATTTGCGTTAGGCATGTACTACAGTGAACAAACGCATTTACCAGAGCACTATCAAGCCGCTGCGTTTTGGTTTGAAAAAGCGGCTGCTCAAGGTGATGCTGACGCTCAGTTTCAATTAGGTTTATGCTATGAATATGGCCACGGTGTTATCCAAGACGAGTGCCAAGCCGTGGGCCACTATCAACAGGCCGCCGAACAAAACCAAATCGCAGCACAATTTCGCTTAGCGCAATGCTATGAATATGGAATTGGTGTTAATGCTGATCTAGCTGTGGCAGCGCATTGGCTAGCACGCGCAACAGAGCACACTGCGATTGCACAAAATGAAGAAGAACCACACCACCAGTGGTACTTTCAACTGACACAAGCCGCTTAATTTGCAGAAAAGATTTCGTGCATGATGCGTCCTTGCTCATGCACAGATCAATTTTCCTCCCCCAGCGTAACCCACTCAAACCCCACCACATTCCGCTGCTCACGGCTAAACTCAATCCCGATTAAGTGAATCGATTCACCTCGGCTGCGGTATTTCTCGGCATAGCCTCGGTCTTGTAATTGTTGCAGGGCTTTGCCTTGTGGGGTGGCTTCAACGACTTTGAATTCAAATAAATACACTTGCTGATTAAACAGCACCGCCATGTCAATGCGACCTTTGTTAGTGATGTCTTCCAGTCGGATGTCTAAGCCGAGGGCAGCGAAATAGCTGTAGAACACGCTGGCGTAGTAGCCTTCGTACTGGGCAATCGCGTTGTTGCGTTGCCAGTCGTAGGGAATGCTGGCAAAGAGCGAGTGCAACAGAGTTTCTAGTTTTGCAATATCTGCTTTGCTGAGTAATCGGTACAGTTGTCCAGTGTATTGATGTGGTAATGAGGGATTACCCATTAACATTTCTAGCAATACCCCATTTAGGCTGGCTTGAACTTCGAGGTTGGGATATTTCAGGGTGTATTCGGTTAAAGCCCCCAT
>NZ_ATVC01000045.1 GCF_000420525.1 Aquaspirillum serpens DSM 68
CGGCTCAGGCAACGGCTCAGGCAACGGCTCAGGCAACGGCTCAGGCAACGGCTCAGGCAACGGCTCAGGCACCGGCTCAGGCAACGGCTCAGGCATCGGCTCAGGCAATGGCTCAGGTATCGGCTCAGGCACCGGTGTAGATGCAACGGCAGTGGCGGCAAAAGCGGCGACAACAGCCGCACTGGCTGGAATACGCGGTGTGGTTGGGCGAATGTGTTGTGCAGGTGCAACACTTACCGCTGTCGGGGGTTCTTCCACCAACAGCGGCGTATCCGCCGGCAAACTCTCATCCTCCAGTTGCTCTAACAAACTGGCCGCATGATCGGCACCAATTTCTAACAAAGCCAGACTGGCCTCGACTGCTGGATGATGTTCTTGTTGATACAAACGCTCCCACAACTGGCGTGCTAACGACACCGGTGGGGAATAGGGTTGACTCTCATCTCCACGTTTTTTCAACTGTCGTGCCAATTGAGCCGGCAGCAAACGAGCACTCTCACTGTGATCACCAACAAAAGTATCGACATTGATACCTGCCAGCTTCCAAAACCCAGCCAACACAGGATCGGGTTCGTGACGTGCAGCGCGTTCTAGCGAATCGCGCATGATTTTAAGTCCTGCTGGATCTGCCCCACGCAACCACGCTAACAACCCTCGTTCATAACGCTGCCGATCTGTGGCAAACAACGCCGCATCAAAAGCCGCCGCAGGCAAAGCAGGTGCAAGTTGGCTGATGCCAGCAAACAGGCGGTGCTCATCGTCAGGAAGGTGAGTAGCGTGGGTCATAGTCAGACAGGATTCTTAGTAAGGAAAGCTATTTTAGTGGAGATAGCACAAGTTTTTGCAGAACAACACCAATTAGCGCCGCTATTTTGCTATTTTTTCGTGCTATCGAAAGATGTCCACCTGAAACCGTGTTATGAATCAGCCACTTCATCGCCCTCTGCAGCCTCATCGCGAGCCGCTTCCATGCCGCGTTGCAGAGAGGCTTGTTCTTCGGCGTGATGTGCGAACCAACGTTCCACCACGGCCTCTACTTCGGTAATACCCTGTTTTTTCAAGCTTGAGAACAATTGCACAGAGATTTCAGGCCGGTCTTGTAGGGCCGCTCTGACTTTACGCAAAGTCTCTTGCTTCTCTTGCTGGTTTAATTTGTCCGATTTGGACAACAAAATATGCACGGGCTTACCGGTAGTGCGGAAAAAATCCAGCATTGCCCAGTCTAAGTCCTTCAATGGATGCCGTGCATCCATAATCAACAACAACCCAATCAGCGGTTGACGAGTTTGGAGATAGCGCCCTAACAGCGCCACCCAATGCGTTCTGACTGCTTCGGGGACTTGTGCATAGCCATAGCCGGGCAAATCCACCAAAAAACGGTTTTGATCGAGGTCAAAATAGTTGATGTGTTGGGTTCGTCCCGGAGTCTTAGAAACGAATGCCAGACGCGTACGATTGGCCATCGTATTCAGGGCGCTGGACTTGCCAGCATTGGATCTGCCGGCAAAAGCAATCTCGGCTCCAGTGTCAGGAAGATCCTTCAAGTGGTTAACGGTAATGTGAAAACGAGCGTTTTGGAAAAGAGACATGGTGAATGGTCAAGTCAGTTGGTATAGAATCGCGGGTTTATAGCTATCATCTGTGCCACAAGATTCAGGCGAAAAATCAAGGAGCAACCATGAGAGTTTCTATGCTGTTGGCAGCGGTCGGGCTGGTAAGCGCCAGCGCTGCATTTGCCAATCCGGCAGTTAGCACAAAGCCGGCAAATGCGGCAGCCGCCAAGCCGATTGCCGAACAGGTCTGTGCAGCATGTCACGGCGTGGACGGTAACAGCGTGGCAGCGGCCAACCCTGTCCTGGCTGGCCAACACCCAGAGTATCTGTATAAGCAGTTAGTCGAGTTTAAAACCGGCAAGCGTAACAACGCTATTATGTTGGGGATGACCGCTGCTTTGTCAGATGATGACATGAAAAACTTGGCTGCGTACTTTTCTCAGCAAAAGTTAAAGCCACGTGAAGCCCCTGATGCTAAGTTGCAAGAGGCTGGCGGCAAGATTTTCCGTGGTGGGATTGCAGCGTCTAAAGTGCCTGCCTGTATGGCTTGCCACGGTCCAACCGGTGCGGGGATTCCTGTTGAATACCCTCGCTTAGGTGCACAACATGCGGGTTATATCGAAGCACAAATGTTGGCGTTTAAGAAAGGCGAACGCGCTAACAATAACGTGATGATGGATATTGCTTCGCGCATGACCGAAGCTGAGATCAAAGCGGTATCAAACTATATTGCTGGCCTGCGTTAAGCGCAACTTAACCCGAGTTTGGCAATCAGAGGGGGGAGCACGCCTTGGCGGCTCTCCCTTCTTTCCATTTTGATGACTGTAAATCAACTCCCGTCTAAAGACAGAAGCTTTATGATCAGGAAAACCCGTCACATTCCGGACATTTACAAGGCCGGTTGCACAAACGGCAGTTTGTGCAATCCCCCGTTATTCGGCTTTGCCGCCATGCCACGAGAGGGATACGGGCGACGCACTGACGATAGCGCAATTCCTCCCCTGACTCAAGTCAGGGGTTTCCTTGCGGAGGTTATATGAAAACACCTACTCGCTCTACGGTTTTTTGGGCCTCGCTGTTTGACTTACTGAGTTCTATGCGCTTTGCCATTGGTTTACTCACCATTTTGGCGATTGCTTCGGTCATCGGTACGGTATTGCAACAAAACCAACCCTATCCAAACTACGTGATTGAATTTGGTCAGTTTTGGTTCACAGTATTTGAATGGCTGGGGCTGTTTGATGTCTATCACTCGGCATGGTTTTTAATTCTGTTAGCGTTTTTGGTGCTCTCCACCAGCTTGTGCATCTGGCGCAACACCCCCGGCTTTCTCAAAGAAATGCGCGGGTGGCGTGAGCATGCTTCCGAGCGTTCGCTGGCAGCCATGAGCCATACTGCCCTACTCCAAGGCACAGGCACACCCGAAACAGTACAGGCCTACCTGACTAGCCAAGGATTTGCAATCAAAACCGCCCAACGCGAAGATGGCTCAACCATGGTGGTCGGTAAGCGTGGGGCAGGCAATAAATTAGGCTATTTCTTTGCCCACATTGCGTTGGTGGTGATCTGTATTGGTGGCCTCATGGATGGCAATTTGCCACTCAAAATCGGTGAACTTGTCGGCACCATTCGACCCGAAACTCGCGATATTCCACAAGGCCAAGTGCCTGCAGAAAGTCGTCTCTCTACGAGCAATCTCTCTTTTCGTGGCAATGTCACTATCCCAGAAAACAGCAGTGCCGATGTAGTATTTTTGAATGCAGGGCGGGGCTATTTGGTACAGGATTTACCCTTTATCATCACCCTGAAGAAATTCCGTGTTGAGTACTATCCAACAGGGATGCCAAAGCTCTTTGCCAGCGATATTGTGATTACCGATAAGGCCAGCGGTAAGACCCGAGAAGAAACCGTCAAAGTGAACCATCCAGTGCATGTCGATGGTGTGGCCATTTATCAGGCCAGCTTTGGGGATGGTGGGTCGCCCCTAGCACTGACCGCATGGAACCTCGCGGCACCAGCAATGGGCCCGATCAAGGTTGAGGGGCGGTCAATGAATCAACAACCGTTGATCGCCAATGGCAAACCGTATTCGCTTGAGTTTGGTGAGTTGCGTGTTTTTAATATCCAAGACATGCGCGACAACTCCACCGTTGCAGTGAACAAAACTTTTAACGAATTGCTGTCACAGGCGCAAAGTGTGCAACACGAGAAAAACCTCGCTAATGCCGGCCCGACTATTCAATTCAAACTGCGTGATAATCAAGGTCAGGCGTTTGAATATCACACGTATATGTCGCCGTTGGTTTTAGAAGGGCGCAGTTATATCGTGACCGGTGTACGTAAAGAAGTCGGTCAACCATTCTCCTATTTGCGCCTACCGTTGGATCAAGAAGGCTCGCTGCAAAGCTTTATGCGGCTGTATGCCACTTTGCACGATACAAGCCTCTATCCTGAGATTGCTCGCCGCGCGGCTGCGAAGGCGTTAGCGGGTTCGTCTATCAGCCCCGAGATGCAACAACAATTTCAATTTAGCGTTGAATTTGTCCTCAATCGTTTCCATGAGGGGGGATTCCGTGCTTTAGATGAATTTGTGCAAGCGCGAGTGCCAGCGGATAAACAAGCCGAAGTGGGGCAAACCTATATCAAGATTTTGCAGGCGGTTGTGGTGGACATGATGGAAATTGCTCATCAGCGTGCTGGCCTCGCCCCGTTTCAACTTAACGAAAATAACTACCGCTTTTTGCTAGATAGCTTGGTGGCGGCAGGGATTTTAGTGCGTGACTACGGTTCGCCAGTTTTCCTACAACTTTCTGGCTTTGAACAAGTCCAAGCCACAGGGTTACAGCTCACTCGTTCTCCCGGAAAAAATGTCGTCTACTTCGGTTCCTTAATCTTGGTTTTGGGAATCTTGTGTATGTTCTATATCCGTGAGGTGCGAGTATGGGTTCGTCTTGGCGCACAAGATACACGCCTAGCGGTATCAAGTAACCGCAAAAACCGCGACCTCGAGCAAGATTTTGCCCGTCATCAGGCTCGTTTATTGGAAATCGTGCAAGGAAAAGCCTAAATGGAATTGGTTCATTCGCAACTGAACACCAGCCAAAAGCGGTTGGATGTATTTGATTGGCTCTATGCTGCCCTGATTGTGGTGGCGGCTGTGGTGGCCGAGCAGCAATATGGCCAGTATATGGATATTTATGAGCACTCCATTTTGATTGGCAGTACGCTCGGCTTGATTGCTTTAGGTTGGTTTTGGAAATCGTGGCGCTGGTTTTTCCCATTAACTGGCGCCTTAGCCCTCGCTGCCATTGCGCTATATGCCGGTGATATTAACCAAGGCCAAAGTCGGTTTTTCCTGCGCTATCTGCTGTCGTCACAATCGGCGATTATGTGGATGTGCACCTTGTTTTTCCTCGCTATGGCCGTGTTTTGGGCCGCATTATTTTCACGCTCGGCCTTCTTAGAACAATTCGCGACGGGATTAACTTGGGCAGCCTCGGTCATGGGACTGACGGGGCTTTTTGTCCGCTGGGACGAAAGCTATCTGATTTCTCCTGATATCGGCCATATTCCAGTGTCAAACCTATACGAAGTCTTTGTGCTGTTTTGTTTAATCACTGCCTTGATGTATCTCTACTACGCAGAGCGGGTGGCAACACGTCGGATGGGGGCATTTGTGCTGCCGATTATCTGTGCTGCCGTCGGCTTCATCTTGTGGTACACCTTTGATCGTCAGGCGCATGAAATTCAACCGCTTATCCCTGCCCTGCAGTCTTGGTGGATGAAAATTCATGTTCCAACTAATTTTATTGGATATGGTGCCTTTGCCATTGCTGCCATGTTGGGGATTGCCGAACGCCTTGTGTCGCGTGGTGTTTTGGCAGACCGACTGCCCAGTGCCGATATTATGGAAGAAGTGATGTACCGCGCGATTGCGGTTGGGTTCTTATTCTTCACGATTGCGACCATCCTCGGCGCAATGTGGGCAGCGGATGCGTGGGGCGGCTATTGGAGCTGGGATCCGAAAGAAACCTGGGCGTTGATTGTATGGCTTAACTACGCCGCTTGGTTGCATGTGCGGTTAGTAAAAGGTTGGCGTGGTGCAGTGTTGTCGTGGTGGGCCATTATTGGTCTTTTTGTGACCACTTTCGCCTTTATTGGCGTGAATATGTTCCTGTCTGGCCTACATTCTTATGGTGCACTATAAGCGATGTCAGTTGTTACCCTAGAGCGCCTGCTACAAGCCGAAGGGCTTGGCAGCCGGCGTGAATGCCGTGGTTGGATTATGGCGGGAGCGGTGTCGGTGAACCAACAGCCGGTCACCGATCCGCAGCAAACATTTCCCCGCGATGGCTCTTTGTTATCTTTTAACGATGAACAATGGTTCAGCCAAACCAAGCTGACGGTGTTGCTGCATAAACCGGCTGGGGTCGAGTGTTCCCACAACCCCAGCCACCACCCTCCCGTCCATCAACTATTGCCAATCCGCTTGCGTCAACGAGGCTTACAGTGTGTCGGTCGCTTAGATCAAGACACCACCGGGCTGTTATTGCTGACCGATGACGGTGCTCTCAATCATGCTTTAACCTCGCCAAAACATCACATTCCGAAAACCTATCTGGTCACCACGGCCCATGCGCTCACCCCCAAGATGTTGGCGGATTTGTTGGCGGGGGTGGTATTGCGTGATGATCCTCACCCTGTGTTTGCTCAAGCCGCAGAACCGGTCGATTCCCACCAATTGCGTTTGGTGATTACCGAGGGACGCTACCATCAGGTGAAGCGGATGCTGGCCGCGGTAGGCAATCGCGTCGTGGCTTTGCATCGCGAGGCAATTGGTGCGCTTACGCTTCCACCTGATTTAGCCTGTGGTCAATGGGCCACACTTTCAGCACAACAACATTCTCTTTTAGCAAATTGATATTCGCTTTATTGCGTTTGATCAGATGGAATTTGGCAAGAATCGGTTAGCGTTGATCAGCTTATGCTGCTGTTCGTGTAAACGTAAAGAGGAAATGCCATGATCCGCCGCAAGAAAAAACAGCTCGCGCAGTGTTTTAAGGTCCGTCTTGCTGTTTCCCCTTTGTCCAGCGCGGAATTGCAAGAGGCAGTTAGCCAAGCGGAGCATCAAGCCGATCGCGAACACAATTTGTTTTTTGATCTGGTAGTTCACGAAATGGTCATCCCCGACATTGAAGAACCCAGCACATTATTACCTTCAGAGGACAAATTTTAGCTAAAAGCAGGTTTTATTACTGATGATTAAAATCTGTTTTTTTATTTTTGATGAATTCAACCTTTTTGCTAGCATAAAATTGCTTCGTCTTGATCTTTCAGCCTCGTTTTTTAAAATTGATGGCAAAAAATTTAAGGCATTAAAAAACAGATGCGCTCAATCCGATTTGCATTTAAGATGAGGAGAGAGGACTGTTTCTATTAGGAAAAGCGTGGCTTGTCAGCCCGCCGACCTTGCTTCAATTCAGGAGTGCAGTGAATCATGGATAATGTCAATAACCCAAACGTCGATAACGATCACCAATTAAATGAAGAACTCACCACCTTAGCGCGTGATGTAGGTGCGGTGAATTTGGCTGACGATCCTGCTGCACAAAATATTGAAGCAGCGGCGCGCGATGAAGCGTTAGACCAAATTATGATGAGTAAGCGTCAACTGGAAGCCAGTTTTGAAATGGCACAGTTGGCAACAGGTTATATCCCCACCGAAAACACGGTGCTTTCACAAAGCTTTTCTTCTGCAGCAGGGGAAACCACAGGTACCCGAGCACAAGCTTTGACTCGTGGTTTTGTTGCCAATCCGGTTGAAGTCGCTCAACAGTTGATGGTTGAAGTACCAGAAAGCGCAGCAGAACAACGTTTGGCAGACGCTGGAGATGCCAATGAATCAGTCGTGGCTTCAGCCTTAACCGGCGATTTACAAGCCATGGCGTTTTCTGTCCCTGATCAACAGCAAAACTCAACGACCCAGCTTGATCCGGTGCTAGATCCAATTGTTGACGTTCAACCCACGCCAACACCGACGCCTGAAACCACAGAAACACCTGCTCCAGAACCCACTCCAACGCCAGTACCGACACCCGAACCGGTTCCGACACCTCAACCCACCCCAACGCCACAACCTACACCAACACCGGTCCCGACACCTGAGCCAGTGCCGACACCTGAGCCAGTGCCTACACCTGAGCCAGTGCCTACGCCTGAACCAGTGCCTACGCCTGAGCCAGTACCTACACCTGAGCCAGCCCCTACGCCAACACCAGAAGACCCAAAGGAACCGGAAAAGCCAGAGCCGCCAGCTCGTCCCATACCTGAGCCTGCGCCAACACCACCGAATCTATCTTCTGCACAAAGTGAAGTAGAAGAAAAGGCGTTAGACCAAGGTGGAAGCGAAGCCTCATTAGACACTGATAAAACGACTGGTACCTTCACTTTTAACCCTGGTTCTGCTGGTGGGGATAAGCTGGTTATTTTGGATAAAAATGGTCAGGCAGTTGAGTTAAGCCCTAATGGTGGCCCAGTGGTTGTCGAAGGACAGCACGGTACGCTTACAGTGTCTTTTGTCGATGGTAAATACCAGTATGAGTATCAGCTCGACGGCGCAGTTAAGCACGATAAAACACAAGGTCAAGACAATGCCTTGCCCGATGACTTTGTGACGCAGGTAATTAACAACGGCAATGTTGTGACCAGAGGCAAAATCGGTATCACCATTACTGATGACGGCCCGAGCATTGCCGCAGAAGAAAGCCAAGCACCACAATTTGTCCAGAGTGATGCAGGTCTTGCCAATGGCACGATCGGTCAACAAGACGCTGCCACCGGTGAATTCAAAGCCTCGTTCAAAGTCGGCTTTGGTGCCGATGGCGAAAAAATGACCGTGGTTGGCCAAGGTGATCAAGCTCAGTTGGTCGCTAATGGCATGCGATATGGCTTCCAATTTGATGAAGGCGCTAACAGTGGGTTGAAAGACACCGCCACTGGTAGGGACATCAAACTCTATAAGAACACAGAGACTGGCGAAGTCGAAGGCCGTAACGCCAATGGTGACGCCATCTTCTCCCTGAAAATCGACAGCACCAGCGGCGAAGTCACGCTGACCCAAAAAGGCGCCATTAAGCATGATGCCCCTGACGGTAAAGGGGGGGGTGACAAATTACAATCTCTGGCCAATGGTGCATTAAAAGTGGTTGCTACAGCAACCGATGGTGATGATGACACGGCAGCGGCAGAGATCGATTTGGGCAGTCGGATTGCCTTCGAAGATGACGGTCCGAACCTCGCTGCCTTGCAAGACAAAGGCCCTAGCTTGGTCCAACATGATTCTGGTTTACAGAACGGTACTGGTACACCACAAGCAGCGGATAAAGGTGCATTCCAAACCAGTTTCACTGTCAACTTTGGTGGTGATGGCCAAAAAATGGCTGTTGATGCCGACGGAAAATCCATTGCCGATGGCATGCGCTATGGCTTCCAATTCGAAGAGGGTGCTGATAGCGGACTTAAGGACACCGCCACCGGTAGCAACATCAAACTGTACACCAACACAACGACTGGCGAAGTCGAAGGCCGTAACGCCAATGGTGATGCCATCTTCTCCCTGAAAATCGACAGCACCAGCGGCGAAGTGACCCTGACGCAACAAGGCGCCATTAAGCATGATGCCCCTGACGGTAAAGGGGGGGGTGACAAATTACAATCTCTGGCCAATGGTGCATTAAAAGTGGTTGCCACAGCAACCGATGGTGATGATGACAAGGCGGTCGCTGAACTTGATTTAGGGGGGCGAATTGCCTTCGGCGATGATGTACCCGTGGTGACCGTAGATAATACCCAAGCACCAGCAGCAAACTTAACCATTGAGTATATGGGCCGTGGCGAAGCGAAGTACGATCACGGTTTCGGTTGGTATGTCAAAGATGCGAATGGTAACCCGACTGAAGGCACCTTGTTGTGGGATACACCAAGCGAAGGCATGTCACCGTTCAATATTGCCTTACCAGAAGGTGTGACACCTGACCAAGTCGGCTTTTTCCTGCTGCCTTATGACTTAACCAATCCAACAAACCTGTCATCATTGCAGATGCTCGATGCGGGCTCAAAGCTCTCTTTTACTAAACAAGGAGATACGTGGGTTGCTCAGCTTGGTAATACTGAAATCAAGACTGCCGATGGCCAAGTATTTTTCTCGGATAGCAAGCTCAATAGTGATGGGCAATCGCACGTTCAAGGTACACGCTCTGATACTGAGATTGGTAAAACGCTGGGCGGCAATTTTAACTGGGAAGATTTAAAAGTCACGGCACAAGATGGGACAGGTTCGGATAAAGATTTTGATGATCTCAACCTAAAACTGTCTTGGAGTGGTATGACCCTGCATGTCAAAGACAGCGATACGGTAGGAACGGGTACAAGTCGTGACAACGATAAAGACGACGGTGATACCGCGCTAGCAAGTAAATTTAAGTTTAATTTTGGTGCCGATGGAGAACTTGATGGCGGTGGCAAGTCCTTTGGTTTACAAATTGCCAAAACGGACTCCGGCTTAAAAGATTCTGCATCTGGTCAAGTCGTGCAAATGAAATTAGTAGATGGTCAGGCAGTTGGTTATGTGACTGTCGGTGGCAAAGAGCAGAAAGTATTTGCGGTCGAGGTAGATAAGACCACTGGAGAGGTCTCCATCGAACAATTCCGTGCCGTGATGCATCAAACCAATGACCCACACGAATTGACGACCATCGGTTCGGATGTCATTCGTCTCACTGCACAAGCGACGGATAACGACCTTGATCAATCGAATGTCGCTTCTTTTGATCTGGGCAAACAAATTTATTTCCAAGACAGCGGGCCTGCTGCTGTTGATGACAGTTTGGTTGTTGATCTCTCGAAATCAAACAACAGTAACATTAATGTTTTAGCCAATGATGCCCATGAAGGGAAAGAAGACGGTGCTACAGCAGCAGTGACCTTTAATCGTGAAGGCGGTGATCGCAGCTATGCACAAACCGATCTCACAGGAGACACGTTTGTTGCTAAAGGTCAAACAGGTAACGATGCTACTGGCGGAAATAAGCACTACGGTGAGCTCAGCATTAACCAAGATGGCACAGCAACCTATACCGCTGACCTACTGGCCAAAGCACTGTTAGAAGGCGAAGAAATCACCGAACAGTTTAACTATCAGATGAGAGATGCTGATGGGGATACTGACACGGCAAACGTCACGGTCACGGTAAGGGGCGCAAACGACGCACCCGAATTTATCGTTGGCAGTGATAAGGTCGAAAAGCTTTTCATCGATCGCAATAAAGATGGTAATGAAGATGAAGGTGAGGTTTCTTATTTTTCCAACGCTAATAATGACAGCTTAACATTCAATGTGCAGGAAGATGCGCTGAGCACAGGTCATGTCGCTGAATGGGAAGGGGCAAAAACCACTTCTGGGAAGCAAAATTTTGGCATCGCCGACCCAGATGCAAACGATAAGCCAACTGTCAGCTTCAGCACCTCTGGCTTGCCCAAAATCACTTCCGGGGGCAAGGAGGTGGTGTGGGTGGTCGACGGTGCCGTCGCCAAGGGTTATGTAAAAGGATCTGATGGTCATGCTGATACGGATAAGCCGGTGTTGGAAGTCACCGTAACGGGTGATTACCAGAACGGCCAAAAATCGTATACGGCGAATGTTGAACTCAAAGGAGCAATTGACCACAAAGTAGCAGGAGATGCGTTCTCTGGTGACTCCGATACCCTCAATTTAGGCTTCCAACTGATTGCCAAAGACAGCGGTGGCTTGAGTGATGTATTGGGTATGAGCATTCGAATTGAAGACGATACCGCTGTTGCCAAAGACGATACCGACAGTGTGCAAATCAGTGGCAGTCAACTGGGTAACAAAACAGATGGCAACGTCATTACCGGTACTGGAACAACCAGCGGTAACACGGGTATAGATGCTCTCGGAGCTGATGGTGCGAAAGTCACTCAAATCAGCTTTGGCAAGACTACTGATAATAACAATGCCGATGGGTTGCAAGTCGCAGGCGAGCATGGCCAACTGACCATGAACGCAGATGGTAGCTATGTCTATACCTATACCGGTAAAGAAAACAGTGTCGATTTATCGCAAGCCACCGTCGGTGCCGACGGTAAGATCACTGCTGGCGGTGTGACAATTGAAGGCTACGGCAACAACAGCCCTTATGCCGATCAGGCTGTTAGCACAGACAGCGGGCGTGTCACCAATCAAAACACCAGCCTCAATGTCACTGATAGCAACGGTCAGGACACTACACCGGCAAATGCCCCTGTCACAACAGGTAATGGTGTTGGTGTGGGTGTGGGTCAAACGCAATCGGTGGGTGTGAAGTTTGATGGCAATGTAGTTCGTGCTGAAGTCAAACTAGACAACCTTGATCAATCGGAAGCCGCCCGCTGGGAGGCCTTTGATGCTGAGGGCAATAAAGTTGGTGAAGGCTATATCGGTGGCCAGAATGGTTTGCTGAATACCGATGGCACAGCCGAAATTGAAGTCATCGGCATTGATGGCAACCCAATTTTGTTCCAAAACTTAGTATTAACCTCAAATCAGGTCAGTCAAGATCAGGCCACAGGTAGTGGCGGTAACTATCTGGTGAAGGGCATGACCTACACCGGTGAAGTGGCTGAAAACACACAAGAAGTTTTCCAATATCAGTTAACCGATGGTGACGGTGATACCGACCGTGCAAACCTGACCATCAATCTCAATCAAACCTATGATAAGAACGTTGCCACCGTTTATGAAGATGGTCTGGTAAGTGGTAATGCCGATTGGTTCCCGAAAGTATTTAGCTACGATGAGAAGGCTGAGCTGGCTAACTCACAGGGCAAACTCGGCATGGGTGCAGCAGAATATGACATCAACGCTCCAATGCAAAAAATCACCTCTGGCGGCCAAGAGGTGCAATGGAGTAAATCCGCCGACAGCGATGGCAATACCATTTTAGTCGGGACGAAAGCAGGCGGAGAGGCTGTCATTGCAGTGACCATGGATAAAACAACGGGCGAATACCAAGTTGAACTGAAAGGCGCCATCGATCACAACAATAACGATCCTGTTGCCGGCAAAAACGAAGATTTGTTCTTACAGTTTGTTGCCGAAAAGAAAACTGCCGATGGCACTGTTGAAAAGCAAGGCTTTAACGTTAAGGTGCAAGATGATGCCCCCGAGGCAGGTCTATCACAAAACGTAGTCATTGCTAACCAAACGGATACCAGTGCAACGGCGAGTTTGAATGTTGCTATTGGTGCCGATGGTTGGAAAGAGACCAAGATTGAGGGTGATACGCTGGCGGTGAAACCGTTTGCAGATACCACTCCAAATGATGGCAAAGACACGTCGCTGACACACAGCAAGCAAGCTGCAGGCGGTGAGATAGCCGAGGTGAAATATGTCACGGGTGTTGCAGCCAATGGTGATGCGATTTATGTCACTTCTGGCGGTGATCGCTTAGTCTATAAAACTGATGCCAATGGTTTGGTCAGTGCAGTCAAAGAAACCTCGGGTGAGGTTGTGTTCACCGTCAAGCCGAACCAAGGTTCGTACACGGTTGAGATGAAGGGTCAGGTCGATGCCTATGAAGTGAAAGAGGAATCGAAAACCACCACCACTGAAGAAACAAAAATTACCACCGGTACGCAAACGGTAACAGTAGAAAAAACTGTCGAGTTACCACTCGATAAACTGACTAATCAACCTGAAGATCAAAAAGCACTCACGAATGTTGACCTAGTCGATGGCTCGGGTAAATCGATTGGCACCGTTGATATCACTCTATCGGCGCAAAAGGATAGTTCAACGGCAAAAGGTTTTACCGATACGACAGCTGTCGAACAAATTAATGCCAGTAGCGACGGTCAAACAGGCGGGTCATTGGTTGGCGTTGATAACCGTCAAATCAACAATGACGATCCAAAAAATAACGGTGATGATGACGACGGTGATGAAGGCGAGCGTTTAATTATCGACCTTGATCCAACAAGCGGTATCAAAATCACGGAAGTGACTGTAACAACCACCAAACTTGGCTCGAATGAAAAAGCCTTGTTGGGTACTGAGTTAAATGCAGATGGCAGCCTTAAAGTCAGCGCAGAAAAGATTGGTACGGCGACACAAGGCAATAATGTTGATACTCGCGAAACGGTGAACGTCACCAATAGCAACGGCATCGACAAAGTCTATGTGCAGATGGCAAAGGTTGACCCAAATAGTAACACCAGCGCAGATGGTTTCTCAGTGGCTGGCGTTGGGGTGAAATACCAATACCAAGAACAACAAGACATTAAGGTTGACGCTACGAAACAAACCCAAACCACAACGACAACAACTAAAGCCTACGATGTAACAATTTCGTTTACTGCAACGGTAACCGATGGAGATGGAGATTCGGTGCAAACCAATTTCCATCTGACCATTGATGCCAATGGTGATGGTAAAGCCGAAGCTGTCGATACAGGGCAATCCGCTGTCGTGGTAAAGGAAAATTCAACCACTTTAGTGAATATGTATGACAAGACAGGTGAAATCATCCCTGGTCATACTCAAACCTCGACTGTCACCAGCCAATCTGAACAGATTATATCCACAGGGATTCTCACTACACTGGGCAAAACCTATGGGGACAGTGATGTATTGCAAGCAGGTAATGACCAAGGTTATCTGCTCAAGGGGGGTTCAGGCAGTGATGAGCTTTATGGCGGTAGTCAAAATGACACGCTGCTTGGGGGTAGCGGTGATGATTTCCTGCGCGGAGGCAAAGGTAGCGACTCTATCGATGGTGGTGGGGGTGGAGATACGGCTTCGTATGACGATCACAGCGAAGATGTCGATGCCAATTTGCAAACTGATAAAGGTATCACCGGTAACGATGTTGATGACTTGGTCGCAATAGAACATCTCATTGGTGGCTCCGGTAATGACAAATTGACTGGTGATGGCGGAGATAACCGTCTCACTGGCGGTCGTGGCAGTGACACCTTAATCGGCGGCGGTGGTAACGATACGGCTTCTTATGCTGACCATAATGTTGCAGTGAATGCCAACTTAACCACTGGCGCTGCAACAGCAACCCAAACCAACGGCACAGTGGATCAGGATGTATTAACTGATATCAATAACCTGATTGGTGGTAGTCAGGATGACACATTAATTGGCAATAACAATTCCAATGTGATATCTGGAGGTACCGGCAACGATACTATCGTTGGACTGGGGGGCGACGACACCTTACGTGGGGGTGCAGGTAAAGATAGTATTGATGCTGGCGATGGTAATGATTTGGTGTTTGGTGGGGGCGGAAGTGACCCCGCTGGCAATGTGATTAGCAGCAACCCTCTGCTGGGCCCCACTCCACAACCTACAGTAGATGATGATGACACTATCTCGGGTGGTGCTGGCAATGACACTATTCAAGGCAATGCTGGCAATGACAGTATCGATGCAGGAGCAGGCAACGACAGCGTGCAGGGCAATGCAGGGAATGACACCATTGACGCAGGCACCGGTGATGACACAGTAGATGGAGGTGTCGGTAACGATAGTTTGGCTGCTGGTGATGGGAATGATTTGCTGTCTGGTGGTGCGGGTCGCGATACGTTGGACGGTGGCGCAGGTAATGATACCTTAATGGGCGGTACCGGTAATGACACCCTGCGTGGTGGTACTGGCCGCGACACGGTATCGTATATTGACAATACCTCTGCCGTAGATGCTTCTCTCTCTTCTAATAAGGCATCTGGTAGCCAAGCAGGTAAAGATGAGTTGTCTGATGTCGAAAACCTCATTGGTGGTGCGGGCAGTGACCGCTTAGAAGGCAATGCAGAGGATAACCTGTTAGAAGGCAATGCCGGTAACGACACTTTGATCAGTGGTGGTGGCCAAGACACCTTAACGGGTGGAAGTGGCAGTGATACTGCTTCGTTTGAAAATCTGACTAAAAATGTCACAGCAGATTTGACCACCGGAAAAGCAACCCACGATGGCAAAACGTCCATTCTTGATGGAATTGAAAACCTGACCGGCGGCTCAGGAAACGACCGCTTAATTGGCAATGACCAAAGCAATATCCTAATCGGTGGAGCTGGTAACGATACATTGCAGGGTGGTGCAGGTAACGATGTACTCGATGCCGGAGCAGGTAATGATGATGTGAACTCTGGTGATGGCAACAACACTATCAAGGGTGGTGCAGGTAACGACAAAATTACCCTAGGGAGTGGTAATAACACGGTCGATGCTGGCTCTGGTAATGACACTATCACTGGCGGTAGCGGAAATAACAGCATCATCGGCGGCATCGGCAATGACAGTATTACCGGTGGAACAGGCAATAGCACGATTGATGGTGGCTATGGAGATGATCGAATTACAGTGACTGATGGTAATAATTCGATTGTGGGGGGAATTGGTAACGATATCATCACAGCGGGATCGGGTAATAACACCATAGACGGAGGGACTGGTAACGACTCCATTACGGTTGGGACTGGAAACAACGCCATTCAAGGTGGAGATGGTACCGATACCATTACTACAGGTACTGGTAATAACATCATCGATGGCGGTAACGACAACGATAAAATCACCACAACAGGTAATGGTTCGAACACGATTACCGGCGGCACTGGTAACGATACGATTAATGCCGGCGGGGGTGCCGATAGTATTGATGGCGGTTCTGGCAATGATGTTATCAATGCAGGTGGTGGTGATAATACGATCATTGGCGGAGATGGTAATGACACGTTATCAGCCGATGGTGGTAATAACTCTGTCGATGGTGGCAGTGGTAACGATGGCATTACCGTTACTGGAGCAGGTAACAATACCCTAATTGGTGGTGTTGGAAATGACACTATCCATGCAGGTGGTGGTGCAGATAGCATTGATGGTGGTGTTGGCAACGATACAATTAATGCCGGTGATGGCAACAACACTGTTGCCGGTGGTGATGGCAATGATTCAATCACTGCTGGTACCGGTCATGACAACATCGATGCAGGTGCGGGTAACGATACTGTTAGAGCTGGAGCAGGCAACGATACCATCATGGGCGGTAGTGGTAGTGATCAGCTCTATGGTGAAAGCGGCAACGATGTCATCGATGCTGGCAGCGATAACGACAGTGTTTATGGTGGCGATGGCAACGATAAAATTGCTGGCCGCGACGGCAATGACAGTATCGACGGTGGTAATGGTAACGACATCATGGATGGCGGTGCCGGTAACGACACTATCCTTGGTCAATCTGGTCAAGATATCTTGTCTGGTGGAACGGGCGATGACAATCTGAACGGCGGAACCGGTAGCGACACGCTACTCGGTGGTTCAGGCAACGATACCCTCGACGGTGGTGCTAACAATGATGTGATGCTGGGTGGTTCGTATGACGATACTTTCCAAACCACATCGGGTGATACCGTGATCGGCGGCCAAGGTAACGATACCGTACAAATCCCTCATGGCACTGTAGCGGAAGAATTACCAGACAACCAATCTCCAGCGCCAACCCCGTTCACCGAAGAGCAAATTCTGGCAACGATTGACCAAAATTTGGCGGCAATCGACTCGGCAGTCGATCCGTTCTTCGACTTCCCAGACCTAGGTGATCCGGGTGCACCAGCAAGTGATTGGCTGGATTCGGCCGGCAGCGATAACCTGTTTATTGTTGATATCCCAACCGATATCCCAGCACCAGAACCCAACACCTCGCCAATTTAAGTTATCTGGCCCTCAACCACCCCCGCCTAGTGCGGGGGTGTTTTTTCGAGCGGATTGCCTTGCAAGCTTCTAGGTTTCTTAGATTGAGTTAATTCATATTAACAATATGTTACTGTAGCAGATTTCACGTCATCGCCGGTTTATGCTACGCTGCAACATTGGCGTGATACGCGCACGGATGTTGAGAAGATGAATTCAACTGGCAATATTTTTGTGGTCACCGCACCATCCGGTGCCGGCAAGACCACCCTCGTAGCGGCCTTACTGGCGGCAGACAAACAAATCCAACTGTCGGTGTCTTATACCACCCGCGCTCCACGTGATGGCGAAATCCCGGGGGTGCACTATCACTTTGTCGATCGCGCTAGCTTCGACCAACTGAAAGCCCGTGGGGATTTTCTGGAATCGGCCGAGGTCTATGGCAATGGCTATGCAACTTCCGAACGTTGGATTCGCGAACAATTGAGCACAGGTCGCGATATTCTGTTAGAAATCGATTGGCAAGGCGCGCAACAAGTTCGCAAAGTCTTTCCTGAAGCGGTTGGCATTTTCATTCTTCCCCCTTCAGTAGAAACATTAGAAGAACGTTTGCGTCGCCGTGGTAAGGACTCGGAAGAGGTGATTCAAAATCGGATGGCAATTGTGCGGTCGGAAATTGACCACGTTGCTGAATTTGATTATGTGATCATCAACGAAGAGCTTGATCTCGCGATTCACGACCTCATCAGTATTGTGCGTGCCGAGCGAGTGCGTACCAAAAAACAGCTACAAAAACGCGCCACACAAATTACTGCAATGAAAAGTAACGGCTAACAGGCCGGTGGCCCCATCCCAATTGATCTGGAGAAGACTCTCATGGCACGAATTTCTGTTGACGAATGCTTAGCCCGCATCGAAAACCGCTTTGAACTCACCCTCGCCGCCACTTGGCGTGCGCGCCAGTTGGCCAACGGTGCGACACCGTTAGTTGAATCGGGTCGGGATAAACCTACGGTGACCGCCCTGCGCGAAATCGCAGCCGGTCAGGTGGGACGTGAACTGCTAGACCGACGCGCGTAAGCGTATCGGTGCACCTAAGGGGGAAACCACCGTGGCCCACTCTGAATCCTCAACCGAAATGCCCTGTATCGACTATGCCGCTATGGTCGAGGCAGCCGTTCAAGATTTGATGGAAGCAGCCTCCACCTATCTTCCCCCTGATGATTTGACCTTTCTACACGAGGCGTTTGTTTTTAGTCATAAAGCGCATGATGGACAAACGCGCAAAAGCGGTGAGCCTTATATCACCCATCCGATTGCCGTCGCTCGTATCCTGACTGAATGGAAATTGGATGTGCAAGGTTTGGCAGCGGCCTTGCTGCATGATGTGATGGAAGATACTGGGGTAGCGAAAATCACCCTAGCCGAGCACTTTAGTGAAACGGTTGCCGATTTAGTCGATGGTCTCTCTAAGCTTGAACGCTTGGAATATCAGACCAAAGAAAGTGCGCAGGCGGAAAACTTCCGCAAGATGGTATTGGCGATGGCGCAGGATATCCGCGTCATTATCGTTAAATTGGCCGACCGCTTGCACAATATGCGCACGTTAGATGCGATGCGCCTCGATAAACGACAACGCATCTCGCAAGAAACGTTGGACATTTATGCGCCGATTGCCAATCGAATTGGTCTCAATAAAGTCTATCGCGAACTACAAGATCTCTCGTTTAAACACACCTACCCCAATCGCTATCAAGTCTTAGCTAAAGCGGTAAAGGCCGCCCGAGGCAATCGCCGCGAGTTAGTTGGCAAAATTCTAGTCAATATTGAGCAACGTCTTGCTGAGGCACGCTTGCCGGCGGTGATTAAAGGTCGCGAAAAGAACCTTTACAGTATTTATAAAAAGATGGTGGAAAAACACCTGTCTTTTTCTGAAGTGCTCGATATTTATGCGTTTCGCGTGGTAGTGGATGATACCCCTAGCTGTTACCTTGCCCTCGGTGTCTTGCACGCCTTATTCAAACCTATCCCAGGTAAATTCAAAGACTATATTGCCATCCCCAAAGGCAATGGCTACCAATCGCTGCATACCACCTTGTTCGGCCCCTACGGTACTCCGATTGAATTCGGCCCCTACGGTACTCCGATTGAAATTCAAATCCGTACCCATGAAATGCACCGTATCGCCGAAACCGGCGTAGCCAGTCATTGGATGTATAAATCGGGTAATGCTTCGATCGACCAAGCACAGCAGCGCACGCACCAATGGTTGCAAGACATCCTCGACATTCAAGCTGAGTCGGGCGATGCCATCGAATTTCTGGAACATATCAAAGTCGATTTGTTCCCTGATGAGGTCTATGTTTTCACGCCCAAAGGCAAGATTATGGTGTTGCCGAAAGGCTCTACACCGGTTGACTTTGCTTATGCCGTGCACACCGATGTCGGCCATCGCTGTATTGCTGCTAAGGTTAACCATACCTTAGTGCCCCTGCGCACCAAGCTAAAAAACGGCGATCAAATCGAAATTGTGACTGCCGCACATGCTCACCCCAATCCGTCATGGTTGGGGTTTGTTGCCAGTGGCCGTGCCCGCAGTCATATTCGCAACTTCCTCAAGGGGATGCACCGTGGTGAAGCGGTGGAATTGGGGAGCCGTATGCTGCGACAATCGTTACATGCGCTATCGGGTAAGCATTTTGTCGTCTCTGAACCAGTATGGCAGGAATACCTACGCGAGCACACCGAGCACAACAACGATTTTGAAGATGTGTTGGCAGATATTGGTACAGGCAAATTGTTACCGGTGGTCGTGGCCAGCCGTTTGTTAGAGTTGGCAGGTGAAACTTCCGGTGAGCCGCTGCGGGTCGGGCCGATTGCTATTCGTGGTAATGAAGGCGCGTCTTTGCAATTCTCGCCGTGTTGTAATCCGATTCCTGGTGACCGGATTGTGGGCGTGGTGAATAAGGGACAAGGTTTGTTGATCCATCGCCATGATTGCACCAATATCCAAAAATTCGACCCAGAGAAACTGCTGGATATGGAGTGGGAATTATCACAACCCAAACTATTCGGTGTTCCTGTTAGTGTTTTAGCGAAAAGCGAACGCGGTGCGCTGGCGGCGGTGGCAGCAGCCATTACCGAGTCGTCCGCCAATATCGAAAGTGTGGATATGCAAGATGCCCATAGCGGTGAGGGATATGTACAAATCCGTTTCCGCTTACAGGTTGAAGGCTTAGCCCATCTGGGCGAAGTGATTGCCAATATTCAACGCCAAGCTGCGGTAGTACGGGCAGCACGATTATGATTTTTTAAGAGGCATGACTGTGATTGACGTCATTATCAATGGACAAGCTCATCAATTTCCGGCTGGGACTGTGGTGGAAACAGCAATAAGCCAGTGGGTGAAACCCGGGCAACGGATTGCTGTCGAACGCAATGGCGATATCGTACCCCGCAGCCAACATGCCAACACTGCATTACAACACGGCGATCAACTTGAAATCGTCGTTGCCGTGGGTGGTGGCTAGTTCTCCTGATAAAAGCACTGTAAGGTGCGGTGTTGTTCCTCGTCATGCGCTAAAACTGCGCTGCTAAAGAGAGTTAGAGGCAGTTCGCTTGGCTGTGTACCTGAATTTAGAATAGAGAAATCACTATGGCAGACTGTTTGACAATAGCAGGACGTGAATATCAATCGCGTTTGTTAGTTGGTACTGGGAAATACAAAGATTTTGCAGAAACGGCCGCAGCCTTAGAGGCTTCTGGCACCGAGATTGTGACTGTTGCTATCCGACGGGTAAATTTAGGTCAGAACCCAGACGAACCGAATCTGCTGGATGCTCTGCCTCCGAATCGTTATACCCTATTACCGAATACTGCTGGTTGTTACAGCGCAGAAGAAGCGATCCGTACCCTGCGCCTTGCACGGGAATTGTTGGATGGTCATAAGCTAGTGAAGTTAGAAGTTTTAGGTGATGCCAATACCCTATTCCCGAATGTTTTAGAGACATTAAGAGCAGCAGAAGTATTGGTAAAAGAGGGTTTTGACGTGATGGTCTACACCTCGGATGACCCGATTGTAGCCCGTCAGTTAGAAGAAATTGGCTGTTGCGCTATCATGCCTTTGGCGTCATTGATTGGCTCGGGCATGGGGATTCTCAACCCATGGAACTTACAGCTGATTATCGAACAAAGCAAAGTGCCGGTGTTGGTTGATGCTGGCGTTGGTACAGCCAGCGATGCTGCCATCGCGATGGAGCTCGGTTGTGATGGGATTTTGATGAATACCGCCATTGCTGGGGCTCAACGTCCGATTCAAATGGCGCGTGCGATGAAACTCGCGGTCGAAGCGGGGCGCGAAGCTTTCTTGGCTGGTAGAGTCCCGAAAAAACTCTACCACGGCAGCCCAAGCTCTCCGACCAGTGGGGTTATTGGGAAAAACTAAACCTGCCAGAAAAAAACCGCCTTAACGGCGGTTTTTTATTAACATATTTTTTCAAATTTCTTTTGCTTTTTACGCTCGGTAGAATAAATTAAGCTTCCTGCCATATCAACAGCCTCTAATAGCGTTTCTTTGGATAAATGAGCATAGCGCTGTGTCATTTGTAGGTTGCTATGTCCTAATATCTTTTGTACTTCATAAAGTGAACGCCCTGCATTGATTAAAAAACTGGCGAAACTATGCCTTAAATCATGCAAACGTAAATTAGGTAATCCAGCTTTTCTCCGAACCCGATTCCAAATCCAAAACAGGCAGGTATATGGTTTTTTTGTTTTTGGGTTGGGGAAAATAAAAGAACACTGTTCATATTTTGGCATGTTTGCTAACAATGCTAATACCTGTTTTGATAGAGGGACATAACGTGCCTTACCCGATTTTGACATTGGAATCCGCCACAGTTTACACTGGATGTCAATATCGCTCCATTTTGCTTCTAACACTTCTTGCCGGCGAGCACCCGTTAAAACTAACATCGTAATAATGTTACGCAACATTGGGTGAGGTGTCTGCTCCATCGCCATTTCAAGGTTGTGCCACTGTTTTGATGTAAGATAATAATCTCGAATATTATTTTCAGTAAATAATGAAATTCCTTTTACTGGGTTTTTGAGTATTCCAGACATCTCCCATTGTAAAGCCAAATTAAATATTCTACTCAATAGGGTAAGTACACGATTTGCTGATGCTGGCGCAGCGCCAGCAAATAACCTTTGCTGATGTATATTAACAATGTCTTGTTTTGAGATTTTATCTAAGTATTTCTCTTTTAAGAAAGGTAAGATATGATTTTTTAATAAGGCTGCATCATTTTTCCATGAGCGTTTATAAATCATTGCATGTGGAAGATAATGCTGTTCAATAAATTCAGAAAAAGTCAAAACTTTTTTCAGCTGGTTTCTTTTTTCGACTGGGTCTAAACCAGTTAAGCTCTTAGCTATAATTTCTTTACAAATATTTCTTGCTTCTTTAAGGCTTAGTTGTTCAGCATTCGCTATTTTATAATGACGTAACTTGCCATGCGAATTGTAATATCGCGCATACCAAGTTTTTCCACCAGAGACTCGTATCTCTAACATTAAACCTTTACATAGAGTATCAAAATAGTTTTCTTTCTTTTTGTTTTTATCGCATTGCAGATTTTTTACTGCTGCAACCGTTAAACGTACAACTGGCATCGTAACCCTTCAAACACTTCAAAAAAACAGGAAATGGTAAGGGATATCTTTTTAATCGATAAGTTGTTTACCGCAAATTTTTCTTTATTAGAATGGCAATCTCTGGGCGAGCAGAAAATAAAGAAATGCCCTTGCGATTGGTTTGTAACGGTCAAATTTTTTCGGACAGAGTGTAACGGTCAAATTTTTTCGGACAGAGAGATAGGTTGTGTGTTTGCCATATTCTGTTCGTAGACAGCTGGGGGCAAATAACCCAGAGTTGAATGCAATCGCAGGTTGTTGTAGAACGTCACGAT
>NZ_ATVC01000046.1 GCF_000420525.1 Aquaspirillum serpens DSM 68
TTCTGCAACGCCAACGCCTTGTTGAATACGAACCGGCACGAGCCAGCGAAGCGGCGCATTTGCCGCTCCTGATGGCCGTCTGGCACCAGTTCGTATTTGAAGGCTTGAAGTCGTTGCATGAATCAATGATACTTTGGTCTATGAGAGATGACAACGATATTAGGCGCAGTCGGCACTGCGTTTTTAAGATGCACGTCCATTTGGTCTTTGTGGCGAAATATGGACGGCGAGGATGATCATGTTCACCTATTGGTGGCGTACCCGCCCAAGACTGAAACCCAAGGACGGCTACGCCGTCCGCGCTATCCTTCCCCGCCCTGAACGGCGGGGCTTGTCGCGCACCGGGTCATCAATACTGCCACCACCCGCTTAGCCGCAATATAGGTTGTGACCGAGTCAAACAGCACGTCCACCGCCGGTTTGTGGCGGTTTACTCTCTCGCTATCATCAAGATGACACACATAACCACGGGCATTTTTACTAATTTGCAAATGACGATCACCAGGTGCCAAATAAGCATGACCTGACAAAATCGGCTCACCCTCTTTTGCCTCACTAACATGTAATTCTGACAAGCTATCTAAACGAGCGGCAAATGAGGTGGTGAAACCAGGGGGCATGTGTTGCACAATCAACACAGGTGGCGAATCGGCAGGTAGCCGTTGTAAGAAAAGTTTTAATGCCTCAGTACCACCGGTAGAAGCACCAACCACGATCAACTGCACCTGTTGGCTACGTGTTCTCACCATCGGCAAAGGTTTCGGTGATATTTTTTGGGCTAATACGGCTCGCCGCGCAGCAAAACCACGTCCAGCCAAAGCCACAGCACGAATTTTATGGCAAATTTCATCAGCATAATCAGCCAATAACAGACTGTGATTATCTGGTTTACAGACAAAATCGATAGCACCTAACTCAAGTGCTCTTAGCGTGGCTTCAGCCCCTTCTTCCGTCAAAGATGACACCATCAAAACCGGCGTTGGTCGTAAACGCATCAGACGTTCAAGAAAAGTCAGTCCATCCATCTGTGGCATCTCAATATCGAGGGTAATCACATCAGGATCGAGCTCTCTAATTCTCTCACGCGCCACCAGCGGATCAGGGGCCACTGCGACCACTTCCATATCATCGGTTGAATCAATAATTTGTCGTAGTAATGAGCGCATTAAAGCAGAATCATCCACCACGATTACACGAATTTTTCGCATCAGCCTTACTCTAATTTCGCGCGCTAACGGCGGCTAGGCCTTAAAACAACTCTGCATCGCCACTAATTGGACGCACCACAATCCGTTTTTGATAACGCATTTCCCGATCAACCACCGCTGGCTTGGTTTGTTCACGAATGGTTTTTACCATGACCCGCCCTGTGTGAGGAAAGAAATACACTTTTCGCGCTTCTTGGCCTAATAAATCTTCTGCCACCACAGGAATACGCTCCATTGCCAAATAGTCTTTGACAAACTGCGCATTACGCGGTCCAACGTTGCCAACGGTCATCCCCGACAAGACATTCCCACCACCAAAAATTTTGGCTTCAAGATTTTGTCGAGCAGCTCCCAATTTCAACAGGTGATTGATAAGAATTTCCATCGCATAACTGCCGTAGCGAGCGGCACTACCCACCACAGAAGATTCACTCTCTCCTGCATCAGGCAACATAAAATGGTTCATACCACCAAACCCTGCTTTACGATCACGAATACAAGCAGCAACACATGAGCCCAAGACAGTTACGATTAAACGGCCCTCTGTTGAGACATGATATTCACCCGGAAAAACTTTCACCGCAGGGGAATCGAAAGTTTTGTCATGGTAAAAATGCGAGGCAAACACCTCTTGATAATCGGCAGCTAACATCAGTGTTTCTCAACAGGGGAATTGGCAAGGGTATAGACAGTGCGGCCACAAGGTGAAAATAAACGGGTTATAGGAGTTAAATTTTCAGAGTGCCCAACAAACAAATGACCATCCACTTTTAAGTGAGGAGCGAAGCGTTCAACAACGGTTTTTTGTGTTGGTTTATCAAAGTAAATTAGCACATTACGGCAAAATATCGCGTCAAATTGGCCAGAAATCGACCAATCTTTTGCTAATAGATTTAAAGTCTGAAACTGAATTAACTTTTTAATATAAGGTTTGACCTGAACCTTACCCTCGTTTTTTCCGGTGCCTTTGAGAAAAAATTGCCGCAGTTGGGTCAGTGATAAATCACGCACACGGTCTTGCGCATAAACCCCAGCCCGTGCGGTTTGTAAAACTTGGGTGTCAATATCGGTGGCAATAATTGACACCGGTGGGTCATGTCGTTGCAAGGTTTCCACTGCAGTCATGGCTAAAGAGTACGGTTCTTCACCAGTACTAGCAGCGCAACACCAAATGCGGAAAGGCTGTCCGATAGGATGTTGTTTTAGTAGTCCGGCCAACACCTCAAAATGATGATTTTCTCGGAAAAAAGCCGTGAGGTTAGTGGTAAGCGCATTGAGAAAGTTTTGCCACTCCGGACTATCTGGATGTAAATCATCCAGATAATCCGCAAAGCGACTGACTTGTAATGCCCGTAAACGACGCACCAGACGGCTATACACTAAAGAGTCTTTGCTATCGTTTAAGACAATCCCAGCATGGCGATAGAGCAGATCTTTCACCCGCATAAAATCGCGTGGCGTATATTCAAACTCTCGCTCATGATTGGCCATTAAAACTCTTCCCAGTCATCATCAGCAGCGCTCGGAGGCGGTGTCAATGGCGCTTTTAGCTTATGCGTAGGTGGCGCAGGTAACGACATCGGTGGTGCAGTTTGTTTTAAAGGTAGCGCAGAAGGTGCGGCCACTGTTTTACGAACAGGCGCCGGTGCAGGCGCCGCTGCCCATGCGGCAGAGGCCGACAGACGGAAAGTAGCCACAGCTTCAGACAGCAGGTTCGCTTGTTCTTCCAAATTCTCGGCTGCCGCAGCCGCCTCCTCAACCAATGCCGCATTCTGCTGGGTGTTCTCATCCATCTGTGTCACAGCTTGGTTAATCTGCTCAATACCAGAGGACTGCTCCACCGAAGCAGCACTGATTTCACGCATCAACTCGGCCACCTGACGTACAGAATCCACCACTTCGCTCATGGTTTGGCCGGCTTCGTCCACCAACTGCGCCCCAGATTCGACTTTATCGACTGAATCACCAATCAGGGTTTTAATTTCTTTTGCTGCAGTGGCGCTGCGTTGGGCCAAGCTACGCACCTCGCTGGCCACCACGGCAAACCCACGGCCTTGCTCACCAGCGCGTGCCGCTTCCACGGCAGCATTCAAGGCCAAAATATTGGTTTGGAAGGCAATGCCATCAATGACGCTGATAATGTCAACAATCTTACGGGCTGACTCATGGATAGCACTCATGGTGGTGACCACTTCGCCCATCAAGTTGCCACCCTTACTTGCCACCACCGATGCACCACTTGCTAATTTGCTTGCCTGCTGTGCGTTATCAGCATTTTGTCGCACTGTACCGGTGATTTCTTCCATGCTGGAAGCGGTTTCTTGTAGGTTTGCCGCTTGTTGTTCGGTTCGCGCCGAAAGGTTTTGATTCCCTTGAGCAATTTCACGCGATGCGACGTTAATGGTATCAGTGGCCTCACGAATTTGGCGCACTAAGGCAGATAAACTGTCCACCGTCTGGTTCGCATTACGAGTCAGGCGAGCAAAAACACCTTCATATTTCTTATCATCCACGCGGTAACTTAAATCGCCGCGAGACAAGTGCTCTAACACCGTTGCGACATCTTCCAGACCTTCGGCAGAGGTACTGACTAAACGGTTGATATTGTCAGCCAAGACACGGAAGAAACCTTCTTTATTTTCTGCTGCCAACCGTTTTGAGAAATCACCGGCAGCGGCAGCAGTAATAATCGCTTCCACTTCTTTTTCTGCCGCCACTTCGTCAGTACGGTCTAACCATTGCACCACGGTACCATGCCGTACCCCTTGCTCATCAAAAACAGGGTTAGCAATCAATTGGAAAGTACGGCCACCCAAGGCAATTTGTGCACGGTAGGTTGTCCGTAAATCCGCCAGTAGATCACGTTGATGGGCAGGATTTTTATGGAAAATATCCATGTTATTGCCCAGCAAGCGATCAGCATCGAAACTCGGGAACACACGGCGGATGTCGTTTTGTGCTTGCTTCAACATCCCTTTCACCGAGTTGTTCATGTAGACAATATTACGTTCATTGTCAGCAATCATCACATTGGTAGTGACATTGTCCAGTGCAGCTTTCACCCGTGCCATATTAGCGTTGTAAATGACCGCCTCTTGTTGAGCACGCAAGGTTTCTGTCATGTCTTGCCATTCAACCACCGTACCCAAACGGTTGTTCTGAGCATCGACAACAGGCGTTACTAACAAACGGAAATGGTAACCACCTAATTGCAAATTCGCTTCATGAGTATGATTAAGATGATTTAATAATGCCCGTTGATGTGCTGGCGTTTTATGGAAAATATCAATATTGGAGCCCAATACTTTATCGACCGCAAAGCTAGGTAGTTCACGACGAATAGACTCTTGCCGTTGTTGTAACATTTCAACCAAAGAACGATTGACATAGACAATATTGTATTCATTGTCAGCAATCATTACATTGGTCTTTGCTACATCCAATGCAATCCGTACACGCAGGTTTTCTTTAAGGGCGGCAGATTCATTATTATAAACTTGGCCAAGTTTAATTCGCATATCATCTAAAGCATGCGATAACTGTGCCAATTCTGCCTTACCGTCAATTTCAGGGAATTTAGCCGAAAAATTGCCCTGTGCAATTTGTGATGCAGTTTCTACGACACCACGCATTGGACGCAAAATTGAACGAGCAATTAAATAGATCAAAACAATCAGCAACAGAACAAAAAGCACTAATACTGAGGCGCTGACAATTAAAGTTTGTTTTTCTTGGTCAGCACGGTGCTGTAGGCTGAGGTCTAATTGTTGTAGTACACGCTGATTGAGTGCCGTAATATCAGCATTGACTGCATTCATACGCTGTAGTAAATCGGCACGACTGATTTCACCGCCCTGTAAACGACCTAATGCAATGGCATCGTTCACATTACGAGTCAATTGTGCACGATCTTTTGCCAAATCAGCTGATAACACGGCATTGGCTGAAATGACTTTTAATAAAGCCTGATCACTATCACGCAATTGAATCAGTGCATTATTACTGATTTCATCACGTTGACTAAAACCGTTATTAGCCACTACCTCACTACCTAAAGCGGCTAAATCACGCAACCGTGCTAAAGATTCATTCACCGAGGGCAAAGACAAAAAACCAGCTTGGAATAGGAAATAAGCATCTGGGCTAGGATCAAGCATTAAGCCATAGTGGGCCCCGACATCGCGGCTCAGGCTATTCACTTCACCAATCAGCACACTATAACCATTGAAATAGGTACTGGCGACTGTTTGCGTTTGTTTTTCTTTTAACGATAAAAAGCGGCTGCGTAACTCTTGCACTCGTTGTGATAATGGTGCAGGTAATGCAGCAAGATTATTAAAGCTGGTTTCGATTTCGCGTTCTAAAGTCAACAAGCGGTTATTTTCTGCGCCAGCTGTCTGGGTTAACAGAATATAGCGATAACGTTGCAAACGATCGGTTAATTCCAACAACTGCAGGCTAGGAGAAATTGCCTGTCGCTCAGTCGCAATCTCCTCTAAAGAATGTAAACCAGTATTTAATACACGTAAGTTGGGTGCCAAAGAAAAGGCCAACGCCAACAAAGCAATTAAAGTAAGTTTGACAGGCAAAGACAGACGATAAAGGACCGACATCATACGCTCACAGTTCTGGAATCCAGATTCACATCAGAGAAAAAGGTTTAGCGACAAACATTAGGTCTCTAAACTCAGTTGTTCAAATAGCGCCAATTCGTGACTGGTCATCAGTTTCTCGATATCGGTCAGAATCACCATCCGATTTTCAATCACCCCCAGCCCTAAAACATAATCAGTATTGACGACTACACCCAATTCTGGAGCAGGTCGGCATTGCTCAGGGTCAAGGTGAATTACATCTGACACACTATCGACTACAATACCAACTATTTTCTGCCCAACATTCAAAATAATCACGACGGTAAAAGGCGTGTACGTGACATTTTGTAAACCAAATTTAATGCGTAAATCAACAATCGGAACAATTGCACCGCGTAAGTTAATCACCCCTTTTAAATAGGGTGGGCTATTTGCAATGCGAGTTACCGTGTCATAGCCGCGAATTTCCTGCACTTTTAAGATATTGATGCCATATTCCTCATCACCGAGGGTAAACACCAAATTTTCTCGTGCCGGACTGTTATCATTGGTTAAATAACGCTCGTTCATGCTCGGCTCCGATTTTTTGCCATTCTGACAACGGCAGGGACATCAAGAATCAGTGCCACACGGCCATCGCCCATAATTGTGGCACCCGAGATGCCTGAGACACGGCGATAGTTGGTTTCCAGATTTTTAATCACCACCTGTTGTTGTCCCAATAGCTCATCGACTTGTAACGCTACCATTTCTTTTTCTGCCTCCACAATCATGCACAGCCCTTGTTGCAAAGAAGCAGAACCGGTCGGGTGTTCGGTTTGAGTCAAGAAAATATCAGCCAATCGAATCAGTGGCAGATATTGACCTCGGACTTGTAAGACCTCGCCTTGCTTAGCTAAGGTTTTATATTGGCTGGGTTGTGCCTGCAGCGATTCAATAATGCAGGTTAATGGCAACACATACACCTCACCATTCACCCGAATCGACATCCCATCCAAGATAGCTAAGGTTAGGGGCAGCCGCAGGGTAATCGTGCTGCCAACACCGGCAACCGATTCAATCATAATGCTACCACCCATCTCTTGGATGTTCCGCCGCACCACATCCATCCCTACACCTCGGCCAGAAATATCACTCACTTCGGCAGCAGTCGAAAACCCTGCTTCAAAGATCAGATTCCACACTTCGGTATCTGGCATCCCTTCGTGTACCGGCAGACCACGTTCAATCGCTTTAGCTAAAATGCGCTCTCGATTTAAGCCAGCCCCATCATCGCGAATTTCAATCACGATATTGCCGCCCTGATGCGAAGCACGCAGGGTAAGATGACCAATAGGAGATTTCCCAGACAGTCGCCGTTTTTCAGGTGATTCAATGCCATGATCTAGGCTATTACGCACCAAATGCGTCATGGGATCGGCGAGTTTTTCGATAAATGCCTTATCTAGTTCGGTGCTTTCGCCTTCGAGATGAAGTTCAACTTGTTTACCCAGTTTGCCGGCTAAATCTCGCACCAATCGCGGAAAACGGTTGAAGACAGAGGCAATCGGCATCATTCGCACCGACATCACCGATTCTTGTAAATCGCGGGTATTTCTTTCGAGCTGTTTAATCCCTGCCAATAGAATGTCATTACCCACCCCTTGCTGTTCCAGTTGCGCGGCACACTGAGCCAACATCGACTGTGTAATGACCAGTTCACCGACTAAATCGAGTAGTTGGTCCACCTTTTCGACATTGACACGAATTGTCGCCGACTCAGCATTATTACCCTGACGAGTTGGCGTAGGAGCTGTGGCTCGTGGTGCAGTAGGCGCAACCACCTGTGGTGCGCTCACTACCGGCACCGGCGGTGCCACTGGTGGGGCTAATGGAACGGGGACAAATAAGCCAAAACCATCGCCTTCTTCAGCCATCGCGGTGGCAAGAGAAGTTGCCGCTGGTGGCTGTGGTACAGGCGTAAAGAAGCCAAAACCTTCGTCATCGTCTGTTGTTTCAGATGCGGTAACCTGTGGCGTGGCATTCGATGGGGCGGGGGAAGTGGGCACCGTATTGAACAATCCCCAGCCATCGTCCTCTTCTATCAGTGTAAGCGGCAGGGGAGAGGGAACAATAGCTATAGCAGGCGGCGTATCTTCCTCAAATAATCCCCAACCATCCTCCTCCTCAAGGACAGAAGGAGACACTACCGCAGTTGAGGTTTCCTCGTGAAACAATCCCCAACTATTTGCGTCATCGACCAAGGGAGGGGGAGCATGTTCTAAGCGAATCGCAGAGGGCGGCACCACAAAGGCCAAGCTATCACACAGATCAGCAAATTCAGAGTCAGTACCGATAAATTCAATACATAATGGATCTTTGGCATCGGGCTCCACCGGAAAACCAGTGATTTTTGCCCGTGGCTCTGCTGTCAAACGCTGTAACAACGCCTCCCAAGCTAATTGTCCATCTGTGGCAATCGAAAAATGATGGGTGCGCGCTTCTTCCTGCAACACCGGAATCGCGGCTGAAGAGACAGCTTTAGGCAGCAACTCTGCCCGTAAACGCGCTTCCATTTCCTGAATCAAAACAGGATCAGTTGCCACACCTTGACGACAATTATTGAGGATATCTCGCAGCGCATCCGTCGCCGCCAAGATGGTATCGATATGGCTAGGGGTTAACTGCAAAGTATGTTTTCGCACCGCATCAAGCAGGGTTTCCAGCTGATGCGTCACGTTAATCAGGTCGGTGAAACCAAAAGTCCCTGCCCCGCCTTTAATCGAATGCGCAGCACGGAAAATCGCATTCAATGCTTCCGCGTCGGGGGCATCAATATCGAGAGCGAGCAACACCGACTCGAGCGTTGCCAAGTGTTCCTCGGCTTCCTCGAAGAAGATGTCAAAAAACTGCGATAGATCGATTTGCATGGTTTGGCAAACCGTTAACCAATCACCCGCTTCACTAAGCTAATTAGCTTTTGTGGGTCGAAAGGTTTAACCAGCCAACCAGTGGCACCACTAGCACGTCCTTTTTGCTTCATTTCGTCACTCGATTCGGTCGTCAGCACCAAAATCGGCACTGAGGCATATTCAGGGAGCGCACGGAGTGCCTGTGTCAGGGCAAAACCATCCATGCCTGGCATATTGATATCCGTCAGAATCATATCGAACTGCCGAGCACGCGCACGGCTCAGGGCAGTGGGTGCATCAGGGGCATCGACGACTTCATAGCCAGCACTTTTCAAAGTAAAGGTTACCATCTGACGAATAGAAGGGGAGTCGTCCACAGTAAGAATGACTTTGGCCATAGTTGGGTCACAATCCTTTATGTAAGCAGCTATCCCAAGCACAGTTGGGCGTTAGTGTTCCTGCACAAGAAAATGAGAAATAAGCGGCTGATACGTTAATTGCACGATATTAGGCAGCGGAACGCTGCTCAACATGGCATCTAATCTGGCATCAATGCCTTCACATAATTGTGCCAGATGATCGCGCAAGCGACCGGCTCGTAAGGGCTCTTGGTCTGACCAATTTGTGATAATTAAGCTGCAATAGCGATAATTGAATATGCAGTGCTGTACTGTTTCATAGATACGCACGGATGCAGCAGCGGCATTATCTAACAAGCTTACCTCATCGGGGGTGATTTCCTGTGGCAAAGCATAGTAACTCTTGATGTTTCCTTCTGGATGCAACATCAATAAAGCAGAGAGACCATAGTTTCTTAATGTAGACAAGGCACATTTGGCTAAAGAAGAACAATCATGACAAGCATGGCTCTCACGCATGAAACACAAGAGTTCACCCAGTTCTGCTACATGTGCCAGTGCTTGCAAAACTGTCTGTGTTGCAAAATCATCAACAGCCGCTTCTTTCGACTCTGTCACAACATGTTGCTCATCTTGGTCAAACAGCCATTCCATTATTTTCTCCGGCCAAGTTTTCCAGTTTGACATAAATTGCCAGATATGAAAAATTTTTTGTGAAAAAACAAATTTTCATAGATCAACACGATGCTATCATATTTATGAAAGAGTATCGACAGCTAAGCTCCGTACCCTGTTGAACGGTGCTTTCTATAGAAGAATGTTGAGCTGTTGAGCCAGTTAAGGATGATACAAAATGTCATTAAAAGATAAAGTACTTGTAATTGATGACGATCAGATGTTTTCCCTCGTTGTCAAAACAATTCTCAGCCCCTATTTCGATATTTACCTAGCCCATGAAGGACGTGCGGGTTTACAACAAGTCAAAGTATTGCAACCGGGCGTTGTACTCCTCGATATAGAGATGAGCGGCATGGATGGCTACGAGGTTTGTCGTCACATTCGTGCAGATACGGATATTGACCAACCAGCAGTTATTTTCATTTCTGCGCACAGCGACGCGCAAAGTCGTCTAGCCGCTTATGATTTTGGCGCCAACGACTTTATTGTAAAACCACTTGAACCTGCAGAACTTGAGCGCAAAGTAAAACAGACCCTTGCCTCTCGTTCAGAAATCCAACAGTTAAAACAATCAGCAGGCGAAGCCATGAATGCGGCTTTCTCTGCCATGACCGATTCCAGTGCCCTAGGTCAGGTCATTCACACTTTCCGTCAGTTGTTCACTGTACAAACCCCCGAACAACTCGCCATCCTATTAACCGATGCATTGGAGTATTTTGGTGTCACAGGCACCGTACGTCTGTGTTCACGGCGCAGCCACTGTGTTTTACGTAATGAACTACTCCCGCTGACCGGCTAGCGCCGGTACAGCGTGAGTTTCGTGGTTCAGCACGGCGAAACGTCCACCGCTCCCCACCTCGGCCAGTTCCTGACCGGAGGCGCTACCTGTCAGCGCCCAATTCAACATCACTCGCGCCGCATTTTCGTCGCGGCTGCATTCAGCCCCGCAACTACAACGATGAATGCGCTCCGCGAGCGTTTTTTTACGCTGGACACCGCATCGGTGACACGTCTGGCTTGGTTTAACCTGACGGGTCGGCACCTCACACCACTGCAAGCCAGCTTCTTCCGCTTTGCTCTTTAGCAGAGTTAAAAAGGTGGACGGTGCGGTATCCAGAATGCTGCGGTTCAATCCCTTCTTGTATTCGCCACCGCTGGCGGTCATACCCTTGACGTTCAATTGCTCAGTGGCGATCAGGCCGCATTGGCTTACCAGCTTTGCGCTGGTCTGATGCAAGAAATCTTTGCGCCGATTGGCAATTCGGCGGTGTTCCGCCGCCAGCGCTTTCACTGCCTTGCGCCGGTTGTTCGAGCGCTTGTTGGGCTTACGGCTGACCGCCTGCTGCAAGGTCTTGAGCCTTTGTCGTTGGGCCGCATCGAGAAAGCGCGGGTTTGGAACGGGATCATTGCCGCCATCGGAATCGACCACGGTGGCGAAGGTTTCCAGCCCCCAGTCCACGCCCACAGCCTTGTTGCCGCTGGCTCGGTCGGGACTGCACTCGACGGTAACGGACAAATACCATTTCTCAGCCTTGTGCAGCACCTCGGCGGTTTTGGCTTCGCCCACGGTGCGGGCTTGTCCCCTCATTCGCACCATGCCGACGCCGGACAGGCGGACGTGCCCGTGTTTCATGCCGTCGCCGGCCAGCAGTTTCCATCCGTCGCCGTGTGTCTTGTATCCCCAGCCACTGAACCGCTGGAGCGGTTTGAAACGCGGGAAGCCCGGCGTTTCGCCCGCTTTCACGCGACGGAAGAAAGCGGCAAAGGCCAGATCGAGCCGTTTCAACGTCACTTGCAAGGATTGGGCATTCACCTCCGCCAAGGCGGGAACGTGCGCCCGCCACTGGGTTAGTGCCTTGCACTGACTGGCAAAGTTCAGTGATGTACCTTCTGCCTGATACGCTCGTATGCGTTCTTCCAGCGCGGTGTTATACACGCGCTGGTGCAGGCTGAGCAGCTCCGTCAGCCGCTCGGCCTGAGCGGCGTTGGGGTACAGGCGGAAGGTGACTTTGCGGAGAGCCATGTTTGTATCATACACTACAGTTATGGAACGAAAACAGCCCGTTAAGTCGCTTTATCATTGCGTTTTTAACTTAAATTACCATTTAGTTATTGTCACCAAATACCGGCGAAAATGCATCACCGCGCCGATGCTGGAAAGATTGAGAACCCATTGTCAGGCGCTGGTGGAGAAGTGGGAGTGCGAGTTGTTGGAATTCAACGGCGAAGCTGATCACGTCCACCTGCTACTGTCGCTGAATCCGAAGGTGGCACCGTCGGTGTTCGTGAACAATCTCAAGACCGTGACCAGCCGTTACATCCGCAAAGAATTTGGCGAAGAACTGAAGCAGTATTACTGGAATAAGCCGGTGTTCTGGAGCCGCAGCTATTGCATCATCAGTTACGGCGGAGCGCCCCTGTCGGTGATTCAACAATACATCGAGCAACAAGAAGCACCGCACTAGCCGCCCGTTGGGCGGCACGCCCCTTCACCCCCAGCCAAATCCTTTCGCCTGCGGCTCAGAAGGAAGGGATTATGGCTGGAGCACTGGGGCGCAAGTCCGGTAGAAGGGGCTGCGCAATGTATGCGCTCTCTAGAGAGTACCTCATTGGAAGGATTGTTATCACAAGCCAAACACATCTTTTCACAAATTGAACAAGGCTATCATCGCCAAAATCAGGAGATGTCTTTTGTGCTCAATGAAATGGCACATGACTTTGAAGAAATGTTCTTGTTTATGGGGCTGAAAAGCTCACAGGAAGATCGTCTGCGACAGATTCTGAATGACAGTTTAGAGCGCATCCAAGGGGTACAAGAACAAGGGTTGGAATTGGAGAAATACATGGAGTTGATCACCCAAGCCCTTGCTGACCCCAATCCCGACACCCTCCAGACTTCTCCCAAAGACTGAGGAAAAGTCTGGTATCACAACCCCACTTAACCGCGTAAGCGGAAATGCTGGACATGCTGGCGCAGCGCAATTGCAATTTCATTCAGCTGTTGTGCTGCGGTGCTGTTACTGTGCATGGCAGCGCTGGTTTCCTCCGACATCTGAGCAATATGTTCCACATTACGCACAATGCCATTGATGGTTTCTGCTTGTTGGGTGGTCGCTTGTGCCACATCGCGAACTTTGGCCAGTGAGTCTAAAGCCTGATGATGAATTTGCGACAACACCGTTGTTGCCTCATTCGCTAAGCCCAGCCCATTTGCCACCTGTGGCACCGCACGCTCCATGGCATCCACCGCAACTTGGGTATCTTTTTGCACCACATCAATCATTTTGGCAATTTCTGCTGTCGCACTGGCAGTCCGTTCCGCTAACTTGCGTACTTCATCTGCCACCACGGCAAAGCCACGGCCCGACTCGCCTGCCCGCGCAGCTTCAATCGCAGCGTTCAGGGCCAATAAATTGGTCTGTTCAGCAATTTCCCCGATCACACCAGCAATCCCACCAATTTCTTGCGAGCGTTGTTGCAGCTGACGGATTTGTTGTGCCGAGGATTCCACTGTTTGGGCAATGCGTCCAATCTCAGTGGCAGCTGTTTTGACTGATTGTGTCCCGCTTTCCGATAAGCTTGCGGTTTGCGCTGAATTATCTTCAGTTTGTTGGGCAATAGTAGAAATATTGCTCACGCTGACCGTGATTTGTTCCACACGGTGGGCAGTCGTTGCCGACGCTTCTGCTTGTTGCTGTGCGGCCATTTGTGCCTGTTCAGACACTTGAGCAACATATTGAGCTTGTTTTGATAACTGGTCAGACGATTGGTCAATCGCGCTGACAATTTCGACCAAACGCTGTTGCATCTGTGCGACGGCTGCCAACATACTATTTGGGTAAGTGACAGGAATACGCTCGGTTAAATCGCCGGCAGCAATCCGAGTCACCATCGCAGCAGCATCCGCCGGTTCTCCGCCCAAGGCTTGTGTCAGTTGGCGGCTAATCCACCATGCGACAATGCCACCCAACACAATCGCCACACCACACAAAGAAATCATCAACCACTGAAAGCCGCTGGCGACTTCGCGTGCACTTGGTGTCGCTTTTTGATTTTTTTGTTCTTCAAAATCGATAAATTGGTTAATTGCCGCTAACCACGCCATAAAAGCGGGTTTAGCCTGTTCAAACAAAATCCGTTCGGCCTCGACTTCATTACCACTTTTTTTCGCTTGGATAATTTGTTGGATTAGGGGTTGCGTTTTAGCCTCAATCGCTTTGATGTTTTGCACAATCTGTCGTTCTTCAGGTTGTGCCATCGCATCATCTTGCAGAATTTGATCAAGCGGCCCCGCTGATTTCTGATAGAAGTCATCCAGACGTTTAATTTCGTCCAAAGTTTCACGCATCGGTGCGCCATTTACATCGTCAAACATCACCACATCGCGAATGGCAACCGCACGATCGTGGACAGAACCACGAAAATTGATTGCATAACGCTGCTTCACCGCGTTGACATCGGTGATTTCTGCAAGTGTTTTGTCAATGAAATTGACTTTTTGAATACCGATGATAGTGACAGCCACCATCATCGTCAGCACCAACGCAAAGCCTAAGGTTAAACGTTGTCGAATCGTCAACCCTTTCCCGTTCTGCATAAAGCAACCTCTTACATATCTTTAAGTTAAGAAAGCTTGTTAGCAAACTCACGTTTACTACGATTTCTGGAGTTTACCACCTATTCGAACATTTTTTGCGAATCGCCAGATTAACGTCTAGGACATACCTACAACAAAAAAGGCGCGCTTTAACCACAGGCAAACACACAATCAACATAGAAAACCACAAAAAACATACAAAACAAAAATATCAAACATCATGATTTATATAACAAATTGCATTTATATCTTAAAACAAAACAATAAAGTGAAAAAATCTTAAGTCCTTGGTAATAACACCGATAAGCAGATAAGTTATCTTGCGCACAGGTGTGGCCGCCATGCAAATCTTTACTAATTCTCTCTCACAATTCAGCAGTCGTTTATTAACCCAAAATGACTCGATGGTGAGTAAATCTGTTCAACGTCTGTCTTCGGGCTTACGGGTTAACTCTGCTACGGATGATGCTGCAGGTTTGGCAATTTCTGAACGCATGCAATCGAATGTACGTGGTGATCGACAAGCACTACGCAATACCAACGATGCAATTTCGATGCTGCAAACCGCCGAGGGTGCGCTGTCAGAAGTCAACAATATGTTGCAACGCATTCGCGAATTGGGTGTTCAAGCCAACAACAGTACCAATACCAAAACCGATCGTGAAGCCTTGCAAGCTGAAGCAAAACAACTGATGGATGAAGTAGAACGAATTGGTCAAACCACTTCGTTTAATGGCAATAAACTGTTTGTTCTGCCTGATGGTGCCAGCTCGGGGGGAGCAACCAGTGATGAAAACGTCAAAGCGGTGTTAAAAGGTTTAAGCACTGGCTGGCTTGAAAACTCAGAAAAAATGATTCAACAACGCTATGGGTTAGTCGCCGATGGTGTGCCATTTGCGATTAAATTTATCGAACCAGGCACTCCAGGTGGAACAGCAGCCTATGTTTCTGGCTCTTATCCCGTCCAGCCAGCCAATGCAGTGGGTTCCAACCTAGAAATGTATATCGACATGGCAGACTTTTCTCCTGCCAATTTACCGAACGGAGGTAGCGCACCTTTCTATAACGATCGGATTATTGCCCATGAGATGGTTCACGCTGTGATGGCAAGAACCACTAACTTTTATAATCTGTCTCTCTGGTTCAAAGAGGGGGCTGCCGAGTTTATTCATGGGGCAGATGAACGGGTCAAATCAGACCTAGGCTTCGCGCTTAATACCAATGTCAACCAAGCTGATCCGGCCTTTATCGCTCAAGTGCAGACTTTTTTAGACAACAATCTGACTTCACTCAATACAGTGGCAACATCAGCAGATTATTCGGTTTCCTACCTTGCAGCCCGTTATCTACATAACGAATTGAAAAACAATGGGGCTTCGGGTGGGATGCAGGATTTTCTTACTTACCTTTCTGCTGATAAAAGCCGTGTAGTGAATGATGCGATGGTGCATTATCTTGGTAAAACAGAAGCGCAGTTTATGATCGATTTTAAAGCTGCCGGGGCCACTCTATCCAGCTATGGTGTTGACTTAAACAATGCTGATACCGGCGGGATTGGCAATGCTGATGCCGATGGAGGTGCAGTCAAGAATGCTGAGGATGTGGTTGACCATGTCGGGTCAAAGTCGGGGGAGGACGTGTTAAGTGGTTTTGTTGAAACATGGCAATATTCTCCACTTGAAACACAAAATAAAACCAACTACCGCATGCAGGTAGGCGCTGGTGCGGATGCTGGGCTGACCGTTGGTATTGGTGAGATTAGTAACAGCTCGATGGGTTTTGCCGACATTGATTTGGTCAACAATCCTAACAGCGCGATTGCAGCCGCAGACCGTGCCCTAGAAAACATCATTTCACAGCGGGCATCGATTGGTGCTGCGATGACACGGCTCGATAGTGTTGTGGCTGGACTGCAAACCAGTGCAGAAAACACCGCTGCGGCACGCTCACGCATCACTGATGCCGACTTTGCCGTAGAAAGCGCCTCGCTTTCTCGCGGTAAAATTTTGCAACAGGCAGCGACCAGTATGTTGATGCAATCGAATCAATCTCCACAGATGGTTTTGTCGCTGTTGCGTTAAAATAGCGACAAGCGGTGTCGAAACAGCTAACTTGCTGCATCACAGCATGCTTGTTAACATGCAGAGATTCCATATTTCTATTTATGCCATATCTTGGCGTTTCAAACACCCAAACCGATTCTTTTGGAGATTATGATGAGTAGCGATCTGATCCTTCACGTCACCGACGGCTCTTTTGAACAAGATGTGCTGAAAGCCAGCGGCCCTGTATTGGTCGACTATTGGGCCGAATGGTGTGGCCCATGCAAAATGATTGCCCCAATTCTTGATGAAGTCGCAAAAGAATATCAAGGCAAACTGACCGTGGCAAAATTGAATATTGATGAAAACGAAGGCACGCCACCGAAATACGGCATCCGTGGTATTCCAACACTGATGATTTTCAAAGATGGTCAGGTCAAAGCCACTAAAGTGGGCGCCTTGGCAAAAAGCCAATTGACCGCATTTATTGACAGCAATATCTAATTACGACTATCCTTGAATCCACTTTTTTCTGTGTCGGGCGATGCAAAGTCGCCCGCTTTCTTGCTTTGAATCCCCGCCGCCCTCGCCGATCCCCTCGCCAAGCCGTGAGTTCTTCTTACGATGAGTCTATAAAGTCTCAACATCCGCCTATGCACTTATCTGATTTAAAAAAAATGCACGTCAGCCAGTTGGTTGACACCGCAATCGCCAACGAAATTGATGGCGCAAACCGTTTACGCAAACAAGACCTCATTTTTGCTTTGCTCAAAAACCAAGCAAAGAGGGGAGAAAGCATCTATGGCGACGGTACGCTAGAAGTGCTGCCCGATGGCTTTGGTTTTCTGCGCTCGCCAGATATGTCTTATTTAGCTGGGCCCGATGATATTTATGTCAGCCCAAGCCAAATCAGACGCTTTAATCTGCACACTGGCGACACGATTGAAGGCGAAATCCGCACACCAAAAGATGGCGAACGCTACTTTGCACTGGTTAAAGTCGATCGCATCAATGGTGGGCCGCCAGAGCAGGCCAAGAATAAAATCCTGTTTGAAAACCTCACTCCCCTCCACCCCACATCACGTCTGACTTTAGAGCGCGACATTCGTTCTGAAGAAAACATCACCGGCAGGGTGATTGACTTGGTGTCTCCGATTGGTAAAGGACAGCGTGGTCTCTTAGTCGCGCCGCCCAAATCGGGTAAAACGGTGATGTTGCAACACATCGCCCACGCCATTACGTCCAATCATCCGGATGTGTCTCTGATCGTATTGTTGATTGACGAACGACCAGAAGAAGTCACCGAGATGACGCGTACGGTGAAGGGCGAAGTGGTAGCCTCCACGTTTGATGAACCCGCGACGCGCCATGTCCAAGTAGCAGAAATGGTGATCGAAAAGGCCAAACGGCTGGTTGAACATAAAAAAGATGTGGTGATTTTGCTCGATTCCATCACCCGTCTTGCCCGCGCTTACAACACCGTGATTCCAAGCTCAGGCAAGGTTTTAACCGGTGGTGTCGATGCCAACGCCTTACAACGTCCAAAACGATTCTTCGGTGCAGCGCGTAATATCGAAGAAGGGGGTTCGTTGACCATCATCGCCACTGCGTTAATTGATACCGGCAGCCGCATGGATGACGTCATCTATGAAGAATTCAAAGGCACCGGTAACATGGAAATTCACCTTGATCGCCGGATGGCCGAAAAACGGATCTACCCTGCGATTAACGTCAATCGTTCTGGTACCCGCCGTGAGGAATTGTTAGTTGGGCAGGATCAATTACAGAAAATTTGGGTATTGCGTAAGTTGCTCTATCCAATGGACGATTTAGAAGCGATGGAATTCTTACTCGACAAAATCAAGGGTACGAAAACCAATCAGCAATTCTTTGACTCCATGCGTCGCTGATCGGCCCCTCGTCATCCGACACCAATAACGCCGGTATTCGCCGGCGTTATTGCATTTTAGAAAGCAGAACTAATGGATTGGATTGCCATTATTGGGACAGTTGCCTTTACAGTCAGTGGTTACCTTGTTGGGGTACGCAAACATTGTGATGTGTTAGGCATTATTATTTTGGCACTGCTGACCGCGATTGGCGGCGGTATGATTCGAGATGTCTTGATACAACGCATTCCACAGGTGTTTCTATATACCGATGCTCTGTGGGTGATTGCAGCCACGCTGGTTACAGTGTCCTTGCTACGCTTACAAAAACGCGAAAGCCAATTCTTATTACGAACCTTTATCGTGGCCGATTCGCTGGGGCTGGTTGCCTTCAGCATTGCCGGCGCGCAGGTCGGGCTGCAATATGAACTCAATGGCTTTGGTGTCGCGATGTTGGGGTTTATTACCGCCGTTGGCGGTGGCATGGTGCGCGATATGATGGTGAACGAAGTGCCATTTATTCTGCATAAGGATTTTTATGGCACGGTGGCAATTCTGATCGCGCTGAGTATCTATCTGTTGGAACAACAAGGCTGGCTCACCGCTCTCAGTTTGCACATCATCTTTGTCATCGGATTAGTCTTGCGATTATTTGCTCATTGGCGTGAACTAGAACTTCCTAAACTCGCTCAGGATAATGATTAAATGTGGCTCCATACATCTCCCGATCAGGCTGCTTCTTGGTTGCAAGATAAACTATATCTTGCAGAAACCCGTCCTTTATCTGGAGATGTCCCTCAGTTAACCGATCGTGTTGCAACCAAACCGGCTGCGGTACTCGTCCCCATCGTCTGGCGCCAGCCAACGCCCTCGATTTTATTGACACGGCGCACCGAAAAATTGCGCCAACACAGCGGTCAAGTCAGTTTCCCCGGGGGAAAAATTGACCCCGAAGACCCTACCGCCGAACAAGCCGCTTTGCGTGAAGCAGAAGAAGAAGTCGGCCTGCGAGCCGAACACATCCAGTTACTTGGACGATTGCCCCATTACATCACCATCACTGGCTATCGAGTCGAACCGGTGGTTGGCCTTGTCTTGCCGCCTTTTTCATTGGCGCCAGCACCAGATGAAGTCGCCGAGGTATTCGAATTGCCGCTGGAATTGGCTTTGAATCCCGATAACTACATCAAAGAACGCTATTGGCGTGATAACCAAGAGGGGTTTTACCTGTCCCTCCGTTATCAACAACATTATGTTTGGGGTGCCACCGCTGCCATGCTACGGGTATTAGCGGACATTCTTAACCATTAAAAAAGCCCCCCATCACTGGGAGGCTCGATGTGGCAACAACAAAGCGGTGTTTAGGCTGGCAACAAAGCCAATGCTTCACGCGCCATTTGTCCTTCTTCATCCGTTGGAATCACCCACGCATGACGCTGGCTATTTGGCAAAGTGATACAAGTCGCTTGATCGGCATTGGCATCATGGTCAATCTCAAAACCTAACCACGCCAGATGATCTAATACCAAAGCGCGAACCGGCGAACAACGCTCACCAATACCAGCGGTAAAGACAATATGATCGACCCCACCCAGTTGAACGGCAAGGGCACCAACTTCACGCGCCGCCCGATAACAGAACAGAGCAATAGCTAACTTCGCCCGAGGGCTGTTGCTTGCCAACAGTTCGCGCATATCAGACGATTCGCCCGATACGCCTAACAACCCCGAGCGTTTGTATAGCTCTTCGCGTACACCGGCGATATCCATTCCAGCCCGTTCCATCCAATAGATCACCACTTCTGGATCGAGATTCCCCGGGCGGGTACCCATCATCAAACCTTCACACGCACTCATGCCTGTGCTGTTGGCAATGCTACGGCCGTTATGCATGGCGCACGCACTCGAACCACTGCCAAGATGCAACACAATTACCCGCTTCGCGGCTTCTTCTTCGCCCAAGATCATCGGCAATCGGCGTGCAATCGCAGCATACGACAAACCATGAAAGCTATAACGGCGCACGCCTTCTTCATGCCACCGATTGGCAATACCAAAACGGGTAGCAAGTTCATCTTGTGTGGTGTGAAATGCGGTATCAAAACAAGCAATCTGCGGCACATCCGGTGCGGCCTGCCGTGCGGCATCAATGCCAGCCAAGCTGCCAGGTTGATGCAATGGCGCCAGCGGAATCAGGCTGGCCAGTTTTGCCATCACTTCATCATCCACCACCGTTGCCGCCGAGAAGTAAGCCCCACCATGCACCACGCGATGCACGATGGCACAGGGACGCTCTGCGGTTTGGTCGGTCAGCTGCAACACCCGTTCGATGGCTTGGCTATGGGTACAACCACTGAGCAATTCATCAAATAGCACCTTGCCACAGACTTCGCGAGCTAAGAAACGCGCACTCGCTTTGCCAATACCATCCAACATACCATTCAAGCGAATGCGTGGCTCATGGGCATGTTCAACATCAAATAGGGTAAATTTTAATGTGGATGAACCCACATTAAGAGCAAGCAAGGGCGCAGTCATTAGGCATTATCCGTTTTCAAAACACGACGGTGTGCCACCAAGGCCGCCACCGCAGCAGAAGCCAAACGCGCTTGGGCATCTTCAGAACGGCTGGTCAACACGATAGGCACTTTCGCGCCCATCACCACACCAGCGGAAGCCGCCGCAGCCAAGTAGTTAAGCTGTTTTGCCAACATATTGCCGGCTTCTAAATCAGGGACCAACAGAATATCGGGATCGCCAGCCACAGGGGAGTCAATCCCCTTGGTGTCGGCGGCAGCATGGGAAATCGCATTATCAAACGCCAGTGGGCCATCCAAAATCGCGCCGGTGATCTGTTTACGGTCGGCCATTTTGCACAGCGCAGCCGCATCTAGCGTGGAGGGCATACTTGGGCTCACGGTTTCAACTGCTGCCAAAATAGCCACTTTCGGTTTCTCAATCCCTAAAGCATGGCACAAATCAATGGCGTTTTGCGTGATGTGCATTTTGGTGATTAAGTCGGGGGCAATATTGATCGCAGCATCGGTGATAAACAGGTAACGAGGATAGCTCTCAACCTTCATCACAAAAATATGGCTAATACGACGGTCGGTGCGCACACCGGTGTTGCGGTTCAACACCTCGGTCATAAATTCGTCGGTGTGTAAGCTGCCTTTCATCAAGGAATGTGCTTCACCCATCCGCACCAATTTCACCGCCTCTTCTGCTGCTGCATGGCTATGTGGCACATCCACAATGCGGAAGCGGGACAAATCGATATCAAGTTCATTGGCCAGCGATTCCAGCTTGGCTTTCGGTGCAACCAAAATTGGCTCGATCAAGCCCGCCTCAAAAGACTCCACGGCACCTAATAGAGATTCTGGGCTGCAGGGATGCGCCACTGCCATTTTGATTGGGGGATATTGCAAGGCAGCTTGGATGATGTCATCAAAGGCACGTTCGTCGCGGGTCATGGTCGTTCTCGCTGTTATTACTCAGAAATAAAGAATTTCAATGGGAGAGGCAATCGGCTCGCCTCTCCACACACTGCTACAACAGGGGCAAATGGCTTATGCCATCATGTGGAAACCACCATCCACATACGTCACTTCACCGGTCATCGCACGCGAAGCATCCGAAATCAGGAAAGCAGTAGTCATACCAACATCTTCGATATCAACTAAACGATGTTCTGGCGTCCGAGCAATCGCTTCTTCAATCAGTTTGTCAAAGTGTGCGATCCCCGAAGCAGCACGGGTTTTCAATGGACCTGGGGAAACGGCATGCACGCGGATTTTTTTCTGACCCAATTCTGCAGCCAGATAACGCACGGTGGATTCCAACGCTGCTTTCACTGGGCCCATCACATTGTAGTTTTCCACCACTTTGTCAGCACCGTAGTAGCTCATGGTGACAATCGAACCGCCGTCTTTCATCAAAGGCTCAGCCAAACGCGCCATTTCGATCAACGAGTAGCAAGACACACGCATTGCTTGTAAGAACCCGTTTTCAGAACAATCGGTGACACGGCCATGCAAATCATCCATTGGGCAAAAAGCGATGGAGTGAATCACAAAATCCAGCTTGCCCCATTTTTCTTCAATTTGTTTGAAGACAGCTTCCAGCTCACCCGGGTTTTGCACATCCATCTGAGCGATGATCGGGCTGCCCAATTCTTCAGCCAAAGGACGTACAAAGCGTTCGGCTTTCTCGTTCAAATACGTCACGGCAAATTCAGCGCCCAAATTTTTCAACACTGTTGCGCAGCCATACGCAATCGAGTTGTCGTTTGCGATACCAACGATTAAACCTTTTTTGCCTGCAACAATGTCTTTAATGCTTTCCATAGATAAAGCTCCGTAGTGAGTCAGTAACAATTCAAAATTTAAGGGCGTGATACTGTGTGGTTTTTCTACAACTTTATGATCAGCAGGGTCTTTATGCCATAAAGTTGTTGCTTAATGATGACAGTTGATACATTTTCCTGTCTATCGTTGGGAAACGCGCACCGCACACAATTTGGCATCCAGCCTATCTGCAGTGGCTTGCGTTATACTTAACAACCTTTTTGACATCCTCCCCGGCCTGAAGGCCGGAGATTCCTACGGCGCTCAAGCGCGGCATTGAGCCGCACCTGAGTCGCTTCGGTGGGTTCCTGCTGCTGGCGGCATTGCTGCACCGCTCACTTCACAGGCGAACCGAGCGTGTCCCGCCCTTAAAACAGTCAAAACCACTGTAGTTGTTGCACTGCAAAAAGACAAGCGACTTTGAACTGTGCAACGTCCTGAGTAAACACGCAAAAGATTAAGCCAATTTTGTTGCGCTGTGTCAAAATTGTGACAAGTCTACGCGATTTGCTTTATGTCAATCGCCCCCAATCTGTCTGCTTCCTTTTATTACCCTGAACACAGAGAG
>NZ_ATVC01000047.1 GCF_000420525.1 Aquaspirillum serpens DSM 68
GGCGGTGCAATCGCTGTCTGGCACCTTGGGGGTCTTGAACCAACGCTCAGAACAAATCTCGAGCATTGCCAATGTGATTAGCGATATTGCAGATCAAACCAACTTGTTGGCCTTAAATGCCGCAATTGAAGCGGCACGGGCAGGTGAACAAGGACGCGGTTTTGCCGTGGTGGCGGATGAAGTGCGGAAACTGGCAGAACGCACTGGCAGCGCAACACAAGAAATCACACAGATGATTACCGCGATTCAAACCGAAATGCGGGCTGCTACCAGCGGGATGGAAGATGCCAATAGCCAAATCAACAACGGTGTCAGCATGGCGCAAGAGGCCAGCCGTGCGATCTCAGCGATTCATCAAAATGCACAGAATGTGATGTCGGCGATTGCCGAAATTTCACGGGCGACCGCAGAGCAGTCGTTGGCGAGTAATGATATTGCACAGCATGTCGAGCAAATCAGCACCATGGCACAACAAACCGACCAAGCAGTACAACAAGCGATTCGCACCACCCAGAGTATTAGTGTGTTGGCGGGTGAGTTGGGACAACAAGTTAACCGCTTCCGCACCTAAGACGTTAGAATTCTCTCATCCACTGGTTTGATTTGTATCAAACCGTTTAAAGCGGGTGAGATAGACACTCTCTTTTTTGCTGGTTTGGGGTTAGGGATTTTATGATAGACAGTGTGTTTCCTCCGTTGGTATTGCGTGGCCAGAATCTGTTACCCGTGGTGCAAGGAGGTATGGGGGTTGGTATCTCGGCCCACCGTTTGGCAGGGGCTGTGGCGCATGAAAATGCGGTTGGTACCATTGCAAGCGTCGATTTGCGCCATCTGCACCCCGATTTAATGGAGGAATCGGCACATGTCACCGATGCCGCCGGTTATGATCGTTTGAATTTGATTGCACTCGATCGCGAGATCAAACAGGCTTTAGCCATTGCCGACGGCAAAGGGATCGTGTCGGTCAATGTGATGAAGGCAGTGGATGCCCACGCGAAATATGTGCAACAAGCTTGCGAGTCGGGCGCTCAAGCCATCACGATGGGGGCCGGTTTGCCATTAGACCTGCCTGATATGGTCAATGATTATCCCCATGTTGCACTGCTGCCGATTTTGAGTGAATCACGCGGAATCAGTATCGTATTAAAACGCTGGATGAAGAAAAACCGTTTGCCTGATGCGATTGTGATTGAGCACCCTCGCTATGCCGGTGGTCACTTGGGTGCTGCTAAACGTGATGAAATCAACCACGAACGGTTCGATTTTGCCCGTGTGTTGGAAGAAACCTTCGAAGTATTCAAAACACTGGGCTTAGAACGCGAAAAAGTGCCGCTGGTGGTGGCTGGTGGTATCAATAGTTTTGAGAAAGTGAAAACCTATGTGGGGCTGGGCGCCTCAGCGGTGCAAGTGGGTACCGCTTTTGCAGTCACCCAAGAAGGCGATGCCCACGACAATTTCAAACGTGTTTTGGCAGAGGCCAAACCAGAGGATATTGTCGATTTTATGAGTGTGGCTGGTTTGCCTGCGCGTGGTGTGATGACCCCTTTCTTAAAGAGCTATTTACGCCGCGAAGACAAGTTGCAAGCCAATGCCAAAGCCGATCCTGCCCGTTGTACTCAAGGGTTGAATTGCTTGTCGGTATGCGGTTTACGCGATGGCTTGTCAAAAGTGGGTCAGTTCTGCATTGATTTGAAACTGGCTGCGGCTTTCCGTGGCGAAGTCAATAAAGGGTTGTTCTTCCGTGGTTCGGAAACCCTGCCGTTTGGCAGCGCCATTCGCTCGGCACGTGAGTTGTTGCACTATCTTACCACCGGCGAAAAACCCGCTAATCTTGCTTATTAATAGTCCATAAAACCGGATATTCTGCTCAAGCGCTGCCGCAAGGTGGCGCTTTTTTGTTACAGTGCAACAATTATGAGCGCCTTTACCAGTTGTAACCCCGCCAATGGGGATGTGTTATTTACCCGACCCACGTGGCCGCCGGAAAAACTCTTGTCTTGCTTTCAACGAGTTAGACAACAGCATCCCATGTGGGCAAACAGCGAAACCGCGCTGCGCGCACAACTTTTACTCAATTTGGCCGACCGTTTGCACGATCACCGCGATAGATTGGCTGCCTATGTGACACAAGAAGTGGGGCGGCGGACGGCAGAGTGTTTGGCTGAAATTGATAAATCCATTTTATTGATCCGCTATTACGCTGATTTGGCGCCGCGTCTTCTCGCTCAACAAACCATTGCCACGTCTGCCAGCCGCAGTGCCGTTGCTTTTGAACCTCTCGGTATTGTGTTGGCGGTCATGCCGTGGAATTACCCTGTGTGGCAGGTGTTGCGATTTGCCATTCCTGCTCTAATGGCAGGCAATGCCTGTGTAGTGAAACCCGCACCATCGGTACCACAAACTACGGCATTACTTGAACAGGCGATTGCAGAGGCGAATTTAAGCGATTATCTGCAAGTGGCATGGATTGACCATGAACACGTCGAACAGGCGATTGCGTTGAGTGATGCTGTTGCCTTTACTGGTTCGACACAAACCGGACGCCATATCGCCAGTCTGGCCGGTAAACATCTCAAAAAAAGCGTGTTAGAACTGGGTGGCAGCAATCCATTGATCGTGCTGGCCGATGCAGACTTAACCTTGGCGGCACAAGAGGCCTGTCATTCACGATTCCGTGATGCGGGCCAGTCGTGTAATGCTGCCAAGCGGATTATTTTGGTGCCAGACATTGCCGAAGCCTTTATGGCGATATTTTTGCCTCTGGTGGCCGAACTGCGTTGTGGCCCGCCGAATGAAGACCTCACCACCCTTGCGCCTTTAGCCCGTGCCGATTTGCGTGAAAAACTCCACGCACAAGTGCTTGATGCCGTGCAACACGGGGCACAGTGCAAAATCGGTGGCGTGATGCCTGAAGGCAGTGGTTTTTTCTATCCGGCAACGGTGCTCGATCATGTTACTCCCCAGTGTCGGGTCTATCACGAAGAAACTTTTGGCCCTGTCGCCAGCGTGATACGGGCACACAATGAGGCTGATGCCATTCGGATTGCCAACGATACCGCTTTTGGCTTAGGTGCCTCTATCTTTACTGCTGATGAAGCACATGGTTGGCACTTGGGACAGGCGTTAAATGTTGGTAGCGTGTTTATCAATCGCTACACCAGCTCAGATTTACGTTTGCCATTTGGTGGGGTAAAAGCGTCGGGTTATGGCCGCGAATTATCCGAGTTTGGCCTCTATGAATTTGTGAATGTCAAAACCTATTGGCAGCGCTAACGGGTAGGAAAAGTTTGTGGATACTGCGCCTATTTTGTCTCGACTCCGTCAAATTGTCGGTCATGAATGTGTCTATACCGATGCCACCGCAACTGCTCCTTTTGTTATTGATTGGCGCAAACGCTTTCATGGTCAAGCCTTGGCGGTGGTATTGCCCAGCACCACAGCAGAAGTGGCTGAGGTAGTAAGGTGCTGTCAGCAATATGGTGTGCAATTGGTACCACAAGGCGGCAATACGGGTCTGGTTGGCGGTGGGGTGCCGGATGCCTCGGGGCGAACAGTGGTATTGTCTCTGCGCCGCTTACGGCAGATTCGTCATATTGATGCGAATAACAATACGATGACTGTCGAGGCTGGCCTCACGCTGGCAGAGCTGCATCAACACGCACAGACTATTGAACGTTTATTCCCATTATCCTTAGCTTCTGAAGGCAGTTGTACCATTGGTGGCAATATTGCGACCAATGCCGGCGGGACAGCGGTGCTGCGCTATGGCAATATGCGGGAATTAACCCTAGGCTTAGAAGTGGTATTGGCCAATGGAGAGGTGTTATCCGAACTCAAAGGGCTGCGGAAAAATAACAGTGGCTATGATCTAAAACAGTTGTTTATTGGCAGTGAAGGGACGTTAGGGATTATTACTGCCGCAACAGTGCGGCTGTTTCCGTTGCCTACTGCATATTGCACTGCCATGATTGAAGTGGCTTCGCCCGATGTGGCTTTGGCGTGGTTACATGCCTTACAAGCGCGCTTTGATGATCGTTTAACCACATTTGAATTGATTTCAGGACGTTGTTTGCAGTTGGTGCAAACCCATATCAGTGGCGCTCGCGTGCCGTTTCACGCGCCTTGGGCGGTGTTGTTCGAGTTATCGGATGGCGGCGAAGACGCGCATCTTGAACAACAATTATTGGAATGGTTGCCATCTGCTCCGCGCTATGGTGAAGCCGTGATTGCCCAAAATCGCAAAGAGCGCCAAGCCCTATGGTTGGTGCGCGAGGCCATCTCTGAGGCACAAAGCTGTGAAGGTATCAGCTTAAAACACGATATTGCCGTGCCGGTATCAGCCGTACCGATGTTTTTACAACAAGCTGGTGATAAGTTGCGTGCGGCTTTCCCTGATTGTCGTATCACCGCTTTTGGTCATTTGGGTGATGGTAACTTGCACTATAACGTCAGTCAGACTGGTGCTGCTGATATCTATCAAGATGAGCCACGGGTCAATCGGATTGTTTTTGAAACGGCCTACCAGCTTGGTGGTACGTTGTCGGCAGAGCATGGGATTGGCCGATTGCGGCGAGAGACGCTATGGCAATATCGCTCGCCATTAGCGCGACAGGTGATGCAACAGCTTAAACAGGGGCTCGATCCGGCTGGGTTGTTTAACCCCGGCGTGTTGTTTCCTGCACAAGAAAAGGATAGCTAAATGTCTGCCGAATATCTTCCAGTTGACCGTGCGATGGCACTGGAAAAACTGATGAATAATGCCGAACTGCATCAAACCTTATGCGGCATGTTTTTACAGCGTTATGCTGATGCAGAAACCGTATTCAGCCTGTGGCAAACCGAAGAGCAAATGGCTGCAGCACGTTTATTAGCGCATAGCTTAGTCAGTGCGGCCAGCATGATTGGGGCAAATCAGCTCAGTGTTTTAGCCCGCCAGTTCGAAACCGCACTACGTAAGCAAGAACTTGAACAATGTCCCGAGTGCAGTGAGGCCATACGAACTGAATTGGCAAAAGTGATGGTGTGTGTGCGTGAGTTATATCCGAGTTAACGCTGAGGATTGCCGGTAATCCAACGGCGAATTACCTGATTAAACGGTTTGATAAATTCTGGGGCAAATTGATCTTCACAGGCATTGACTTCAGCGACGGCACGCAAGGCAGATAAGCTGTGACCGCGATGGCTATGTTTGAGATTCACCGCTTCAAACGCATCAACAATCGCCAAAATTTTTGCACCGGCACAGATATCTGGGCTGAACAAGCCTTGTGGATAGCCGCCACCCAGCGGTCGTTCATGGTGTTCACGCACCATTCGTGCCGCTTCATCCCATCCCTTCATCCTTGCCAGCAAATCCGCAGCCCAATTGGGGTGTGATTGTAAAACGGCACGGTCGCGTCGCTATCGCTTAACCGTTCAACTTTCAACCACACGGCTTCTGGTAAGAACATCATGCCAACATCGTGCATATATACCGCCGCCTCTAATTGAGCAGGGTTCACCGGATAACCTGCCTCGCTATTGGTTTCTTCGGCTAATTTCAAGACCCGTGCTGTTCGGCCAAGCAAATGAGGAGAACGGGTTTCTAATTGTTGGGCGAGTGAGCGGAAAAAAGCGAGATCTTGTGCTTCTTGGCTAGTATGAGGTTCGGGTTCAACCTCAGTCGGCATAGCGTCATTGCTGCTGAAAGGCGCAAAATTGAGCTCATGGGTTTGTTCTGGTGTTGCAACAGGACGAAAGCCGGTGATGTTTTCAATAAAAATTGCTGCTTGGGTTTCGATGCGGTCCTTCGGTTGTACCGACAGCATTTCAAGCCCAATCAACATTTCATGCAGATGTAGCGGGGCAAGGGTGCGGTGTTCGGCCAGCGCTTCTATGGCTTGTTCCAACCGATCTAAGGCAAGCAAAAACACTTCACCAATCAGTGGGGTAAAGATTAGCTCGTTATCTCGCATTCGCGACAACAAGCTTTCAATAGGGGAGCAAATACGCACCCCAAGTTCTAACTTACACAGGGCCGAGTCGCCCTTTAGATTATGTACTGCACGAAATAGAGCAGTCAGGATATCGCGAGAAGTAGGGTTGTCGCGTAGGCGTGCGACATCGCGTTCAATTGCTGGCGCTAAATCTGCCAAAGAATCAACAAAGTCGGGAAAAGAATCCGTATCAAAAACACGGAATATCATTTCATCACTACCGTACATACCCCCACTCCCTGTCTATGACAAATTCGGGTTATTTATCAATAATAATCAATTAAAATGATGTATAAATAATCCGTATTTGTAACAAAAAACCTGTCCCGCTTGATATTGTATTTAAAAGGGGACAGGTAAAACTGAAATGTTTTTATGCCAAAGCAGCTAAAGCTTTGGCATAATCTGGTTCTTCTGCAATTTCACCAACTAACTCAGCATGTAAGACACGATTATCTGCATCCAACACAATCACGGCGCGGCTGGTTAAACCACTTAATGGGCCAGATGCAATGGCGACACCGTATTGTTCAGCAAAATCTTGATTGCGGAAGGTAGACAGCGTCAACACTTTATCCAAGCCTTCGGCAGCACAAAACCGCTTTTGCGCAAAAGGCAAATCAGCAGAAATGCATAATACCACCGTATTCGCTAACGCTGCCGCTTGCTCGTTGAATTTACGTACCGAGGTCGCACACGTTGGTGTATCGATGCTTGGGAAAATATTGAGCACTTTGCGTTGCCCTGCAAAGTTATCTAAGCCCTGTTCTGACAAATCTGCAGCAACCAAGCGAAATGCTGTAGCGGTCGCACCGACTTGAGGAAATTGGCCGTTCAAAGTGATGGGATTGCCTTTTAAGGTAACGCTCATGGTGATGACTCCTCACGAAAAAACTTGACTTAATGCAAATATTGCGAACTTGGCTCAGGAAATTACGATCTTGGCCGATAAATTTGCAAATTTGTCATTACAATGAATACTTAAGTAATCCCTTTTGACGAAAGGTTAACGCATGTTTGCACAACTCTCCATGCGCACCAAGCTAATGGTCTTGGTTGGCGTGGCGCTGGCCGGTTTAATTGTTCTTGGCGTGGTCGCCATGTACTCCCTTAAGGCTGCTATGTTAGCCGACCGAACCGACAAAGTGCGCAATATCACAGAAGTAGCTGGGGGGGTCATTGCTTATTTTGAGGAGCAAGCGGCAAATGGCAAGTTATCAGACGCACAAGCGCAAAAATTAGCACAAGAGGCCTTTACTAAAGCGCGTTATAACGGAGTTGAATATGTGTTTGTGATTGCCCCTGATAGCACTTGGTTGGCTTATCCACGCGCTGACTTGTTGGGTAAAAAAATGCGTGAGGTGGTGCCAAGTTTGTATCAGCTGTTTGAACAACGGTTGCAAACCGCACCCAATGGGGTGGTGATTGAATATGTATGGAAGTATGTATGGAAGAAAAATGACGAGGTTGGTGAGGTCGGTAAGGTAACCTATGCGGCCATTTCTCAGCGTTGGAAATGGTGTTATGGCACAGGGATTTATGTAGATGATGTGCAAACCGCATTTTTGAAATCCAGTTTATGGATGGGCATCGCGATTGTTATTTTGGCAGTGATTTTATTGGGATTAAGTGGGCTGATTACGTCACGTTTGATTCGTGAATTGGGTGGTGAGCCAGGCTATGCGGCCGATGTGGTCCGCACGATTGCTGCGGGTGATCTACGGCAAAATATTCAACTTCGCCCTAATGACCATAGCAGCTTATTGGCGGCGATTGCTGATATGCAACAACGGTTGCGTACCCTGATTCGTGAAATTGTCGGGAATGCCGATTCTCTAGGTAGTATGGCTGGCAATATCGCTGATCATGCCGACCGTACGGCAAAAAGTTCTGAAGATCAAAGCAGTGCTGCCACTGCGATGGCTGCCTCGATTGAAGAGATGACGGTCAGTATCAACCACATTGCCGATCATGCAGAACAAGCGCGGCAATCGTCTGCTCAAGCTGGCGATCTAGCTGGGCAAGGTGCTTCGGTATTGGGACAAGCGGTCACGGAAATTCAACGAATTAACCAAGCGGTAGAAGAGGCCTCCTGTACTATTGTGCAGTTGACCGATAAAACTGAAACCATCTCGTCAATTGCCAATGTGATTCATGATATTGCCGACCAAACCAATTTGTTGGCCCTCAATGCGGCAATTGAAGCCGCTCGCGCTGGTGAGCAGGGACGTGGTTTTGCTGTGGTGGCAGACGAGGTACGCAAATTAGCGGAACGCACCGGCACTGCAACGCAAGAAATCAGCCGCATGATTGCTGATATCCATACCAGTTCAACTGTCTCGCGTGAAAATATGGAAGAAGCCGTGGTACGGGTGCGGGCAGGGGTTGATTTGACTGAACAAGGTGGCAGTGCGGTAAACCGGATTCATGAGGGCTCGTCACAGGTGTTGCATGTGGTGAATGATATTTCTCATGCTTTGCGTGAACAAAGCCAAGCCAGTAACGACATTGCAATGAATGTGGAAAGAATTGCTCAAGTTGCAGCAGAGAATGCTGGGATTGCTCACGAAACGGCCCAAGCAACCAATCAAATGCACCAAATGACCGATAGCCTGAGAAAAATGGTGAGCCGATTCCAAATTTAATTATTTTGGTAGTTTAATGAACTATCTATAAATAAAGCATAAGCATTTTTATTTAGGTGGCCTCTCTAGGCCACCTTATTTTTTGTCTATCGATTTAGGCTATCCATAACATCCTTTTCTGTAATACACTTTCTTTAGCACGTAAATATCATACAAATAAAGTGTGCTAAGTGAATAAAAATTCCAAAAAGCCGTTAAAGGCACCGGAGAAATTGGAGAGGGACGATGAGTAGCTGGTTTGACGCTATGACGGTACGAACAAAATTACTGACGCTGATTTTCATGGCCCTCGTCGGCTTGTTGGTCGTTAGCGCCGTTGCCCTATTCGCCCAACGCGAAACAATGCTGTTAGACCGTAAGGAGCGGATTCACAATCTGGTTGAGACTGCTCGCAACATTGTTGAGCGTTACGAGGATTTGGCACAAAAAGGCGCACTCTCTGAACAAGATGCCAAAGAGCGTGCCCGTGCTGCGCTTGGGGCGATGCGCTTTGATAAAGACAACTACTTGTTTGCTTTGGATGGTGACATCAATAAAGGCGAACTGAATTTCCTTGTGCACCCACGAGAGAAACTGGTGGGGACGAGTTTGTTAAAGCTCAAAGACAGCAAGGGGGTGAATCTTGGCGAGCTGTTTATCGGTGGGCTGAAATCAAATAACGGTAAGGCGATGGCACAGTACGTTTGGAAGAAAAACGATACGGTGGGTGATGTTATCAAAATTTCCTATATGGAAACGTCAGCGAGATGGCAATGGCGAGTCGGGACAGGCATCTATATTGATGATGTTGATGCGATCTTTATGCAAAATCTGCGGCTGATTGGTTTAGTCTGTGTCGTAGGGATTGCGATTATGCTGTTGTTTTCTTTGTCGATGATGCGGAACCTGTTAAAACAGCTTGGTGGTGAGCCCAAATATGTGGTGGAGGTGGTAGGGAAAATTGCCAATGGCAATTTAACCGTTCCTATCCAAGGGGCAGAGCGTTATCCGAACAGTGTGTTGGCGTCGGTATCGACGATGAAAGACACACTACGTGGGTTGATGCACGATATCGTGACCACCGCCCAGCGGCTGTCTGAGATGACAGAAAACATTGCCCGACATGCGAATCAAGGGGCACAAAACGCCGAGGCCCAAAACCAAGCAACGACGGCGATGGCAGCCTCGATTGAAGAAATGACCAGCAGCATTAACCACATCGCTGAACGGGCGCGTGATGCTCACCAATCTTCCCAACAATCTGGTTCGCAAGCCCAGCAGGGTGCGGACGTGATTCGGGCGGCAATTGGTGAGATGCAACGGATTCGTGAGTCTGTTGCCTCATCTTCTGACACCATTGCCGAGTTGGCCAAGAAAACTGATGCCATCTCGAATGTGATGGCTGTGATTCGAGATGTGGCAGAACAAACCAATTTGCTGGCGTTGAATGCCGCGATTGAAGCCGCCCGCGCAGGGGAACAAGGCCGGGGTTTTGCGGTGGTGGCGGATGAAGTGCGTAAGTTGGCAGAGCGCACTGCCCTATCCACCAAAGAAATTGCTTCGATGATTGCAGAAATCCAAACCAGTTCGGATGCTTCACGTCAAACGATGGAAGAGGCGGTGCAACGGGTGGTGCATGGGGTGCAAATGGCGGAGCAAGGCGGTGAATCTGTGCAACATATCCATGCCAGCACCGAGCAAGTCGTTAGTGTGGTGGACGATATTTCACTGTCCTTGAGTGAACAAAGTAGTGCCAGCAATGAAATTGCTCAGCATGTGGAAAAAGTGGCGCATAGTGCATCAAATAACGCTGCGATTGCCCATGAAACTGCCGTGGCAACCAACGAACTGCATGCCATGACAGACAAATTGCGGCGTTTAGTCAATCAATTCTCTGTCTGATCATATACGTTTAATCGGTAGGCGCGCCTTGGCAACATGGCCGCCTGCCTTGGCTTGTGGTATCGTGCGGCCTGCCGATTCTCTGGTCAAGAATGCTCTTGCTGTGTCCAATCTTTTTTCTTTTTTGCCCCGTTTTTACCCAAAATCGTTTTTACGTTTATTGTTAGCTGGATTTATGCTGGTGGCTTTGCCGGCAATTTTTGTCTTGCTACATACATTATATGCCCTTGATCAAGTGGCTTCAGAAAGCCGGATTGGGATTGAACATGCCGCGCGTTTGACCGGCGGTGGGCGGCAGATGGCTGAACACAGCGTGGTGATGGAGCGTGCTGTCCGCCAATATCTGGTATTGGAAGAAAAAAATCTGTTGCAACGCTACCGCGAAGCACGCCAACACGCCCGACAAACTGCGTTATCCCTGCGTCCCTTGGCTTCGCCTGCGCTGGCGATTCGCCTTGATGAATGGTTAGAACAAGATGAAGTGATTGCGTCAACTCTCGCTAGGGTTCCTTTAGCGCCGGAGCAAGGGCAAAAAGTCATTCGCTATTTTTCCCATCTGGCCGAAGTCAGTCATCAAATTGTCCAAGTCAGTCAGGGGCAAGTTGATGCTCAAGCCAACCGGCTCTTAGCGCAAATTGACCGGCAAAAACATACCCTCACCCTGCTGTTATTCGCAGTGGTGGCGGCGGCGATTTTATTAGCCGTGTTTCTCAGTCATGTTTTACATCGTCCAGTGCGGCAAATGGATAAAGCCATTCGTGATTTGGGTGATGGCTTATTGAATGAGCCTATTCACATCAAAGGGCCGGCGGATGTTGAATACTTGGGCGAACGTTTGGAATGGTTACGCGGTCGTTTGGCGGGGGTTGAACAAGAGAAACAACGCTTCTTGCGTGATATGGCTTTTGAATTGAAAGCACCATTGTCTGCGATTCGGGAGAGCGTCGAGCTACTCGATACCGCACAACACAATGCCATGCCACTCAGTAGTGAACGACAACAGGATGTGCTGACGTTAATGAAAGAGAACAGTCAGACCCTGCATACCTTGATTGAAGATTTACTGGCCTATAATACGGCCCGTCTCGTCACGCCACCCTTGGCAAACAGCAGTGCCTTAGCCGAAGTGTTACAACAAGCTTTTGAAAATTGGCAGCGTCGGTTGATACAACAGCGCCTCAGTTGGTCGGTGATGCCAAATTTACATGCCCCATTTGATGGTGGGATCGTGGTGGCGATTATTGATAAGTTACTGACGCACGCTGTTGCTGCTTCCCCCGCTGAGAGCGAGATTGTTATCAAAGCTTATGCTGATAATGTGGCTTTACATATTGAATGCCACGATGCGGGTTGTCTGATTACCGAAGCAGAACGCCGCCGAGTGTTTGACCCTTTTTTCCGTAGCAGCCGCCGTCATATCCCCCCACGACAAGGTGGGATTCATCTTGCCTTAGTCAGACGTTATGCTGAACAGTTGGGCGGCACCGCTCAAGTCTTGCCTTCTGATCATGGGGCACTATTTCACATTGCTTTGCCACTGCATAGCCAACTTTCTCATCAATCTCTTGCTTCCTGAATGGACTGTGCCGTGCGCCATAGCTTAATTTTGTTCATGATTTGCGCTGCCATCACAGGCTGTACCACAACAGCACCGCCAACCCCCTCGCCTACTTTTGCTGTCCCGACACCTGCGCCTCTTCCCTCGGCAGGAAGTAGTTCTGCAATGATGCCGGCACACAATGGTTTGCCCATCGTGCAAACGCCTTCGGTAGTCGAGTTGTTGAGCTGGTATGACCGGTTGAATCAACTTTCTATGGCTGAACGTCAACGCGAGATCAATAGCGTCGTACAACGTAGTCAGCGCCATAAAACTGATCTCTTACGTTTACAGGCTGCTTTGGGTTTGTCTGCGTTGGATCAGAGTGAGGCGAAACAACGTGCATTAGCGTTATTAGAGCCGTTGTTTGGCAGTAAAACACTAGAGCCAACCTATCGTCCCTTGGTGCATTTGTTGGGTAATCTACTGACCGAAGTGGACAAACAACATCAACGAGCCGAAGACGCTTTACAACAACTTAAGCAAAGCCAACGCCGCGCCAATGCCTTAAAAAGCAAGCTAGATAAACTCAAAGCCATTGAACATGAGTTGCCGCCGTTAAGCCGTTAGTACAATCAAAACTGCGTAAACGGCATCGGCTGTTATAATCTGACTTCCCGCATGATTTCCAAGGATTTTTTCTGACTATGGCCTCTCGCGACTATAAAAATGCTGGCCGTTTCCGTAATAAAGAAACAGCGCCATCCCGTCATGGTCCAGCGGTCACGCCGCGTGCCCGTAGTAAAGAATCCAGTAGTAAAAAAAGCGTGGCCTCTGGCTTGGTCATTGGGCTGTTATTGGGTGTCACCATTGCGGTGGGCGTGGCTTTCTTTCTGTCGCGCAGTCCCGATCCTTTCCAACAGCCCGTGCAGCCTGCTCCTCGGGTGAAAGTACCAGACAGTACGGCAGTATTAGCACCGGGTGTAGGGCCTGATACCGTGGCACCAAGTGTAAGTCAACAGCAAACCACCGTATTGCCGACGCCCACGCCCGAACCTCCACCTGTTCCTGTTGGTCAGCCTGAACCCGTTGCGCCACCTGCGGCTACCCCTGCTGCACCTGCGGTAGCCGCTAAAACAGCCGAACCTACACCCGCCGCCGAACCCGCACCGACAAAGGCAGCGGCACCAGCTGAAAAACCGGCGGCAGCCGAGCTGAATAAAGGGCCCAACTACGAATTCTATAAAATCCTACCCGGGTTAGCGGAACCAGTGCCGTCAGGGGAACCTAATGCTAGCGAACGCACCAAACCGGCTGCAGAGCGCAAGACCTATCTGCAAATCGGGGCGTTTAGTAAGAGTGATGAAGCCGACAACCTAAAAGCGCGTTTGGCCCTATCTGGCATTGAAGTCAAAATTCAGAGTGCCGACACGGAAAAAGGACTGATTCACCGTGTTCGAGTGGGGCCGTTTACTAAACAAAGTGAAATCGATCAAGCGATGGCTACGTTGCGTGAGGCTGGCTTAAGTGCCACTGTGGTACGTGAGCCGGTGAATAAAGCGCAGTAATCGCTTCTACTACTGTTAAAGGAGTTTTTGTGCAGTTATCGACTATGTTCCAGCGCCTATGCGCTTTATTGTTGTTGTTATGCAGTGCTGCGGCATTTGCCAATCTTCGCGAAGGTGTGGACTACCGCGTTTTAGCACAACCACAGCCTGTCGCCGATGCAAAAACGGTCGAAGTGCTTGAATTCTTCTCGTACACCTGCGGCCATTGTTATCGCCTTGAGCCACTTTTGGAGCAATGGGAAAAAACCTTGCCAAAAGATGTTTCATTCCGTCGTGAGCAAGTGGTGTGGCAAAAAAATATGGAGCCGATGGCGCGCCTGTTTGCGAGTTTACGCAGCAGCAACGAATTAGCGCGTTTACACCTGCCGGTGTTCCACGCTTTTATGCGCGATAAAAAAGATTTGAATCAAGAAGCGGTGTTGAGCCAATGGCTGACTGACAATAAGGTCGATGCCAACCGCTTTATGCAGCTCTATCGTTCTTTCTCGATCTACAGCGATGTGGCACGGGCCAGCAAGATGACTCGTGATTATCAAGTCGAAGGCACGCCGATGATTGTGGTAGGTGGTCGCTATGCCGTGAACCCTGCCGAGCCACAGCGGGTGTTGCAAGTGACAAATGAACTGATTAACAAAGTGCGAGCAGAACGCAAATAAACCACGGTTTGCCCACTACGGTGGGCAACTGCGGACAGCAAGGGGCCAATGTGGATATTGCAATTCTGTTCAAAGCATTTCTACTCGGTATTGTCGAAGGCATTACCGAGTTTTTTCCTATTTCGAGCACTGGACACTTGATCGTTGCTGCCGACCTACTCAATTTTGATGATGGCGTTGGCAATGTCTTCGAGATTGTGATTCAACTCGGCGCGATTTTGGCGGTGTGTTGGGAATATCGCGCACGGTTACAACGGGTGGCTGGTGGATTGTTAAAAGGTGATGCTGCTGCTTGGCATTTCACGACGAATCTGTTGGTCGCTTTTTTGCCTGCTGCAGTGGTCGGTGTTCTGACCATTAAAACCATCAAATACTATTTGTTTAATCCAGTGGCCGTTGCCTGTGCGCTGGTCATCGGCGGTTTCATTATTCTCTGGGTCGAGCGCCGCCATCACACCCCGCGAGTTCACGCTGTCGATGATATGACTGTCTGGGATGCGGCTAAAGTTGGATTTGCACAGATTTTCTCGTTGATTCCGGGGACCTCACGTTCTGGTTCAACCATTATTGGCGGGATGATTTTTGGTCTAGATCGTAAGGTGGCAACAGAATTTTCCTTCTTCCTCGCCATTCCTATCATGTTTGCTGCCACGTTTTACGATGTGTACAAACATCGTGAGTTGCTTTCTTTAGATGCGCTGCCGATGTTTAGCGTTGGCTTTGTCGCTGCCTTTATCAGCGCTTTCTTTGCCGTACGTGGCTTAATTCGCTTTGTCTCGAATCACACCTTTATCGTGTTTGCTTGGTATCGGATTGTGTTTGGTTTGATTATTTTGCTGACGTGGCAGTTTGGTTGGGTTGAGTGGGCAACGCATTAAAACCAAGTATTTATCTTTTTCTGTCAAATAAGCTTGACACCCTTGTACGATTGCTCTATATTTGCAATCTCACTGACGCGGGATGGAGCAGTTGGAAGCTCGTCGGGCTCATAACCCGAAGGTCGCAGGTTCGAGTCCTGCTCCCGCAACCAAGGATTCAAAAGGCAGTGCCTAGCGTTGCCAAAAAAACCCAGCAAAGCTTTTCGCTTGCTGGGTTTTTTGTCGTTCGTCGACATACTTGGATCTAAACCCATTCTCTGCAGCATTCCTGTTGCGTCTTGTACTATATTCGTTGCAATGCCTGTTCTCTATGTTCCAAGACTGACCCCTATCTGTTTGATTGTGCTACTTTAGCCCTACCATGAATCATATGGCTTTCCGCACTTTCAGGTAAAAATCGATTATCATCATCTTCTTGTTTTCCATTTGAGCACCATGCTGAGAAAACAACTGATAGCATCAAAGCCTAAGAGTATTTTTTCATGCTAAGGAACGTCGGCGATGAGCAATTCCCTATCGATTAAAGATCCTGATTCATTTGAAAAACATATTGGTGTCTTATTTCAGCAAGCGGGTTGGGAGGTGATAGTTCCTCCGGCTAACACCAGAGGTTACGATCTCGAATTGCGTCGAAATACCTATTGCATTGCCGTACAAGTTAAGAACTACACGCGTAAGTGTACTGTTGCCGACGTAGAGAAATTCCGTCATTTTTTAGAGTTACCACTGGCCGATGGGTTTACTCATGGGATTTTTGTGTCTGCTAGTGGATTTTCTAAAAATGCTTTGTTGGATGCAGAAGCAAATTTCCGTGAAATCCAAGAAGCACACAGTCTCCGTCAACGAGGCAATAAAGAAAGCACGGTTCAAGCTGTGCGTCGTATTAAACCAGTGAAGTTAATTGAGTACTCAAATGGTCAGCTATCTGAGGTGTCTTTGGAGGCTGAGAACACGACGATCACTGATAAATGTCGATACGTTGGTGTTTTTACCTGCAAAGGTGGGGTTGGTAAAACGACAACCGCAGCCCATTTGGCCGGTGCTTTTGCATTGATGGGTTATGATGTTGTTTTACTTGATCTCGATCCAGACCAAAACTTGCACAAGCTCTTTCGTGCTGATTCTGATGATGCTGGGAGTGATGCCAGTATGTTTGTGCCAGCGATGGTGAAAAATCAGCTTGGTGCCACTATTACCGTATTGAGTCATGAACAATGGTTGCAGTCAAAAGATGAAGACTACCGTGATGCTAGAGTTGTCATTTGTGATTGTTCACCAGTATTGAGTGAAAATCCATCTGAACTGATTGCCAAATTTGACTATTGCATTATTCCAACAACTCTAAACCCGTTAGGAATTGCAAAAAACGCGAATGTGATTACCCGGACTTTTCAGCATATTCGTTCGCTAAATAGCCAAGCTCAGATGTTTTGCTTAATCAATAGCTACGATCCAAGTAAGGCGATAGAGAAAAAGAATGAGGTGTTGCTAACGCATTTGAAGAAAGAAATCGATCGTTATGCTCAACACGACCCGAAGTGTCGCCTTATCCCACCTGAAGAAGCGAGAATCCGCCACAGCAGTGCGCTACTGTATTGGGGATACCACATCATTGATGGTTCACGGCCCCAATTAGCGTTTCGTGAAACCGCTGGCCGTAGTTATCCACGAACTGATTTTCTGCAATTGGCAGAATATCTGGAAAATCATACTGATTTGGCTACCCTTCGTGCCTAGTAGAATGCAGCTCCCCTTTTGACTAAATAAAAACCACTGATACCACATGACAAAAAGCTGATTTTTTTGTAATTTCCCTTTGCATGTTTTAATCAAGTGGGGGAAGACATGGGGATCTGTGATTGGCCGGAAGATGAGCGTCCGCGAGAAAAATTATTGACTCGCGGCGTGGCAAGTTTAAGCGATGCTGAGTTGTTGGCTTTATTTTTACGGACAGGGATAAAGGGCTTGAGTGCAGTCGATTTAGCAAAACGTGCTTTAGCACAGTTTGGTTCATTGTCTGCGCTGATTCATGCGCCATTGCAGGCTTTTGCCGAGATTCCCGGTTTAGGGCCGGCAAAATATGCCCAACTGGCGGCAACTGTGGAATTAACTCGTCGAGCACTGGCGGAGGAATTACACACTGGTGATGTGCTCAGCAACCCCGACAGCGTAAGAAACTATTTACGCTTATTGTTGGCGCGGCGTGAGATTGAGGTGTTTGTGGTGTTATTTCTCTCTAATCAGAACCGCGTGTTGGCGGTAGAAGAGGTGGCTCACGGCACTATCAATCAAACTGCCGTGTATCCACGAGAAATTGCTCGCCATGCGCTCAAACATCACGCCACCGCCGTCATTGTCGCTCATAACCATCCTTCTGGCGCACGCGAACCTAGCGAAGCCGATCGCGCGCTAACCAAGCGGTTGGTGTCGGCACTGCAGCTACTTGATATCCGCTTACTCGATCACTTTATTGTCGCTGGCACCACTACGGTTTCTTTTGCCGAAGAAGGCTGGTTGTAAATTGCATTTTGCAAGCAGCAGGGACGGCTAATAGGGTCGTCCCTATGGCTAAAATCAGCCGAATGGACGTTTGGGTTTTCGCACTTGCATCGCTTGATAGATCATGGCGGCGGTGATGGCATCGTTGAGTGCATCATGCCGTGCCAAGGTGGGAATATGTAGCTCATCCAAAATCGTCTGTAACCGCAAGTCGATATTAGCACCGACATTTTGTTGAATTTTCCAATCGTAATACAGCGCGGAGATTTCCAATTGGCGCTGTGGCAACTTGCAGCCAATTAAGGGCTTCACGGTTTTATTTAAAATTGCCACATCATATTCAAGGTAATAGCCCAGTAACCCCCGCCCCCCGATAAACTCTAATAACTCACTCACCGCTTGTTCACAGCTGATGCCTTGCGAGACATCCAAGGGCCGTAAGCCATGAATACTGACACTGGCGGCATCGGGGTTGATGCTAGGTTTAACCACCCGATAGAACGACTCACTGCTGAGAATCCGGTTACCACGCACTTTTACCGCACCAATCGACAAAATTTCAGCCTCGGCGATATTTAAGCTGGTGGTTTCACAATCGACACTCACCCACTCTTCATCATCAGCTTGAAACAAGATCTCCCAGCGAGGATCACGCAATTTACGTTTTGCCCACTGTTGTTGTAAGGCTTTAAACATTACAGCCCCCCGAGATGGAAATGATGCCGAATTGAAGACTTAAAGCGTTTTACCACCGAAAAGGCCTCTTTGAGCAAATCACGCTCCAGCGTCGACAATCGTTTTGGTTCAATCAGGTTACTGGCTGGCGCACCGACACCTAATGCGATCAAGCCTTGTTGTAAGCGCAGGGTCAATAAAAACGACAACGCTTCATTACAATCTTGTGCCAGTTGAGATTCGATATGACCTTGTTGGGCCAACACGGTCAGCCGATCAAAGCTATTGGTCTCGGGTAGATGATATTGCAAGGCCAGTGCGCGCAAGCCATGAACCAATGGGAAAATACCGCCTTTTTTCAGGTCTAGCGTGGCGACTCCATTTTCTTCATGGGACAACAGCTGGCCGAACAAACCAAGCGGCGTATCAAATTGCAGCACTGCGCGTGCAAAATGATGGAAGAACATATCGCTGCTATCGAGGTGCTCTGATAATGAGGTCTTGATCTGTTGTAATAAGCTGCGATCGCCAGCTACGGCATGGGCATCGGTGAAGATGGCTAAATTCATCTGTGAATCTTCACGCGGTAGGTTAACCCATTCATAAATGGTATCTTGCCAAGCCGAGACGGTTTTACACCATGCCTCGCGCGATAACATCACCCCACCAGGACAGGGAGGATAACCAAACTGATCCAATGCTTCAGAAAAATGCTGGGTGATTTGCGTAATCTCAGCCATCGTCAACGGACAATCATCCGCCACAATCAGCGCATTATCTTGGTCAGTTTTTAAAATCTGCTCGCCTCGTCCTTCCGAACCCAACACCACCAAACAGCTGTGTGCAATCAATTCCGGTGGTGCAATCAATTCCCACGCACGGGCAAATAACTGCCCATTTAGGGTTTGCACCAGCTTAGCCAGTTGTGGTGCCTTCACACCATGCCCCGACAAGATATGCACTAATTTATCAATTTGCTGCGCCACAGGGACCAAAGCCGGCAGGCTGACCGTGCGCTCAAGTTGTTGTGCAATCAGGTGTGAGTGATTCGAGAAATAGGACAATAAATCAATTTGTTCTAACACCCCCACCGGCTTGCCCTGTTCGGTCACCACCACCCGCTGTACCGTGTGATGGGTCATGGTCAACAACGCATTGAACAAATAGTCATCAATATCGCAACAGATCAGCGAAAAATGCGCCAATTTAGCCAAAGGCACATCAGCCCCATGTCCGGCAAGAATCACATCGCGGAAATCACTGACCGTAAAAATCCCAACTTCTTGATTGTGCCGAATCAATAACGATTTGACCTTATGTTGCTTCATTGCCTGTGCAGCATGAAGCACGGTTGCATCACCCTCTAAAAACACGGGGGCACGGGCGGTTACCTCACGCACCCGAGCAGTCAATAGATTTTGCAGTTCTGGGTTTTGGGTGCGCTGTTGTGCCAAAGCAGTGAATTTTTCTGCGACCGTTTGAAAAAAGAAGGCGGCAAAAACGGCATTGCTCTCAATCAGTTGCAAAATCAAGCTGCGCGGCAAAGTGAACAATAACGCTTCTTCATAGACTTCAAAGCGATGTGGGCTATGACCAGCAATCAAGGCACGGGTGTCAAAGCTATCGTTGTGGCGAAACACGGCGACGGTTTCTTCCTCGGCCATTTCACGCACAATTCCTTTGATCACCACATACAAAAACTCAGCGGTTTGTGTGGGTTCCAACACGGTTGCACCGGCTGGAAAAAACACGATATCGGCAGCTTTTGCCACCAACTCACGCTCATAAGGGGTTAAGACATCAAACGGCGGCTGACGGAAATCAAAATGGCTCACGATGATCACTCGACCTTGAAAACGAAAATGACATCTAGCTTAACCGCTAGTCGCCATTTTGTCGCGCCCATTTGGCATAGGGACAGCAATCGTCGTCGGCAGGCCATCACGGAACAACATCAATTCACCTTCAGCAAATGCCGTCCACGTTTCGTTATCAGTCAACGGTAATGTTGCAATCACCGCCACGCGATCGTTTGGGGTTGTAACCTGATTAAAATCAATGCTCATGTCCTCATCCAATAAATGGGCTTCTGCAAACGGCGCTTGCCGCACCAAATAATGCAGTTTGGTCGAACAATGAGCTAACAAGAAATCGCCATTGGAGAGCATAAAATTGAAAATCCCATGCTGGCGAATGGTGGCGGTAACCTCGGCCACCACCTGACAAAAATCCTCAAGTGTGGGCATGGCATCAAAGCGACTGCGTAATGTTTCTAACAATAAACAGAAAGCGGCTTCGGAGTCGGTTTGACCAACAGGTTGATAAAAACGCCCTGCCGGTGGTGCAAAATTTTCTAAATTACCGTTGTGGGCAAAAATCCAATACCGTCCCCACATTTCACGCTGAAAAGGGTGGACATTGGCTAAGTTCACCGCGCCCTGTGTCGCTTTACGAATATGGGCAATCACATTTTCCGACTTGATGGGGTAGGCTTGCACGAAGGCTGCCACGGGCGAATGTGCCGAGGGCATATCGTCGAGAAAGACACGCACGCCACTATGTTCAAAAAAGGCGATGCCCCAACCGTCGGCATGGTGGTCGGTGAGACCTCCACGGCGGGAAAAACCTTGAAAAGAAAATTGAATGTCAGTCGGGGTATTGCAATTCATTCCGAGTAGTTGACACATAATAGTTGGCTCCAAATACAGTATTAAAATACGACTTGCTTTTCTCTCACGCGGCGTTATCTTACGTCCTTTGCTTTTGTTCAGGAGATGCCGTGACCACGCTCGTCATGGTTAAGAAAGCCGGTGTGGTAAGCATCGCAGGAGACAGCCAATCGACTTTTGGCGAAACTCGTGTTGGTGCGACCTACGACGCCCGCTATAACAAAATTTTTCGCTTAGATGACAATTTTATCGCGGTCTCAGGCAGTGCGGCCCACGATTTGGTGTTGCAGTCTGCTTTGGTCAAACTCAAAAACCGCGATTTGTCGAGCCGTCTGGCGATTTTTGAAACTTTCCGCAAGCTGCATCACAAGCTGAAAGAAGACTATTTCCTCAATACCGAAGAAGAAGACAACGACCCCTACGAATCAAGCCAAATGACCGTGTTAATTGCCAATCCACACGGGATTTTTGCGGTGTATTCGATGCGTGAAGTCTATGAATATCATCGGTTTTGGGCGATTGGTTCAGGGCGAGATTTTGCGCTTGGTGCCATGTATGCCAGCTACGACAGCGCGATGACTGCGGCCGAAATTGCCCAGCTTGGGGTAAAAGCTGGCGCAGAATTTGATATTGCCAGCAGTTTGCCAATGACTTTGTACTCGTGCAATGCCGCGCTGGCAGAGGATGAAACCTAATGCAAAACGATAAACTTTTCCGCTTTTTATTTGATAGTGCGCCGGCGCGTGGTGCCCAAGTTCGCTTGCAAAACACTTGGCAGACCATTTTACAACGGCGTGATTACCCTGACGTGTTGCGACAGCCATTGGGGGAATTACTCGCAGCCAGCGCGCTGCTTGGCTCGATGCTGAAATTTGATGGCAGCTTAGTGTTACAGCTACAGGGCAAAGGTGCGCTGAAACTCTTGGTGGTGGAGTGGAATGCGGATCGTACTTTGCGCGCCACAGCAAAATGGGAAGGCGATTTACCTACAGCCGCAGGTTTAACTGAGCTGTTGGGTCAAGGTCAGTTTGTGTTGATTCTCGACCCAAAGAACGGTACGCCTCCCTATCAGGGCATTGTGGCATTAGAGGGTGATAGTGTTGCGGAGATGCTGCAAGGCTATATGCAACGCTCGGAGCAGCTTGAAAGTCGCTTGTGGTTGGCATGTGATACCGAGGTTGCCTGTGGTCTGTTATTGCAACGTCTACCGGAGGGACATGGTGAGGCCGAAGATTGGCATCGTTTATGTGCCTTAGCCGGTACGCTACACGCTCCTGAGTTATTGGCAACCGACCCCGATTTGCTACGCCATCGCTTGTTCCATGAAGAACAATTGCAAGTGCTTAAAGTGGAAGAGCAAGCTTTCGGTTGTTCGTGTAGCCGTGAGCGTGTCGGTGGGATGTTGCAAATGATGGGGGCAGCCGAAGTGAGCGATATTGTGCAAGAACAAGGCAGCGTTGAGATTATCTGCGATTATTGCCACCAGCGTTATGTGTTCGATGAGGAAGATTGCACACAGCTATTTCGCCCCATGCCTGACCACAATTCGCCAACCTGTCATTGATTTTTGGAGTGTTTTTTATGCAGTCATCACCGCATCTGGTCAAACAACGCGGTATCACCGTCTTACAAACCTTGTTATTGACCGGCATTTTAGGCGTTGTGTTGTCGCTGGTTGTGCCGAAGCTGTTACATAGCGAAGCCACCACTGCCGCAACATCTAGCAGCCAGCAACATTGACATCCTCCCCGCCCTAAAGAGCGGGGATTCCTACGGCGCTTTGGTCTAGACACAGGCCAAAGTCGCTTCGGTGGGTTCCTGCTGCTGGCGGCATTACGGCACCACTCACTTCACAGGCGAACTGGG
>NZ_ATVC01000048.1 GCF_000420525.1 Aquaspirillum serpens DSM 68
GAAATCAACGAAGCGTTTTCAACCCAAACATGCTCGTGCTGCGGAGAAATCCCCAACAGCAGTCCGAAAGGTAGGGCAAGTTTGCGAATAAGAGAATGGATTTGCAGCAACTGCGGTGCAGTACATGACCGCGATACCAATGCTGCAAAAAACATTCTCGCGGCGGGACTTCGCCGTCTTGCAGAAGGAATCCCCGCTCTTTAGGGCGGGGAGGAAGTCAACGTGATTGGTTACCGATTGTGGTGGCGGCGGTGTTGATTGCTGTTCATCATCTGGTGTTCTTTTGGCTAGAGGCCCAGCAATTCCCCGTTTGGGCTTATCCCGAAGGCACCCAATTTTGGACGGTGTCGATTCATGCCCTGTTTGTGGTGTTGGAAACCGCCATGTTAGTGGTGATGTCGATTCGCATGCGGCAAGAGGCGATTGAAAGCGCGGCGGTGTCGATGTTGGCGCAAGTGATGTCAAATGGTGATTTGGCGGCGCAAATTGAGATTGAAGGCGCTCAGGCACATAGCAAGCTGTTTAATTCAGTGGTGGAAATGCAAACCAAATTCCGCCGCTTGATGCGTGGCATTGCTGAACATGCGGTGACGGTACACGATAACTGTGCCTCGTTACACCACGCCTCACAAACTGTCGCCGAACATTCTGCGCGGCAAAGTGAATCTGCCCAACGGATTAGCAGCGAAGTGAAACATCTCACTGATAGCTTTAATACGGTTGCCTCGTTTGCCGTGCGTGGTGAAACCTTGTCTAAAACCTCCGCCAGCGAAGCGAGGGAAAGTGGTCAGGTGATGATTCGGACGGTACAAGATATGCGCCGGATGTCCGAGGTGATTCAGGTAACTTCTTCTGATATTAATAATTTGGGACAACAAACCGACCGTATTGCTGGCATTGCAAATGTGATTAAAGAAATTGCCGAACAAACCAATTTGTTAGCGTTGAATGCAGCGATTGAGGCTGCACGGGCAGGGGAGCAAGGACGGGGTTTTGCGGTGGTGGCGGATGAGGTTCGCAAATTGGCCGAGCGTACCGCGACATCCACCAATGAAATCCAAAATATGATTGCCGACATGGCGCAAAGTAAAGACTCTGCGTTATTGAGTATGCGTAGTTTGGTCACTCAGGTGGGGCAAAGTGTGGATGTGGCGGGGGATGCTGGCGAGGCGATTAGCCGTATTACGCATTCTTCGGAACAAGTGGCACAAGCGGTGCAAGAAATTGCACAGGCGATCAATGCCCAATTAGCCGCAACCGATTTAATCGGCCAACAGGTAGAAGAAGTCGCGCTCAGCGCACAGGCTAATGATGAGTTGGTAAAACAGTCGTTAACCTTGGCAACCGAAATCCGCGCCGTAGCAGAAGAATTACGCGACAGCGTAAGCTCTTTCAACGTCAAGAAATTGCCGCCTAGTGCGTAGTAAATAAACATTGGGGGCGTGTAGTGTGTGTCCATCCACTATGCTAATGGTTTTTTAGCATCAATAAAGTGAGTAAATGCTTCTCGCGTAGCGGCATCGATGGTTGGACGTTGATAGGGACGGTCTGGGGCGGGGGCCCAGATGGGGGCGGGGAAGTGGCGATCGGTTTGATAGCGGGCGATGATATGCCAATGCAAATGCGGCACCATATTCCCCAAGCTGGCTAAGTTAATTTTGTCCGGCGTGGCGACTGTGCGCATCGCCTGTTCCACCTTCCACACCCAACTCAGTAAATAATCACGATCTTCTTGCGATAAATCAGTCATCTCGGCCACATGCTGCTGCCAGATCACCCGCACAAACCACGGGTAGTCTGGTTCATCCATCACCCAGACCACACGCAGTTTTTCATCTTGAAACAACAATTCACCACCGGTGGTGTGGCAAAGCGGACACGTGGTTGACATCACATTACCCCTTCTGAGTTACCAACTGTTGCTGCATGATGTGGCTGGCTGGGATATGTGCCACAGGGTCGCCTAATTTCCCTTTAAACACCACTTTATCAATCAACCGAATGACCTCGGTGGCGAGCGCGCCGGTTTCACGATATTGCACAATCAGGGCTTCTAATAAACCAGCACAGCGGTCGATATTAGGCGGTTTCTCTGGGTTAGCCATGGCGACAATTTCATAGCGCAAGGTGTCGGCCAAGCTTGATGTGGCACGGACTTTCAGCAAAAAGCGTTGTAATTCACGGCAAACCGCCGGTTGTTCCAACATGAGTGCGGCAAAGCTGCTTTCATGAAAGGTTTGCACCGGTGCCATCCGTAAAATGCTGTGGATGGCCTTAGCTAATTCACCAGAATTACGCGAGGTGCGCTGTGGGCCTAACAGCGCCTCGGCAAAGGTAGAGTACGATGCCAATTCACCCACAATAACCAGCCACGCTTCCCGTTTTGCGCGTTGTTCCTCTCGCCGAGAAAACCCTCGCAACACATAATAAGTCAGCGTGCTACCGAACAAGGCACCGATGATGCCTTGAAAATCGCGTAGCCATTCCAGTAATTCAGGTGGGTTCATAGGCATGGCCAACTTTCCTTATAACAACACACGCTCAATTCCCCCTTGACGTGCCTTCTCAATGTAAGACGGCAACCAATTTTCGCCCAATACATGCCGTGCCAGTTCGATCACGATGTAATCGGCTTCTGTCCCCGATTCGGGGCCATAGCGATTAAGACCTTGCAAACAGGAAGGGCACGAGGTCAAGATTTTAACTTGCTCGGTGGCAGCTGGGGCCAAGGTCGCCAGACCTTTTTGAATTTCCTCTGCTTTGCGGAAACGCACTTGATTCGATACATCAGGCCGTGTTGCTGCTAAGGTTCCCGATTCCCCACAGCACCGGTCAGACAGCACCGCCTCGGCACCGACCAAAGCCTGTACGGTTTTAATTGGCGATTGTTGTTTCATCGGTGTGTGGCAAGGATCGTGATAGAGATATTTCACCCCATTCACCCCTTCCAATTTCACCCCTTTTTCCATCAGATATTCGTGAATATCAACAATTCGACAACCGGGGAAAATTTGCTCAAATTCATATTTTGCTAGCTGGTCATAACAGGTGCCACAGCTGACCACCACGGTTTTGATATCGAGATAATTTAAGGTATTGGCCACACGATGGAACAGCACACGGTTTTCGATGGTGATTTTTTCACCTTTATCGGCTTGTCCGCTGGCATTTTGTGGATAACCGCAGCACAAATAGCCCGGTGGCAATACCGTTTGTGCGCCAACATGCCACAGCATGGCTTGTGTGGCGAGGCCGACTTGTGAGAACAAACGCTCCGAGCCACAGCCTGGGAAGTAGAACACCGCTTCGCTGTCCTCGTTGGCGATTTGTGGATTACGAATCACTGGGACGATATTGCTGTCCTCAATATCCAATAAAGCGCGTGCTGTTTTCTTCGGTAAATTACCGGGCATCGGGCGATTGATAAATTGAATCACCTGCGCTTTTACTGGCAATTTACCGACGGTGGCAGGTGGGGTTTGTGTTTGTTGTTGTGCCAACCCTGCTTTTTTGGCGACTTCATGGCCAAAGCGTTGTGCTTTATAGCCAAGTTCAATCACCCCTTTACGCAAGACCTTAATCGTTGAAGGATCTTTTGCATTCAGGAATGCCATCGCCGCTGCCGTGCCGAGATTGAATTTACGCTTGCCGGTTTTGCGCAAGAAATTGCGCATAGCCATCGACACATCACCAAAGTCGATTTTCACTGGGCAAGGGTTGACACACTTATGACACACAGTGCAGTGGTCCGCCACATCAGCCAGTTCATCGAAGTGTTTAAAGCTCACGCCACGACGGGTTTGTTCTTCATACAAGAACGCCTCGGTTAACAGACCCACACCTAAAATTTTATTGCGTGGTGAATAGAGCAAGTTGGCACGAGGGACGTGAGTGGAACACACCGGTTTACATTTACCGCAACGCAAACAGTCTTTCACCGAATGGGAAATATGCCCAAGGTCGGATTGCTCCAAAATCAGTGACTCTGCCCCCAACAGTTCAAACGAAGGGGTATAGGCATTGCTTAAATCTGCCCCACGATGCAGCTTGCCTTTATTAAAGTGTCCGTTCGGGTCAATCCGTTTTTTATATTCGATAAATGGGGCCAGCTCGTCATCGGTGAGGAATTCAAGCTTGGTAATGCCAATTCCATGTTCGCCTGAGATCACGCCATTCAGCCCACGTGCCAACACCATAATCCGTTCCACGGCGCGGTGGGCGGTTTGGAGCATGTCGTAATCGTCAGAGTTGACCGGAATATTGGTGTGGACATTGCCATCGCCGGCGTGCATGTGCAATGCGACAAATACCCGCCCACGCAGAACACGTTGATGAATGGCACGGATGGCTTCCATAATCGGCGCATCGGTTTTGCCACCAAACATCGATTCTAAGTCAGCCAACAGCTCATGCTTCCAACTGACCCGCAACAGAAAATCACGCAAGGCGTGGAATACCGTTTGTGGCGGTTCTGGTGGGGTGACGTTTTCTAGTGGCGCTTCCGGATAGCGTGTGCGGTATTCGCTAAATGGTTGATCTAAGCCTTGCAAAATCCATTGCCACCGCTCGCGCACCGCTTCGATCAATTCCAAAGCACTATTACGGCGATCACCGATTAACTCAGTGGAAGGTAGATTCGAGCCCAATTTATCCACTGGCAACCTGCCATGGAAGAAAGCCGTCAGTTGTTCAAGCAGTTTGATTTTATTGCTGATCGATAGCTCGATATTGATGCGCTCAATCCCATCCGAATAATCCCCCAGCCGTGGCAGTGGAATCACCACATCTTCATTGATTTTGAAGGCATTGGTATGGCGGGCAATGGCGGCAGTGCGGCTGCGGTCGAGCCAGAATTTTTTGCGTGCTTCGGGGGTAACGGCAATAAAGCCCTCACCGGCCCGTGCATTAGCCAAACGTACAATTTGGCTGGCCATTTCACCCACGGCATTTTCATCATCCGACACAATATCGGCGATCAATACCATTTTGGGGCGGCCCTTCGATTTGGCTTTGGTGGCATAACCCACTGCCCGAACATAGCGCCAATCTAAATGTTCCAAACCGGCTAATTTCACCCCAACGGCAGTACCTGCGCCTTCGGGCTTAAACAAATCGGTGATTTCAACAATGGCTGGCGTGGCTTGCGCGACCGTACCAAAAAATTCTAGGCACACGGTACGAGTGTGTTTTGGCATCCGATGGAGGACAAAGCGGGCACTGGTGATAATGCCATCGGTGCCTTCTTTTTGTACGCCAGGGAGACCAGATAAGAATTTATCGGTGACATCTTTGCCCAACCCGACTTTACGGAACGAGGCGCCGGGGATGTCTAACGTCTGTTGGCTCAGTTGCGTTTGACCATCGGGGCTAAACCGTGTGATGCGGAACTGTGCTACATCTACATCATGAATTTTGCCGTAGTTGTGGCCAACTCGTTCGATAAATAGCCAGTTGCCATCGGGATCAACCATTTTCCACGAGGCAAGGTTGTCTAGGGCAGTACCCCATAACACCGCTTTCTTACCACCGGCATTCATGGCGACATTGCCGCCAATACAGGAGGCTTCAGCGGAAGTCGGATCAACCGCAAACACTAAACCATTGGCACCGGCGGTTTCCGATACTCGTGCTGTGACCACCCCAGCGCCACACTGAATAGTGGCGTGGGTGCCGGTTAAGCCGGGTAACTCGATATATTCCACCCCTTGGTGTTGATCGAGTTTTTCCGTGTTAATCACGGCAGAATAGGGCGTAAGTGGAATAGCACCACCGGTATAACAGGTGCCGCCGCCTCGCGGGATAATGGTGAGGCCAAGTTCAATACAGGCGGCAACTAAGGGGGCAATTTCCGCTTCGTTATCGGGATTTAACACCACGAATGGAAATTCAATCCGCCAGTCGGTGGCATCAGTGGCGTGCGAGACACGGGCTAGGCCATCGAAACAGATATTATCGCGGCGGGTCAGCGAACCCATGCGGGTGAGCACTTTTTGCCGCAGTTGTGCCGTTTCATCAAAACGGCGGGCAAAGTTGACAACGGCTTGTTCGGCGGCAGCGAGTAGAGCATGAACGCGGTCGTTACCGCTGCGGCGTTTGGCAATTTCTGTTAAACGATGACCCATGGCTTGAACCAACGCATCTAAGCGGGCACGGTTTTCCAGTAGATCATCTTGCAAGTAAGGGTTGCGCTCGACAACCCAAATATCTCCCAGCACTTCAAACAACATCCGCGCTGAACGACCGGTGCGGCGTTCACTGCGTAAGCTATTGAGCAGGGACCACATCTCTTCGCCTAACAGACGAACGACGATTTCTCGGTCGGAGAAGGAAGTGTAGTTATAAGGTATTTCGCGGAGGCGTTGCACTGGGAGAGTCGCGGTCATATCCGTACAGGCAAAAAGCAGAAAACCGCGATGTTACCCCAATCTTGCTGCGTTGCAGTGTGAAAACCGTTCATTCCCGCGCTAAATGCTCAATAAAATCGGCCAGATGAGTGCGAATTTCCTTTTCCATGGGCCGAAAGCGCAGGGCAATACGGATCATATTGGTTTTCCCCGGTGCCATCGGGTCGGCTTCTAAACGAATGATTTGTATGGGTAAAAGCAGTTTTTCTCGCTCGGCAAGCTTGGTTTCAATTTTGGCTTCACCATCATCAAACACACAAATGCCACGCGCTTGTTCCGCCGATACCATCGTCAACATGCCAGAGAGCGAAATATCGAGCATCGCTGCTTCGAGGTCGCGATTGTCGGCAAAGTGCAAAGTCAATGGCAATTCACTGACAGTTTGGACACGATCGGCATTGCGGCGGTCCATCTTGCTGTGCAACTTTGTTACTTTATCGATGACCGTCTTGGCATTAAACGGCTTAACAATATAGGCCGATACCCCAAGCTGAACCGCTGAGACCAAGGAGTCACGGTCAGAACGGGTGGTGATCATAATAAAGGGCAAGTGTGCGGTATTGGGGTCGGAGCGCACCGCCGTTAATACTTCATCTCCATTCATGCGAGGCATGTCCCAATCGCAAAAAATCCAATCGACCCGTTCATGGTGATTGCGCAGCAGGGCTAACCCTATTTGGCCGTCTTCTGCTTCTAAAATCTGTTGGCAATGTAATTGCTCACGCAGAATGCTACACACGGCTTTACGTGTGGCGTGGGAATCATCGATAACCAAGGCGGTATCATTATCTAGCATGATCGTCGAGCTTTGCGTTAGAAGGCTAATCAGTTAAACAAGAGTATGAGATTGTATCGACAATACCTAAAAAATACAGTTAATGATACTGGGTCCTTGCTTATCCGCAAATGAAGTTTATAAAAGTGGAAATATATTAAATTTAATGAGAATTTAACTGCTATTGTCGTTGTTTCACTAATTGCCATGCCAAATCGACCGCTGCCCACAAACTGCCAGCTTCGGCTTCGCCGCGTCCTGCCAAATCGAGGGCGGTGCCATGATCCACTGATGTGCGAATAATCGGCAGCCCTAATGTGATGTTCACCCCTTGCCCAAAGCTGGCATGTTTTAACACCGGTAATCCCTGATCGTGATACATCGCTAACACGGCATCGGCTTGTTGCAAGTATTTTTCTTGAAACAGGGTATCTGCTGGTAAAGGGCCCACCAAGTCCATCCCTTCCTGCCGCAGTTGGGTTAACACCGGTATGATGACATCAAGCTCTTCGCGGCCTAAATGGCCGCCTTCTCCTGCATGTGGATTCAAGCCTGCAACTAACAATCGTGGTTGGCGGATGCCAAATTTTTGCTGTAAATCAGCATAGGTAATGCGAAGTACCTGCGCTAATCCCTCCGGTGTAATGGCATCTGCCACTGCCCGTAGCGGTAGATGGGTGGTGGCCAGCGCCACGCGCATGCCGCGGCCAACCAACATCATTACCACCAGCGGTGTGCCTGTGCGCTCGGCCAGCCATTCGGTATGACCACTGAAAGGCACGCCGGCATCGTTAATAACGCCTTTGTGAACCGGCGCCGTTACCATGGCAGCAAAGCGGCCACTGAGACACCCTGCACACGCGCTTTCCAACAGAGCTAACACATGGCTGGCGTTGGCGCGGTTGAGCTGGCCTGCTATCACTGGCGCTGCAACTGGATGATGCGCCACCCACAGGTGATTGTCTGGCAGCGCCTGTGGTTCGGCGGCCTCCGTCCACGGCATCCAGTGCACTGTTTGTCCGAGTTGCGCCGCGCGTGCCGACAACACCTCGGTATCAGCCAACAACACTGAATGCGCGGCGGCGGGATGGCGAACCAGTTGTAACAGCAGGTCAGGGCCAATCCCTGCCGGCTCTCCTGCTGTGATTGCAAGCCATGCGTGGTTCATTAGTTCGTTTCGTCGTTCAAATGGTTTTCGATATAGGTCGAATCGCGCAGTTGGCGTTGCCAATCTTGGTATTGCTGTTCGGCTTTGCGCGCTTTTAATTCTTGGCGAATTTGTGCCCGTTCCCGTTCAGAACCCAAATCTTGGCGACGTTTTTCAATGACTTCGATTAAATGCCAACCAAACATCGACCGTACCGGTGCACTGATTTTATTGGGGGCCAAGCTATACATCACTTTTTCAAACTCAGGCACGGTATCACCTGGGCTGAGCCAACCCAAATCACCACCGCGTGAGGCGCTGCCATCTTCAGAATAACGGCGTGCTGCTTCGACAAAACTCATGCCCTGTGCCAAACGCTGTTGCACTTCATCCAAGCGTTGTTTGGCTTCTTTATCTCCAACGCTATCGCTGACTTTAATCAGAATATGGCGGGCGTGTACCTGCTCGACTAACTGTGCTTCACCACGGCTGCGCTTATCCAATAATTTGAAAATATGAAAACCAGAGGCCGAACGTAACACACGGCTGGTTTGGTTGCGTTCTAGCGTGTTCAACACCTCAACAAACGGTGGTGGTAATCGTGAAGCCGGTCGCCAACCGAGTTCACCGCCAGAGAGACCATCTGACGCATCAGAATAACTGGCGGCAACTTGGGCGAAGTTTGCCCCTTGTTTGAGGCGGTTGGCGGCTTCTTCTGCCCGTTTGGCTTTTTGTTCGACTTGAGCTGGGGTGGCCGTTTCAGGGACTGCAATCAAAATATGTGCTAAACGATATTCGCTGCGGCCTACGTTGACGGCACTGTTGAGGAAAGCATCGACTTCCGAATCGCTGATATTCACCTTGCTATCAATTTCGCGTTCGCGTAGGCGTTGCATAATGACTTCACGGCGCACATCTTCACGGAATGTTTGATAGTTAATGCCTTGTTGTTTCAGTTTTTGCCGAAATGCCTCGGGGCTGAGTTGATTGGCTGCGGCGAGGCGGTCGACGGTTTGTTCCAGCTCTTGTTCATCTAAGCGCACGCCATTGTTATAGGCATACTGCATTTGCGCTTCTTCGCTGATCATGCGTTCCAACACCTGTGCCCGTAATTGGTTGTCTGCCGGTGCTGGCACATTTTGTCGCTGTAAATTTTGTTTTGCTTGTAAAACACGATCGTTTAAGCCGCGTTCTGTAATCACGCTTTTATTGACCACGGCAATAATCCGGTCAACGGTTCGTACCGGCTGGGGTTGTGCTGCCCAAACACTGGCAGAGAGACATAAAGCAAGGCAAAGCGTAGAAAGACGAGTGGTAATCATGGTGCGAGCCCTTCGGGTTCATTGATTTTGCTGTAACCGGGAATGGCTAAGCGCAGAGTTTCTAAAGGATTAGAGCCTAAACCGCCTAGCTCGTTAAGTTCGAGTTGTAAGAAGACACCGTTAGAAGATTGGTTAACACCACTGACATAGCGTTGACCCACCGCACGGATTGCCCAGCAATCAGCGTGGTATTCCACCCCCAGCAAATGTTCTAGCGAGCGTTTATCACGTAGTGAGTAGTTTTCACGGGCAACCACATACCAATTGCGAGCCACTGGCCATTGCGCTGCAATGTCGAGCTGGCGCAGGGTATCGCGGGTTTGGGTATTGAAGAACAATTCATTGCGCCCATAGCGATAGCGGGCGGATACGGTTTTACCGGCAGCAGGTTGATAGCGCAAATCGATTGCGTAGCGTTCAGTTTTTCGCAATTCGGTGTTGTATTGATAGGTGGCTTGCAGTGTAGTGTGGCGGAAAATCTGACCACCAACGCTGGCTAAAAAGTCAGAGCGTTTGCGTTCATCTGGTAACCCCGTCAAAGTCACTTTTTGATCGCTGAACACATAGCGTTGACCAATACCAAGGCGGAAACGCTCCACACCACTGTTTTGGTCAATAAACCGTGTGGTGAGTGCGGCGGTGAGGGTGTTGGCATCACTTAATCGATCGCCACCAGAAAAACGATTTTCGGCGAACATCTGTGCAAAATCGAAGCTATTTTCCGTGGTATCAAATAACGGCAACATGTCTTGATTGCGGTACGGTGTGCGTACATACAGTAATCGCGGCTCTAAGGTTTGAATGGCAGAATCACCAAAGAAAGTCGCCTCACGTTCAAGTTGTAAGCCAGCATCTAGCGAGAAAGTCGGGGTGAAAAAACTCTTATCTCTGGCTGCTTGTTGTTGGAAGCGATCCAGTTGGTAATGGCGATAGTTCAGACTGAGTTTAGGAATCAGATGAGCATAGCTGGTGCGTAATGGTAGGCTGATGCTGGGCTGGAAGGTCAGCCGCCGCCCTTCTTGTTTGGTATCGTGGGCAAAATCGACATATTCACTGTTAAAGCTCAGCTCAAAACCATAGGGCAAGCTTTGTGCGGTCGAAAAGGTGATCTGTGGCAGCCGCGAATACGGTGCATCAATCTTTGCCATGCGATCTTGCAGGGTTTGATAGCGTTGAATACGCAGTTGACCCACACCAAACTCAGGTAACCACGTTAACACCGCTTCGCGCACCAAGTTCACATTGTCGGCCAGACTGGCACGATTACCGAAGTCACGGAAATAGTCATCATCTGAAGCGTAGTTGACCCGCGCACTGAACAATAAATCCGAACGCAGTTTTTGCTCATGTTCAAAACGCAGGGCATAGCGATCTTGCTGAGAAAGCTGGTCGTCTGGCAGATATTCACCAGAAATAAAGCCTTTGTAATCGGGCTGAAGGTAGCGGAACTCGCCACCCAACATCAAACCGCGCCGCGACAGAATCCGTGGTGCCAGCGTCAGGTCGTAATTGGGTGCCAAATTAAAGTAGTACGGCAGGCGGAAATCCGCACCAGCATCGCTGCGTGAAGCGAAGGTTGGGGCTAAGAAACCACTTTTCCGGTTGCCATTCACAGGGAAATCCAGATAAGGCGAATACAGAATCGGCACGCCATGAAACTCCAGCACCCCATCGCGTGCCACCCCGACATTGGCTTGATAATCGACATCAATCTGTCGCGCTCGGATATACCAATCATCATTGCCGGGGGCACAGGTGGTCACACGGGCTTGTTCTAGCCCATAGCGTTTTTGTCCATACAAGCGCGCTACCGCAGCATCAGCACGCAATTTGCGCTCACTGACACGGATATCAGCTTGATGCAGCACGCCTTGTTCTGCCGCAGGATCAAACACGTAATCTAAGGTCGTCCCCGTGAGCACATCGCCGTTGCGCTCGATGCGCACTCGGTCGCCGGCAACCACGCGTTGTCGATTTTGGTAGTAATCGAGCCAATCGGCCTCTACCTGTTCTTGCCCTCGTTGGATTTTCACCTGACCTTTGGCATGGAGTCGTTGTTCTACCACCCCTTCAATATGATCGGCTTCAACGGTGACTTGTCCATCGACAGCTGGCGGCGCGGTGACAAGCACCGGATCATCAGCATAAACAGACACGGGCAGTAAAAATGCCGTACAGACGGCAAGCACAACAGGGCGGAGACGGGGCATAGGATAGGACGCAATCTGGTGTAGATGCCGTGCGGCAAAAATCAAAGGCGGATAAAATCGCATAAATCCTTTCTTCTCGCAACGAAAGCACCCATGTCTCGTACCTCTTTGATGCAAACTTGGTTAGTTTCTGTTCTTGGTCATACTGATTTTACCGTGGCCCCTGCTTCGAGTGATGCCAGTTTTCGCAGCTATCACCGTGTTAGCTTGCCACAAGGTAACAGTTTTATTGTGATGGATGCGCCACCTGAACATGAAGATTGTCGCCCATTTGTGCGAATTGCTGAATTATTGCGTGCCGCAGGAGTGAATACACCACGCATTCAAGCGCAATCGCTGGAGCAAGGGTTCTTGTTACTCGAAGACTTTGGTTCACAAACCTATCTTGATGTTTTCGCACCCTTTGCCGGCTTCATCCCGTTTAACAATCCTGCCTTGCCACAGGTGCGCCTGTTATTGGGCCACGCAATTGAGAGTTTGGTGGCATTACAACAAGCGGATGGCAGTCAACTTCCTCCCTATGATGAGGCCTTATTGCGCCGTGAGGTGATGCTATTCCCCGAATGGTTTGCTGCCAAACACCTCAACCGTCCTTTGACAGTACAAGAACAGCAAGTATGGGAAGACGGTATTGCGATTTTGTTGGCCAATATCACCCAACAAGCGGCGGTGCCGGTGCATCGTGATTTCACGGTTCGCAATTTGATGCTGACTGCCGAACATAACCCGGGGGTGTTGGATTTCCAAGATGCCGTAGTTGGCCCAATTAGCTATGACATTCTGTCTCTAACCCGTGATGCTTTCATCGGTTTTGATGATGAATTGGTGTTGGATTGTGTGGTGCGTTATTGGGAACAAGCTCGCAAAGCCGGTTTACCTGTGCCAGAACAGATTGATGAGTTTTGGCGTGATTTCGAGTGGATGGGTGTGCAGCGTCATTTGAAAGTCGCCGGTATCTTTGCTCGTCTGCATTACCGCGATGGCAAGAGCAAATACTTGGCCGAAATCCCCCGCTTCCTCGATTACATCCGCAAAACCTGCAATCGTTACGAAGAATTGCGCCCCTTGGGTGCTCTGGTGCGTGATCTGGCAGGGATTGAAGAACAAGTTGGGTACACCTTCTGATGCGGGCGATGATTTTGGCGGCTGGGCGCGGTGAAAGAATGCGCCCTCTCACCGACCATACCCCTAAACCGTTGCTGAAAGTGGCTGGCAAACCGTTGATTGTTTGGCACCTTGAAGCGTTGGCGGCAGCAGGGGTGCGTGAGGTGGTGATTAACACCGCTTGGTTAGGCGCGCAGTTGCCGCAGGCACTCGGTAATGGTCAAACTTGGGGTATCGACATTGCTTACTCACACGAGGGGGCCGATGGGTTAGAAACCGCAGGGGGGATTGCTACCGCACTGCCACTGTTGGGTGAACAACCTTTTTTAGTGGTGAATGGTGATATCTGCACCGGTTTTCCTTTTGCTACTCTCTTGCCACAACTGGCAGCATGGCCGGTGGAACGGCTTGCTCATTTGGTGTTAGTGGATAACCCGACTCATCACCCTGAAGGGGATTTTTCCCTCACAGCACAAGGCTTGGTGGCCGATCAACCCGAGTTAACCTTTAGTGGTATCGGTCTTTACCATCCCCATTTGTTTGCGCCAGTGTCCGCAGGGCAGCGTGCTAAGTTAGCACCCTACTTGCGGCAAGCGATGGCACAAGGTCGGGTGTCGGGAGAATATTTTGCTGGCCCGTGGTTGGATGTTGGCACAGTAGAACGCCTGCAACAGGCCGAACAATTGGCAAGCACATGGCAGTAAGTGCTGTTCGGGTTTTGGGCATCGACCCCGGCAGCCGTCTGACTGGCTTTGGGGTGATCGACTTATACGGCCAAGAACGCCGCTATGTTGCCTCGGGGTGTATCCGTACGCCGCAAGGTGCCACCTTGCCGGAGCGGATCAAGGTGTTGTTAGATGGGTTAAGCGAAGTGGTGATGCTGTATGCCCCACATGAAGCGGCGGTGGAACAGGTATTCGTCAACGTCAACCCTGCGGCGACCTTGATGTTGGGACAGGCGCGGGGGGCGGTGTTGTCGGCCTTGGTCTTAGCGAGTTTGCCAATTCATGAATACACCGCGCTACAGGTCAAACAATCGGTGGTTGGGCATGGCAAAGCCGCAAAAGAACAGGTGCAGGCGATGGTGGTGCATCATTTGCGTTTATCAGGTACCCCACAGGCCGATGCTGCCGATGCCTTAGCGGTGGCCTTGTGTCATGCCAACCACCGAACCATGGCAGCGCGGGTGCCGCGTGGGTTAACCGTCAAAGGAGGGCGTTGGGTATGAGCGCGGTACCATTACAAGAACCCTTGCCGCAGCATTTTTCACATCCGCTATCCCGTTACTGGGCTGCAACGCGCCCAGCTTTTCTGACGCTGACGGTGGTGGCCTGCGTCCTCGGTGCAGCTTTGGCACAGTTTCACCATGCCACCGACTTTGTTTTATTGCTGTGGGCAATGCTTGGCGCGATGTTGTTACATGCAGCGGCTAATGTGATTAACGACGTAGCAGATGCCCATAACGGCACCGATTCTGCCAATGAGCGCCGCTTATTTCCATTCACCGGAGGCAGCCGCTTTATTCAAAATCAAGTGTTGACCATACAACAGATGACGCTGTTTGGTGGTGGTTTACTGTTGGCGGCAACGGCAATCGGTGTTTATTTGTGGTGGCAACGTGGCAGCGGCGTGGTGCTGTGGGGGCTGATTGGTGCTGGACTGGCTTGGGCCTATTCTATGCCGCCTTTGCGCTTGAACAGCCGTGGCTTTGGCGAACTGTGTGTGTGGTTAGGGTTTGCTCTGTTGCCGATGGGCTGTGCTTGGGTGGCGGGTGCGCCGTTATCACCTACCGTCTTGGCGGCAGGCAGTAGCTTCGGCGGTTTGGCGATGGTGTTGCTCTATCTCAATCAATTCCCCGACCGTGAGGCAGATCGATTGGCCGGCAAGCGGCATTGGGTGGTGCGGTTGCCGCTGGCGGTAGCAGCGGCGGGGTATGGTGTATTAGTCGCCATTGCCTACGCCATCTTGTTATCGGCTATCCTGTACCAGATATTGCCGGTATGGACTGGTTTGGCTGCGCTACCGCTACCTTTATCTCTCTTTGCGTGGCAGCAATTACTGCGCCATGCTGCACAACCACAGGCATTACGCCCTGCGATTATCGCGACGTTGTTGGCAACCCATCTTTCCCCGTTATTGTTAGCATTGGGGCTGTGGCTGCACGTCTTTTTTCCGATTTGAAAAGGTTGTCATGATAGGACGTTTACACGGTGTGTTATTAGAAAAACACGCACCGCAGATAGTATTAGATGTGCAAGGGGTGGGCTATGAAATTGACGTGCCGTTACGCTGTTTTGAACAGTTACCTGCCTTGGGAGAGGTCGTCACACTGCATACCCATCTGGTGATTCGAGAAGATGCCCATTTGTTATTTGGTTTTCTCACGGCGGCTGAGCGTGCCACTTTTCGCCAACTGATTAAAGTTTCGGGCATTGGTGCCAAGATGGCGCTGGCCATTCTCTCGACGCTCTCACAACAAGAACTGGCTCAAGCCTTAGCAACGGATGATGTCAAACGGCTGTCCTCTGTCCCCGGTGTCGGTAAAAAAACCGCTGAGCGTTTGATTCTAGAATTGCGTGGCAAACTGACTTCCGCCGACACCATACCGACTTCCCTGCTGGCCAGCGCCCACAGCGATATTGTGCAAGCACTGATCGCCCTAGGTTATCAAGAAAAACCCGCAATGGCAGTGGTAGAGACGTTACCAGCCGACATCGAAGTGGGTACAGGTATCCGTTTGGCCCTTAAACAATTAGCAAAGCTCTAACTTATGGCAACGTGGTCTTTTTATTCCGATCGGCAAGGGCAACAATCGCGTTGGTGGTGGTGTGGAGCGATGTTGTTGGGTGGGGTGTTATCGTTGGCATGGCTGGCGCTAGCATGGCAAGGTCAAAAACCTTGGTTGCTGCAAATCGATCAATGGGGCATGCAGTGGGTCAACTGGCGCGAGGGCACAACCGCTACCTTTGCTTGGTACTTTGCCCTCACCATCGATTGGTTGGGGCGGGCGCTGATCTCGATTGTGTTAGCTTTGTTGCTCGGGGTGTGGTTGGCAAAACAACAACGCGGCGTTTGGTGGGCACCACCGGCGTTATTAAGTGCCGGTTGGTTAATCAATTTCCTGTTGAAAGTCGCATTTGATCGGCCCAGACCGGCATTAGAGGTGGCGATTTCAACCAGTGGCAGCGCTTTCCCCAGTGGCCATGCTACAGCAACGACTTTGTTATTAGCCTTGTTTGCCTATGGACTCTGGCCGTTATTACCGCGTTGGTTACGGATGCCGGTGATGGGAGTGTTTTTGGTTTTGGTGGTGTTGGCCGCGTTGACCCGTCCCTTGCTGGGAGTGCATTACATCAGTGATGTGTTGGCCGGGATGGCATTGGCGATGAGCTGTTTTGCTGGGTTTTTATTATTGATGCCGGCGGCTCGTACGCGGCGTTTATTTTCTTAAATCGAGAAATGATTGCAATGATTGAAACCGATTCTTTACACAGCCAAACCCCACGCATGATCAGTCCCGCCCCTCAATCGCGCCAAGAGGAGGTATTAGAACGGGCATTACGGCCAAAACAGTTGCAAGAGTATGTTGGACAACGCAAAGCGCGCCAACAGTTAGAAATTTTTATTGAGGCCACCAAGCGCCGCCGTGAAGCGTTAGACCATGTGTTGCTATTTGGTCCCCCTGGCCTCGGTAAAACCACTTTGGCGCACATTATTGCCTATGAGCTGGGTGTGAATTTGCGGCAAACTTCCGGTCCAGTATTAGAAAAAGCCGGTGATTTAGCTGCTTTACTGACCAATCTCGAACCAAATGATGTGCTGTTTATCGATGAAATTCACCGCTTATCGCCGGTAGTTGAGGAAATTTTATATCCAGCGTTAGAAGATTTTCAGATTGACATTATGATCGGCGAGGGCCCTGCGGCACGCTCGGTCAAAATTGATTTGCCCCCGTTTACTTTGGTCGGAGCTACGACACGAGCAGGCATGTTAACCAACCCACTGCGGGATCGATTTGGCATTGTGGCGCGGTTGGAGTTTTATACCCATGATGAATTAACCCAAATTGTGACGCGCTCTGCCAATCTGTTGGAGATGCAAATGGAAGCGGCAGGTGCACACGAAATCGCTCGCCGGTCTCGTGGCACACCGCGTATTGCCAATCGTTTGCTGCGGCGAGTCCGTGATTTTGCCGATGTGCGGGCCGATGGGGTGGTTAGTGCGGCGGTGGCGGATGCGGCGTTGTCGATGTTGGATGTTGATAGCGCAGGTTTGGATGTGATGGACCGCAAGTTGCTCGAGGCGATTATTCACAAGTTTGCCGGTGGGCCAGTGGGTTTAGACAATGTTGGCGCGGCGATTGGTGAGGCAAGCGATACGATTGAAGACGTGATCGAACCGTATTTAATTCAACAAGGCTATTTACAACGCACGCCACGCGGTCGTGTTGCCACTGCCTTGGCTTATCAGCATTTTGATTTGCCTCCTCCCGCTATCGGCTAAGGTTCAATCATGGATTGGCCGGAAATAGCCTTTAATACATGACAAATCCCTGACGCAAATTTGGATATGATCTCTGTCATTGAAGCCTGCGCCAGGGTAAACCTCTGCACCTTCTGTAAAAACGCCACGTACAGTTTGATAGGTAGGTTCTTGTAGTTCATGCCGCGAGGTGTGAAGAGCTTGTATCACTGCGCAATCTAATTTCCGCAATAATTTTGCTTTGCCGTTGCTTGGCAAGACGCTTTCAGTGGCTTGCAGAATTTGGTAGGCATCTTGCAGCTCTTGTAGGGCATGACTGTCGAGCAGGTTGAGACACTTTCCTAAATCAATAATGGCACCGAGCACAAACGGATGCTTGATTTTCCCTTTGGAGTTTTTTCCTCCAAGTGCTCGTTCTTCAGCAAAAGCCAATGCTCGGGCAGGGTTGGCTTCCCAAAAATAAATTCCATGCCCAAGCCAATCATAATCATTTTGGCTTGGCTCAAGATGAGTGGTTTTCCCACCAAGAATTGCTTCCCCTACTGTCGCATCGCATCCGTGGAAACCGAATACATGAGAGGGATAAGAGGTGTAAATGGACCAATTCATTTTCATTGGTAATGTTTTGTCAGTTTGCCAGATTTAGTCAAGATGCCTGTTTTCTGTAGAAAAGCTTTTGCTTCTGCAGGGTTATTGGCCAGCGACTGCCGTAAAGCTTGCATTTTTTCATGCAAACTTTGTTTTGTCTTATCTGTATTTTCATCAATTTTTTTCATTTTTTAATTCCCCTAGTATAAATGCTGATGAGTGGCTGACTCTCAATAAGCTGATCTGTTATCAGATTAAGAAATCGAGACTCTTGGCGTCAAGTTGGAATTTTTGTATTAGCGATCGCCAAAAAGACACTTGCCTATTGCAAATGACAAGGAATATCATTTGCAAAAACTAAGACTACTTTAAGGAAGTTTCTATGCTACTCAAAAAACTGTCATTGGCTGTTGCAACTGCACTTGTCTTTGCTTCGCCTGTGTTTGCTGCGCCTTCTGCTGTTCAAGTCAGTCAACACTATGCAAACTTAGTTGAAGCGAACTACCAAGATGTGTTGACCCGTGTCAAAGCATTACAAACGGCGATTGATGCTTTCGTTGCAGCCCCTTCTGCCGAAGGATTAGAGCAAGCGAAGCAAGCATGGTTGGCAGCACGTGAACCGTATGGACAAACCGAAGCGTTTCGCTTTTATGCCGGCCCGATTGATGATGCCAAGGGCCCTGAAGGGCAAATCAATGCTTGGCCATTGGATGAATCGTATATTGATTACGTAAAAGGCAATCCCAAAGCGGGGATCATCAACAAACCCAATGTGGCAATCACCAAACAAAAACTGGCCAGCCTGAATGAAAAAGGGGGAGAGGAAAACGTTTCAACCGGTTTTCACGCCATTGAGTTTTTGCTCTGGGGTCAGGACTTCAACAAGGAAGGCCCTGGTCATCGTAGCTACACCGATTTTGTCGATGGTCAAGCGCCGAATGCCGATCGTCGCCGCACTTACTTGAAAACCGTGACTGAGTTGTTGGTTGAGGATGTGCAATATTTGGTGGAAGCGTGGCAGCCGAATGCAAAAAATTACCGTGCCCGTTTTGAAAAAGACCCTCAAGCTGTTCGTAAAATGCTAGTTGGCATGGGCGTGTTGTCACGTGCTGAGCTGGCAGGGGAGCGGATGGAAGTTGCATTAGCCAGCCGCGATCAAGAAGACGAGCATTCTTGCTTTTCTGACAACACCCACCGCGACATCGTAACCAATGCCGAGGGGATTCGTAATGTTTGGTTAGGTCAATATAAACGGATTGATGGTACCGAAATCAAAGGGCCTTCACTGCAAGAGTTGGTTCATGCCAACAATCCACAAGCTGCTGAAAAATTATCCCGCGATTTAGAAGCCACACTCGCTGCAGTGAATGCCATTCAAGCGCCGTTTGACCGTGAAATTGCTGAAACCGAGGGCCGTCGTCGCGTACAAAAAGTGGTACAGCTATTGCGTAAACAATCAGATAGCATGGTTGAAGCGGCAAAAGCTATCGGGATTCAACGATTAAATGTCAAAGGCTAAATTGGCCTAAATCTGCTCACCACACGCCCCGCTTGCCAGTGGGGCGTGCTGCTTTAGAGGATGGGAAATCAATGATGAAGATGCGTCGATTAGGGTGGTTATTGGCTGGGTTGAGTCTATCCGGCATTGGGGTGGCGGCAGGGCAATGGTTGGCGACACCTGGAGAGGAACTGTCTGGGGGCGAAACAACTGTCCACGAGGTGGGACAAAATGCGTTTTCTTTGCCTTTTGCCAATCTACGCGGTGAACGCCGCACTGATTTTGCTGTGGGCAATTCTTTCTTTAAGAAAAATTGGGTTCAAGCGCCGGCTTCGACTACTGCGCGTGATGGCTTAGGCCCGCATTTTATTGCACGCTCATGCTCGGCTTGTCATGCCTTAGATGGACGTGGTGCACCGCCGGTCGATTTAGGCGAGCAACCGATGGCCTTGTTAATCCGTCTCTCTATTCCTGGTACACCATCGAAACACGCTGGAGTGGTACCCGAACCAACTTACGGCGATCAATTTAATAATGATGCGGTCGATGGCGTGAAACCTGAGGGTAAAGTTGCCATCCATTATCAGGAAATCAGCGGACAATTTGCTGATGGTGAGCGTTATTCGCTGCGCAAACCCACTTATCAACTGACCGAACTAGGGTATGGCTCGTTGCACCCCGATACCATGCTTTCACCTCGGATTGCGCCACAGGTGATTGGATTGGGATTGTTAGAAGCTATTGCAGAAAAAGACATTTTGAAAAAAGCCGATCCAGATGATCGCGACAGTGATGGTATTTCTGGTCGTCCTAACTGGGTATGGGATGCGCCTAGTCAAAAGACGGTGTTGGGCCGTTTTGGGTGGAAGGCAAACACCGGCAGCGTTGCTCATCAAACCGCAGGGGCGTTTTTAGGTGACATTGGCATCACCAACAAATGGAACCCACAAGAAGCCTGTACGGCCAAACAAGACGATTGTGTTGCGGCTCCTTCTGGTGGCAAACCTGAAATCAGCGATGACTTATTGCGTAAAGTGGTGTTTTATAGCCAAACCCTTGCGCCACCGGCTCGGCGTGATGTGACAAGCCCACAGGTGTTGCGTGGTAAACAATTATTTAACGAAATGAAATGTGCTACTTGCCACACCCCCAGTTATCGCACTGGTGCCTTAAAAGGATTACCTGAAGCCGCGTTCCAAACCATTCATCCTTATACCGACTTGTTATTGCATGATATGGGTGAAGGATTGGCCGATGGTCGTCCTGATTTTCAGGCATCGGGCCGCGAATGGAAAACCCCACCGCTGTGGGGGATTGGTTTGTTCTCGGATGTCAATGGGCATACTTTTTATCTCCATGATGGTCGTGCGCGTAGTTTAAGCGAGGCGATTCTGTGGCATGGTGGCGAAGCAGAAGCAGCGAAACAGCGTTTTGTCCAAGCGAAAAAAGCAGAACGTGATGCTTTGCTGGCATTTTTAAATTCGCTCTAAACATGGGCTGTGGAAAAGGCAGTGTGAACGGCATGGTAAAAATAAAACAATGGCTAGGGGTGGTGGTCTCGCTGTCTTTTGCTGGATATGTGCAAGCCGAGGCGATTACGGCGGCAGATTTGGTGCAGGCCCAAGCGAAGACAGTGTTTATTCCTGCGGCAGAACGCTTTGCTAGCCAAAGCACAGCATTACAAACCGCAAGTGAAACCTTATGTCAGCAGCCATCTGCTGCGCAGTTGCAACAGACTCGTTTACGGTGGCAAGACGCTGCTACCGCATGGTTTCGCCTTGGTGGGGTACAGGCTGGGCCGGTGCTACAACGTAAAAGTGCGCGGCAAGTCTTTTTCCATCCGACGCGCCCAGCGCGGATAGAAGCAGCGATTGTGGGTGAGGAAGACGGCGAAAGTGTGGCGGCGCGTGGCTTGCCGGCGGTGGAGTATTTGTTGTGGCAAGACGGCGATACGTTGGCAACACTGAAACAATCGGCGCGCTGTGCCTATCTGGTGCGTATTACACAAGACGTCGTCACCGAGGCGAAAGCCATTCAACAAGAATGGCAACAAGAAGCCTCTCGCACATACAGTGAAGCTGATGCGTTAGCCCGCCTAAACGAAACGTTTAATGTAACTTTAGCGGCAGTCGATGGCCTCGATAAAAAACTCGACAAAGCCTTACACAGTGGGCAAAAGAGTGCCGAAGGTGTGCGTAGCGGCAGCAGTCGTTTGTTGTGGGAAGCGCAAGCCGAAGCAATCAACGCATTGGTGGGGGTACCGCTGGGTAAAGGCTTGGCGGGTTGGGTGACGTGGCAAGATCAATTCACTGTGGCGCGTGAGTTGGTTAGCCGCAGCCAAGATGTCTGTCATGTGCTACATACCCTAAATCGACAACGTACGCCAAAAGAAGGTTTGCAAGCCGCGAAAGACAAGTTGGCTGCTTTACGCAGTTATTTAGATGATCAAGTGGCACGGGCAGTGAATGCGTCGGTGAGTTTTAATGATGCCGACGGAGATTAAACCCATGTGGCAGCGGCGGCAGGTGTTGCAGTTAGGGGTTGCGGGGTGGCTTACATGGTGGGCTGCCCCTGTTGCGTTTGCACAGACACAAAACACCACTTTACTCGTGTCTGCTCAAGCACAGGGCCGCGATTTTGCTGTCAGTGTGGTGGATCTACGTGCAGGGTCTGTTCTTGCCACAGCTACGCTACCTTTTCGAGGGCATCAAGTGTTGTTTTCGCCCGCACAAGAGATGGTGTGGGTCATAGAACGCCGGCCTGGTACTCGGGTGGCTCGTTGGCGGTGGCGTGAGGCCAAGTCTGCGGACATTCTCCCGATTGAAGAAGGCTATAGTCTCAGTGGTCATGCCATCCTCCATCCCGAAGGGGGACTGTTATGTAACGGTCAAATTTTTTCGGACAGAGAGATAGGTTGTGTGTTTGCCATATTCTGTTCGTAGACAGCTGGGGGCAAATAACCCAGAGTTGAATGCAATCGCAGGTTGTTGTAGAACGTCACGATGTAATCAGCGATATCGCGGATGGCCTCGTTGTGGTTGGCGTAGTCGCGTTGCCAGACGCGTTCCATCTTCAGATTGAGGAAGAATCGCTCCATGACGGCGTTGTCCCAACAATTGCCCTTGCGGCTCATGCTCAGTCGTAACCCGTGCTGTTGCAGCAAAGCCTGATGGGCTGCGCT
>NZ_ATVC01000049.1 GCF_000420525.1 Aquaspirillum serpens DSM 68
GTGCATACCGACCGTGGCAGCCAATACGCCAGCGCAGCCCATCAGGCTTTGCTGCAACAGCACGGGTTACGACTGAGCATGAGCCGCAAGGGCAATTGTTGGGACAACGCCGTCATGGAGCGATTCTTCCTCAATCTGAAGATGGAACGCGTCTGGCAACGCGACTACGCCAACCACAACGAGGCCATCCGCGATATCGCTGATTACATCGTGACGTTCTACAACAACCTGCGATTGCATTCAACTCTGGGTTATTTGCCCCCAGCTGTCTACGAACAGAATATGGCAAACACACAACCTATCTCTCTGTCCGAAAAAATTTGACCGTTACAAAGCTCGTCAAACAGCGCAAAGAAAGCATCCGCATCGAGAAGGTAGAAAAGGTAAATCAACTTTTCTCAGACCACATTGCACAGCTGCAGTCAGAAATCTTCGGCGTGCAACTGATTGTGCAACGCCCAAACTTCGGTGGTGAGATTAAAGGTCTTAAAACGTTGAGCAGCATCCAAAACGCCCTCGACACTGCCCTAGCTTCTGCAAAGATAGAAGCCGATGCTCATGCCAAGGCTGTACGCGAAAAACTTGCTTGGTATCGAGAAAATGCAGCAGGTTATTTAGGCTTATTTGTTGATTTACAACAGCTCATTCTTAAACCAATGGAAGACTTCAAACTAACCATTGCAGACCGAATTGAGACCCACAAAAAAGCCGAAGCTGAACGCCTAGAAGCCGAGCGAGAACGCATCCGGCAAGAAGAGATCGAAAAGCTGGCAACGGTACAACAAACCAGCCCCACACTCCAACAACCCGAACCAGTAGAGGTAGCGTTAACGAGACCTATCCCTGAACAGGTCACACCCAACAACCGCAATCCAACATTAAAACTAGGAGTAATTAACGACCGCCTCGGATTCAGCGTGACAGCAGATTTCCTTCGTGCCCTTGGCTTTGAGCCTCAAACCAAAGGATCAACAAAGCTCTATCACGAAGAAGACTTTCCTGCTATCTGCCGCGCCATCATGCTGCACATTCAATCAGTTGCCAATGCTAACCACCACCTGAAACACGCGGCATAGCTAAAAACTTCACAAAATGTGCCAGTAGTCATTAGGCGTGTGTTTCGCATAACATAATTCCCTTTAATTAAGAAGGGAACACCTTGAACCTAACAACTATTTTTCTGTTATTTGTTGCTGGCGTCACGCTTGCCTTTTGTATTGATTCTGGCGGAAAAACCGACGAAGAAGCAATGCAAGAGATGCAGCAATGTATCAAACGCGGCATGCAATACTACCAAGACATCGGCTCATTCCCTCGACTGTCTGACGGCAGGATCACAGCAGACGTAGTGAGAGATCGATGTTCTCGTAGCCAATTAGCGTTTTAACAACCCTCAAACCCCGCCCAGTGCGGGGTTTTTACTTTACTGGAGCACAAAAAATGTGCAAAGAATTACTACAAAAAATCCGTGTCAAAAAAGGCCACCACACAGGCCGTCTAGGTGTCATCGTGGACCAATACCCAACCGGACACCTCTTCGCCAACCTCGCCCCGCTCAACAGCAAAACCACCAGCTCAAAAGAGATCCTCACCCAATCAATTGTGGGAGTCCTACTCGAACCAGGGGAATTCGACCATGCAACAGTATGAAGTAAAAATCGAAAAACGTTGCCCAATCGCAAACCGCACACGCTACATCACCAAAACCATATTTGCTGAAACATCAGTAGATGCCAGCAAACAAGCACTTTCGATGCCTGAAACAACAGGAGACGTCAGCATCACCGTTCAACCAATGAAAAGGAAAAACCATGCTTACAAGTGATGACCAAATCATCTGGCGGCCAGACTTCACCAAAAAAATGGGAGTCACAACAAACACCGTCCGGCGCTGGATCAAAGAAGGCAAAGTACCACCGCCGGACATCGACCTAAGCCTCAAGACGCAAGGCTGGCTCACCTCTACGCTGCACAAAGCGGGTATCAACATCCCACCGAACCGTGCATAAATACAGCCAATCAGCGTGCGCCTGCAACATCTCACGGCGCACATCTAAATACCTTGCACGATTATAAACAGCCCGAGTCTTATTCGTTGGCGTATGAGCAAGCTGCATCTCAATCGCATCAGGATTGTAGCCTTGCTCATTCGCCCACGTACTGCCCACCGACCGCCACCCATGGCCGGTCATAATCCCACCAAAACCAATCCGACGAATCAAATACAAAACCGCATTCTCGGACATCGGCCGTGTGATCGTGTGCTCATTCGGCCACACATAACCACTACCACGGCATCTCATCTTCATGTGCTGCAAAATCTCAATCGCCTGCCTTGGCAACGGCACAACATGATCCCGCGCCCGCTTCATCTTGCCCGCCGGTATCAACCAGATACCCTCATCCAAATCTATCTCATCCCAACGCATCATCCGCAGCTCATTAGTGCGCACCCACGTATAAGCCAACATCCGGCAAGCCAACACACTCTGCAAAGTCGGCGTCTCAAGAGACAAACGCTGCATAAAGGCAGGGACATCACTTAACTCAAGCGCCGCAAAACTCCGGCTTTTAGCTTTCCCAAATGCTTTCCTCGGGTCAATCATCGCCGCAGGGTTAGACAACATGAAACCCTGCTCAACAGCCCAATCAAACACCTGCCCCGCCCACATCCGAACTCGCCGTACATACACAAACAACCCAGCCTCATTCATCCTATTCAGCTCGGCAATCAAATCCTGACGCGAGATCGAACCAACATCCTTTTCGCACAATGCCCTTAGATGCATCTCAAGACCTCGGAGCGCATTCCTCTTATACCCATCAGACACATCATGCCGACCATCCCAATATCGGGTATAAGCCTCTCGAAAAGTCACCACCTTCTTAGGTGCTGCTTGTCGCTCTGCCATAGGGTCAATCCCATTAGCGATCATAGCCTTGACAGAGTCTCGGTGTTGTCGAGCAAGAGAGAGAGAAATTTCTGGATAAGGACCGAAGCTGATGGTTTTTGGCTTGTTGTTAAAACGATACGCCATGCGCCAAATCTTGCTGCCTGTTTTTGAGATAAACAGGAACAAACCACCCCCATCAAAGACCTTCTGATCTTTATCGGGCAATGGTCTGAAAGCCTTGCAGCGCGCGTCTGTCAGCGATTTTGTAGGCATCCTACACCCCCGTTTTTTAAGATGCCTACAAAAATGCCTACAACTGTGCTGATTGCCTCTGTTGCGCACGGTTGCGGATTGTTGTCTTTGTAGGCAAAAAAAAACAGCAAAACCATGATTTTACAGGGTTTGCTGTTGTGGTGTGTTGCTTACTTCACGCCTTCGTTGAGGCTGAGTGGCGGAAGTGGTGAGATTCGAACTCACGGAGGGCGCGAACCCTCGACGGTTTTCAAGACCGTTGCATTAAACCGCTCTGCCACACTTCCGCTAAAGAGACGCGCATCATACGAGATTTTCAGCATGTTGTCTAGACTGCAACAACATTTCCTCGGCATGTTGCAAAGTGGCGGCCGTGAGGTGTTCACCGCCTAACATCCGTGCAATTTCCTGCGTCCGTTCTGCATGGTTTAACACATGAATTTGGCTAAATGTGGCCGCATGATCGGTGTGTTTACTGACTTGCCAATGCTGTGCGCCGCAGGCGGCAACCTGTGGCAAATGCGTGACACATAACACTTGATAATGTTGTCCCAACTGGCGCAGTTTCTTACCGACAATTTCCGCCACTCGCCCACCAATCCCCACATCCACTTCATCAAAAATCAAGGTTGGAACAGCGGCAAGGCGGCTGGTGACGACTTGTAGTGCCAAGCTGATACGAGACAGTTCACCACCAGAGGCGACCTTAGCGAGCGGTCGTAAGCTCATGCCAGCATTAGCAGACACCAGATATTCCACCTGTTCTAAACCATACGCTGTCGGGCTGGCGCAGGCAGAAAGCTCAATGGCAAAACGTGCTCCGCCCATTGCCAAGCTTTGCATCTCGGCTTCAACCCGTGCTGCCAACTGTGGGGCAGCTTGTTGTCGCAGCCGTGATAGCTGCTCGGCAATCTCTTGATAGGCTTTTTCGAGTTTGGCTTCTTCTTCGCGCAGTGCCTCCGGTTGGGCCCGTTGTTCTAAGGCGGCGCGGGCGAGTTGCAGACGTTGTTCAACCGCCGGCAATTCTTCTGGTCGGGTGCGATATTTGCGCGCCATATCATGCAGTTTCTCGATCCGGCGCTCTAAACGCTGTAGCTCGGATGGATCTTGTTCTACATCATCAACATACGCCCGCAAGGCATACACCGCTTCTTGTAATTCAGCTTCTGCCGAGGCCAATAACGATAAAGTGTCATTGATACGGCTATCGAAGTGGGCCAAGCGTCCTAATCGGGTTTGCACTTGTGCCAACATCGCAAGGCTATTGTGCTCCCCCTCGGCAAGGGTATAGCGAGCTTGTTCGGCACTTTCTAATAATTCGGCTGCATGAGCGAGGCGGCTGTGTTGTTGCGACAACTGCTCCCATTCGCCTTCTTGCAAGGCTAGTTCGGCCAGCTCTTGCAACTGCCAATCTAAACGCTCTCGTTCCGATTCATAATCAGCCGCATGTTGTTCAGCCTCAAGGCGTTGTGCCTTGATGTGTTGCCATTGTTGCCACACGCTTTTCAAATCGGTAGCGGTATCGACAGCACCGGCGTAAGCATCAAGCAACTGCCGCTGGATGTCGCTTTTTAATAAGCCTTGGTGGGCGTGCTGGCCGTGAATTTCGACCAATAAACTGCCTGCGGCTTTGAGCTGGGCTAGGGTAACGGCTTGGCCATTGATAAAGCTTTTTGAACGACCTGCCGCATCAATCACCCGCCGCAATAACAATTCGTTTTCTTCATTCTCCAATGCCTGTTCTTTCAGCCATTGCTGTAATTCATCCACCCCATGAATGTTAAAACGCGCCGCGAGTTCGGCACGGGGCGCACCGTGGCGGACTAAATTGCCCTCGCCGCGCCCACCCAATAACAAGCCGAGTGCATCGAGCAAAATTGACTTACCGGCGCCGGTTTCGCCGGTTAAAACCGTGAATCCACGGTCAAATTCCAATTCCAGTTGATCGACAATAACAAAGTGACGAATAGAAAGATTGAGTAGCATGGCTTCAGCAAACAGAAAAACAATGGAAAAGTTATAACAGGCGCTCGCCCCAATGTAGCTTGTGCCGCAGCATATCGTAATAGTTGTAATCGAGCGGATGTAAAAAACGCATGGTATTAGGGTAACGCTGGATCACCACCTGATCGAGGTCTTGCAGCGCATGATGTTCTTGACCATCAAAATGCACCCGTGCATCTTGTGTTCGGGTCATGATCACCGTCACCACACTTTGATCGTTGATGGCAATCGGGCGATTGGACAGCGACTGCGGACAAATCGGCACCAAAGCGATAGCCGATACCGTAGGGTGGAGAATCGGCCCACCGGCGGCAAGAGAATAGGCGGTTGATCCGGTCGGTGTGGTGACGATTAAACCATCTGAGCGTTGGCTATAGACAAATTGTTGATCGACAAACACCTCAAACTCAATCATCGCGCCTGTCGCCCCTCGGCTAAATACCACATCATTGAGGGCCAGACTGTGGGCGATTTGTTGCCCCTCGCGCACAATGGTACAGGACAACAACATCCGTTCTTCTGGGCAGTGGTCACCACGCAAGATGGCGCTGACTGTACTCTGCATTTCATGTAAGGGAATATCTGTCATAAACCCCAATCGCCCCTGATTCACACCGATGAGTGGGACTTTATAGGGAGCGAGATGGCGTGCGACTGACAACATGGTGCCATCACCCCCCAACACCACTGCCACATCAATGCAGCTGCCTAACAACGCCCGTTCTACTTGCGGGTAGGCGCTGGCGGCAAGCAGGGGGTCTTGTTGGGTATCACGGTCGATGACAACGCGCAAACCTTGTTGGTCTAAGTGCGCGGCGAGTTGCAGGAGAGATTGCGCGACTTCTGGCCGACTGTGTCGTGCAATCAAACCAATCGTAGAAAAAAGACGGTTCATAAAAATATCGTGCGCCTATATAAAACATCGGTTCTAGGGCGGCAGAAGAAGCTGCCGCCGATTTCATTTTGTCTTAGGCAAGATCAAGCGCATGGCCATAGGTGCGGATCAGCTGGGCGAGGGAATGGCATTCTAGTTTGTCAAATAAGCTGGCGCGGTGTGATTCAATGGTGCGTGAGGAGACTTGCAACACCGAAGCAATTTGCTTACTCGAAGCGCCTTGCATGACCTGCTTAAACACTTCACGTTCACGCGGTGATAAGCGAGAGAGTTTGGTTTCGACTTCTTGATGGGCTGCTTCTTGGCGATGTTTTTCGATGCTGTGTTGCAGCGCAGTATCAATCGCTTTGAGCAAAGCACGCTCGTCAATTGGTTTGGTTAAGAAATCCACCGCGCCATTTTTGAATGCCACCGCACATTGTTCAACATCACCATGCCCAGTAATAAAGATGATAGGCAAATCGGCATTGGCCAACTGTAAAATTTTTTGCACATCAAGCCCAGAAAACAAGGGCATCCGTAAGTCTAAGATCACGCAGGCAATTTGGTGATCGTGGTGCTGGTTGTAGGTGGATAAAAAAACTTCGGGAGAATCGTAGGCAATGACTTCAAGGCCGTTGGAGCGCAACAACATCGACAGCGAATCTAACACCGCCGGATCATCATCGACCAAATAGACAATCGGCTGTTGCGCTTGGCTAGGGGTTGGGGTGTGGGGTGTGGTGTCCATAGTTGTTTTGATTCATAGAGGCAATAGGAAGCGACAAGATAAAGTTTGCGCCGCCATGTGGCAAGTTTTGTGCTTTTAAGCTGCCCCCAAACGATTGCGCGATGGTCTGACAAATGGTCAATCCTAGGCCCATGCCACTTGCTTTATTGGTGAAAAAGGGCTGGAACAGTTTTTCAAAATCGCCCTTTGCAATTCCCTTGCCATTATCAGAAATAGACAGTCGTACCATATCATTGTCGGTGCTGGTGTGAAGGGTGAGTTCGCCGAGGTGTCCCATAAACTCCACCGCATCCATGCCGTTGCGTAACAAATTGAGTGCAATTTGTTCTAATTGAATCGAGTCGGCCATTACCAATGGCAAATCGGGTGCTAAGTGGCATTGCACTTTCACTTGTTTTCTTTGTAGTTCATGATCGGCTAACTCTAAAACATCACCGACGATTTGATTGAGTGAAATGGCTTGGATTTTGACCGGACGGCGGGTAATAAATTGCCGCAGACGATGAATAATGCTACCAGCGCGTTGCGCTTGGTTGGCAATCGCCTGCATGGCGCGTTGTAGCTGGTTAATCTCAATGTCTTCTTCGGGCTCGTCCAACAAACGCAAACAGGCTTGGCTATAGCTCAAGATGGCAGAAAGGGGTTGGTTAATTTCATGCGCAATCCCCGAGGCCATCTCGCCCATCGTATGCAGACGACCGACGTGGGCCAGTTGCACTTCATGCTCACGAATGCGCTGTTCGCTGGCGGCGAGGGCCTCCATCGCACGTTGCCGCACTGGGCCAATGTTGCGGAACGTGAGCACGCCACCCCGCACCCGTTTTTCATTAGAAAACAGCGGTGAAATCATGCCTTCTACATGTAATAAGGTCTGGCCTTGTCGTTGTAAACGCGCATTTTCGCCAAACTCAATTGCTTTTGCTTCCTGTAAGCAATAAGCAAATAGGTTATCCGGTAGAGCATTCGATTGTGTGCGGATGGTAAATAGCTCTTGCAGTAGTTTATCTAAGGCTTTGCCTTCATCCAGTTGCAATAGCTGACAAGCAATCGGGTTGATATATTCGACTTGTTGTTGCCGGTTAAAGGTGATGACACCATCACCGATGGCCTCTAATGTGACCTTGGCGAGTTCACGTTGCCGACGCAGCGAGGCTTCGGCTTGTTGTTGCTGGCGCAGGGTACGCTGTTTTTGCAAAATCCCACGCATTAAAAAGAAACACGCTGCCCAAACCACTGCCCAGCCAAATAATAGATACGTCCATTGCGCATGTTGCCAGCGTGTTTGCCACGACACATCCAACACAAAGGGCTGACTTTCGCTGGGAAGGCCCAAGGTTTTTTGAAATTGTGGCAACCACGTATAGCTGTACTCAGTGGCTTTGGATTGATACAGCGGGTGAACCATCGACTCTTTACTGTCCGTGTGCCGCATGGTGAGCGTAACGCCTAAATTCGATTTGCGGGTGCTGCTCTCGATCAATTTTCGGCTATCCACTAACAAAACCACAATGGCCTGTTCCGCCCCTTGTATCGGATGAATGATGTTATCGGTGCTAATAGCTTGCATCAGCATGTATGAATAGCGGCCTTGAATCGACACAAAGCCGCCTGAGGTGACAGGATTGGGGTGGCGTAAGGCACGGGCCACGGTACGTTGCAAAATTGGATGTTGTAGTAAATCTAAGCCGATAATAAACGGATATTGTTTCTCGGGCGGCTCACGAAATACGATAGGTGCATAGAGTGCGCGATCGGGGGCAATGCGCCACGGCTGTTTTTCACCAAAATGAAATTCGCGGATATGAAACGGTTGTTGGTACAAAATCGACCATGACATTTCAAACTGTGGCCGCAGCTGGTAGGGCACGGGTGAGACAAATTCAAACGACTGTAGCTGAGGATGCGGTTTTAATAGGTGGGCGGCATATTGCCGAATATCCTCTAAGTCGATAACGCGCAAACTTTGAAACAGACCCACGATGCTATTGAGTACATGCTCATTCTGTCGCAGTTGAATTTCGATATGGCTGGCAATCAGCTCGCTCTCTTTATTAAAACGTTCTTCCCATGCCTGCCATTGCCAATAGCCATAGACCACACCAACCAATAACCCCCCGACTAACCAACTCAAAAACGCCACCATTCGCCACCGTGATGGCAAACGATAGAGGGTTAACACCATACGGCGTAGTTTACGTCGCATGATTGTCATGAAAGAGAAGTTTGTCATGCGCCAATGATGACATCAGCAATCCTTGTTCGGCAAGAGGGTTTCTAATAATTTTTCGTCATTGCTTATTGTCATTTGATAACATTGCTTATTGTCATTTGATAACGAGTGATCTGCCCGTTATCCATGGCCAAATAGCCGCCTGTATTGTCATACCAATCTGGAATGACCCACCGTGATAACAGCCGCGAGCCAATTTGATGCTGATGATGACGTGGGCGGTGGGTATGGCCGTGAATCAGATAATCTGCCGCATGTTGTTGCCAGCTTTGTTCCAGCGCGGTGGGATTGACATCCATAATCTGGGCAGTGCTGTCACGTTTATGTTGTTGGCTGCGCTGGCGCAGTTTTTCTGCCAGTTGTTGGCGGAACGATAGCGGTAGACGGCGCAGTAACGCTAATCGCCAAGGTTGGCGGATTTTTCGCCGGTAGCGTTGGTAAGCGAGGTCGTCAGTACACCAAGCATCGCCGTGTGATAACAGCACGCGGTGTTGCTGACAAATTATTACGCTGGGGTCTTCCAGCAGCGTGGCGCCGGTTAACTCGCTAAACCGTTGACCGAGTAGAAAATCACGGTTGCCACGCATAATAAACAGGGGGGTGTGATAAGCGAACTTCCCCATTTCGGCAATTAACTGACAATTTAATGGGGTTAAATCATCATCGCCAATCCAGTATTCAAACAGGTCTCCCAAGATATACAGCGCGGCACATTGCCCACGATGGCGCTGCAAAAAGGCCGTAAATAAGGCATTTAGGGCCGGAGTATCCGGCCCTAAATGGAGATCTGCGATAAACAGCGTACGCACGCGGGTTTATTCTGCTGCTGGCGCGTCGGTAATCAACTCGGCTTTTTCAATGATGACATTTTCTACTGGGACATCTTGGTGCATCCCTTTGCGCGAGGTTTTCACCGATTTGATGCTATCGACCACATCACGGCCTTCGACTACTTCACCAAAAACACAATAGCCCCAACCTTGCGACGATTCGTTTTTGAAGTCTAAGAATTCATTGTCAACGACATTGATAAAGAATTGGGCGGTAGCCGAGTGAGGGGCGTTGGTGCGAGCCATCGCAATGGTATAAGCCTTGTTTTTCAGGCCATTGTTGGCTTCGTTTGCAATCGGTTCGCGGGTGGGCTTTTGCAACATCCCTGCTTCAAAACCACCGCCTTGGATCATAAAGCCATTGATAACACGATGAAAAACGGTACCGTCGTAGTGGCCATCTTTCACATATTGTTCAAAATTAGCGACGGTAGCAGGGGCTTTATCTGCAAACAGTTGCAAGGTGATGACACCAAAATTAGTAGTCAGACGAATCATTATCGGTATTCCTATCAAAAAAGTCATCAAAAACAGATTATTCGCTTTTGAGAATCTGGGCTTGTTCAATCACTACAGGGTTGACTGGCACGTCGGCGTGCATCCCTTTTTGGCCGGTTTTGACCTTGGCAATGCGGTTGACTATGTCCATACCTTTGGTGACTCGGCCAAACACCGCATAACCATAGCCTTGCACATTAGGGGCCCGATGATTCAGAAAATCGTTCCCCGCTACATTGATAAAAAATTGTGCGGTGGCGGAGTGAGGGTCTTGGGTGCGGGCCATCGCAAGGGTGCCGGGCTCATTTTTTAAGCCATTGGCTGCTTCATTAGCAATGGGGGCGCGGGTGGGTTTTTCACGGAATTGCGCATCAAAGCCCCCCCCTTGAATCATAAAACCGTCAATCACACGGTGGAACAAAGTCCCGTTGTAGTGCCCCTCTTTAACATATTGTAAAAAGTTGGCGACGGTTTTCGGAGCACGCGCTGAATCAAGTTCAACTTGGATAGTGCCCTGATTGGTTTTGAATTCGACTGTGGGGGCAGAAAACGCCATGCTGCTACAGCAAATGCCGAGGGCGAACAGAAAACGACGCATTGTGGACTCAGCCTTAAGGTTATACTTGCGCGCTGGATGTTATCACAGCCTTTGAGCAAAATTCGCAAATGTCGTCACCGATTACCTACACTTTACTGTTGTTATTGGCCTCGAATGTCTTTATGACTTTCGCTTGGTATGGCCATCTAAAAAATTTATCCACTTCGCCTTGGTATATTGCTGCCTTTGCAAGTTGGGGGATTGCTTTGTTTGAATACCTGTTGCAAGTCCCTGCCAATCGCATTGGTTTCACTGTCCTGAGCCTAGCCCAACTAAAAATCATCCAAGAAGTCATGACCCTTTTGGTGTTTATCCCTTTCTCAATTTTTTATATGAATCAGCCATTTAAGTGGGATTTTGTTTGGGCTGGGTTGTGTATGTTGGGGGCAGTGTATTTTATGTTCCGGTCTTGAAAAGAAAACCAACTCATCTGACCGTATGACATCTTGCTGTTTGTCTCTGTTTTAACAGTATTTATTTGTTTTACTCTTTTGGTATATTGAGGTCAAAAGAATGGCAATGTATGATGTTGAGATTTCAAAAAATCTTTGACATCAAAAATGAAACCATTTTTTGCACATTCTGGTTCTGACAAAAATAAAACAGACTGGCAGCTTCTCCATGAGCATCTGCAATCTGTCGGTCAACTGGCTGCCGAACGTGCCGCCCCCTTTGGCGGGCAACAGTTGGCGCAGATTGCCGGCCTATTGCACGACATCGGCAAGTACACTGATGAGTTCCAGCGTCGTATCAATGGCGACCTGATTCGCGTCGATCATTCCACCCGTGGCGCGATGCTGGCGGTTGAGCGTTATGGCCCGGTGGTAGGGCGCTTGCTGGCCTATGGCATTGCCGGCCACCACGCTGGCTTGGCCAACGGCCGCGACCTCGGTAAGCGCAGCACGTTGGAAGAGCGGCTCAAGGGGAAGGATTTGCCGGTGCTGGTGGATCAGTGGCAGGAAGAAATCAGCCTGCCGGATAAATCGCAGCTGAAATTTCCGCCCGTGAACCCACGCAAGGAGCGTGTAGTTTTTCAACAAGCCTTTCTGGCCCGCATGCTGTTTTCCTGTCTGGTCGATGCCGATTTTCTCGATACCGAAGCTTTCTACAACCGCATCGAACACCGCTCATCACTGCGTTCCCACCAACCGCCGGCGCTGACCGAACTACGTGCGGCGCTGGACGATTATCTAGCAGGCTTTCGCGCTGATTCTTCAGTCAACCGCATTCGTGCTGACATTCTCGCCCATGTACGCCAGCAGGCAGAATGTCCACCGGGGCTGTTTTCACTGACGGTGCCGACCGGCGGTGGCAAAACGCTGGCTTCGTTGGCCTTCGCGCTGGACCATGCCATCCGTCACGGTTTGCGCCGCATCATCTACGTGATTCCTTTCACTAGCATCGTTGAACAAAACGCCGCTGTATTCCAGCAGGCGCTGGGCCAATTCGGCGAACAGGCGGTGTTGGAACATCACAGCGCCTTCAATGACGACCGTAGCAAAGACCGGCAGGCGCGCGACAAGCTGCGGCTCGCGATGGAAAACTGGGATTTTCCGATCATCGTTACCACGGCGGTACAGTTCTTTGAGAGCTTGTTCGCCGACCGCCCATCACGTTGCCGCAAGCTGCATAACATTGCCGGCAGTGTGATTATCCTCGACGAAGCGCAGACCTTGCCGCTGAAACTGCTACGTCCCTGCATGACTGTCATTGACGAACTGGCGCTTAACTACCGCTGCAGCCCCGTGCTTTGCACCGCAACCCAACCGGCGTTGCAGGCACCGCAATTTAAGGGTGGACTGCAAGGGGTGCGTGAATTAGCACCGAATCCCCCTCAACTGTTCCAGCAGCTGGCACGGGTGCAGATTCGGCAGGTGGGCATCCTCAGCGATGAGGCGTTGCAGCAGCAGATGGCGGCGCGTGAACAGGTGCTGTGTATCGTCAACAACCGCCGTCATGCCCGTGCGCTGTACGAGTCAATAGCTGGTTTGGAAGGTGCGCGCCATTTGACCACCCTGATGTGCGCTCGTCACCGCAGCGAGGTGCTGGCCGAAGTGCGTCAGCGCCTGCGTGATGGCTTGCCGTGTCGGTTGGTCGCCACTTCGCTGATTGAGGCTGGAGTGGATGTGGATTTTCCTTGCGTGCTACGCGCCGAAGCTGGGCTGGATTCGATTGCCCAAGCTGCAGGGCGCTGCAACCGCGAGGGGAAACGAGCACTGGAGGCTAGCGAGGTGTTGGTGTTCCAAACTGAAAACCCAGATTGGAAGGCTCCGCAAGAGCTACAGCAGTTCGCTCAGGCCGCCCGCGAGGTGCTCCGCAACACCTGCGGCGATCCGTTGGCACCCGAGGCTATCACCCGCTATTTTCAGCAACTGTATTGGCAGAAGGGTGAACGCGAACTGGATAAAGCCGACTTGCTGGCGCAGATCGAAAGCCAGCGGCTGGAGGGGATTCCGTTTGAGATGCTGGCCGATAAATTCCGCATGATTGATAGCGTACAGTGTCCGGTGATTATTCCATTTGATGAGATGGCAAACGCCGTCCTAAAGGATATTAGATCTCCTAAAGACGGAGGTGAACTGCCCTTAGTGCTAGCGCGGCAGTTGCAGTCCTATATCGTGCAGTTACCTCGTCAGGGCTATGAAGCCTTACTGAAAGTCGGTGCTATTCAGCCGGTGGCACCCGAGCGTTATGGTGAGCAGTTTATGGTTTTGGATAGCATTGATATTTATCATAATCAATGTGGGTTGAGTTGGGATAATCCAACATTTAAGTGCAATGAAAGCACATGTTGGTGAGGACTCGATGCTAATCAAAAAAAGGAGGGTTCATGGCCTATGGAATTCGCTTGAAAGTTTGGGGTGAGCGTGCTTGCTTCACTCGGCCAGAAATGAAGGTGGAGCGTGTCTCCTACGATGTCATCACGCCTTCGGCAGCGCGGGGCATTCTTGAAGCTATCCACTGGAAGCCGGCCATTCGCTGGGTGGTGGATCGTATTCATGTCATCAACCCGATTCGCTTTGAGTCGATCCGCCGCAACGAGGTGGGCGGTAAGTTGTCGGCAGCCAGTGTCAGTAAGGCAATAAAAGCTGGCCGAACGGATGGATTGATTACGCTGGCTGACGAAGATCGCCAGCAACGAGCCGCGACCGTGTTACGCGATGTGGCCTATGTGGTCGAAGCGCACTTCGAGCTGACCGCCAAAGCCGATGTTGGCGATTCGGAAGGCAAGCACTTAGATATTTTCAATCGCCGTGCGCGCAAGGGGCAGTATTTCCACGCGCCTTGTCTGGGGGTGCGTGAGTTTCCCGCTAGTTTCGAGCTGATCGAGCCGGATACTCTGTTGCCGGCGGTTCATGCTGATCTGCTGGGCGAGCGTGAGCTAGGTTGGATGTTGCACGACATTGATTTTGCCCACGACATGACGCCGCGCTTCTTTCGTGCTGTGATGTGTGATGGAGTGATTGAGGTACCTGCTTGGAACAGCGAGGAGGTCAAAGCATGATTCTTCAAGCACTCAATGACTATTACCAGCGGCTACTGACGCAGGGTGTTGGGATTGCCTTACCAGGCTACAGTCAGGAAAAAATCAGCTATGTGCTAGTGTTGTCATCGGCAGGTGAACTGGTCGATGTGCAGGATGTTCGCGTGCAGGTAGGTAAGAAGCTACAACCCAAACTGATCAGCGCACCGCAGCCGGAAAAGCGTACCTCTGGCGTGAAATCCAACTTTCTTTGGGACAAAACCAGTTATGTGCTGGGCGTCAGTGCCAAGGAGGGCGGGCGTTCAGCGCAAGAGCATCAGGCTTTCAAGGAATTGCATTGCAATCTGCTTGCGGATAACACCGATCCCAGTTTGCAAGCCCTACTGAAGTTCCTACAGCAGTGGACACCCGAGCAATTTCAGCCACCATTGTTCAATGCCGAGATGCTCGACAGTAATCTGGTGTTCCGCCTTGATGGTCAAATGCAATACCTACACGACACACCAGCAGCACAAGCCATTTGGAGCCGGTTGCAGGCTGGTGCAGATAGCAAGGAAGGCATGTGTTTGGTGACCGGACAGCGTCAACCGCTGGCACGACTACATCCGGCGATCAAAGGTGTGAACGGCGCACAAAGCTCTGGGGCCTCTATCGTCTCTTTCAACTTAGAGTCGTTCAGCTCCTATGGCAAAGCGCAGGGTGACAACGCGCCAGTGTCCGAACAGGCCGCCTTTGCCTATACCACAGTGCTTAACCACCTGTTGCGCCGCGATGACAGCAACCACCAGCGCTTGCAAATCGGTGATGCCAGTGTGGTGTTCTGGGCCGAGGCCGCCAATGCTGCACAGGCAGACGCGGCGGAAACGCTATTCTGGGAAATGCTTGATCCGCCTGCTGATGATGTCTCTGAAACCGAGCATTTGCGTCAGGCACTGGATAAGGTGGCTAACGGACGTGCTTTGCGCGAGCTGAGCCCAGAGTTGGAGGATGATACTCGGATCTATGTGTTGGGCTTGTCTCCGAATGCTTCGCGGCTGTCGATTCGTTTTTGGGAGACTGACAGCCTCGGTAACTTTGCCCGCCGGCTGGCCGAGCATTTTCAGGATTTGGCGCTGGAGCCGCTGCCTTGGAAGACTGAACCAGCCATGTGGCGCTTATTGCATGCCACCGCGCCCAGCCGCGATGGAAAAAGTAAGGCCGAGGACATTCCGCCGCAACTGGCTGGCGAGCTGACCCGTGCCATCCTGACCGGCAGCCGCTATCCGCGCAGCCTGCTCAACACCATCATCATGCGCCTGCGTGCCGACGGCGATATTTCCGGCACACGGGTCGCACTCTGTAAAGCCGTTTTGGCGCGTGATTTGCGCCTTGGTGTCAAAGGTATTAACGAGGAGATCCCTATGAGTCTTGATAAAGAAGCCAGCAACCCCGGCTACCGGCTGGGCCGGTTGTTTGCGGTGCTGGAAAGTGCTCAACATCATGCGCTAGGCGGTAAGGTCAACGCCACCATCCGTGATCGTTATTACGGAGCGGCTTCCGCCACCCCTGCGACCGTGTTCCCGATGTTGCTGCGTAATACGCAGAATCACCTGTCCAAGGTGCGTAAGGAAAAGCCAGGGCTGGCGGTTACGTTGGAGAAGGAAATCAGCGAGATCATCGACGGCCTGCCGCCACAGTTCCCGCGTAGCTTGCGGCTGGAAGATCAGGGCCGTTTTGCCATTGGCTATTACCACCAGTCTCAAGCCCGTTTCGGCCACAGCAAGGACGAAGACGCCGACACCACCGAATCCACCGAGCAAGGAGCAGCAGAATGAGCGCCATCGCTAACCGTTATGAATTTGTTTATCTGTTTGATGTGACCAATGGCAACCCAAATGGCGACCCAGATGCCGGCAATATGCCGCGTCTCGACCCAGAAACCAACCAAGGTTTGGTAACGGATGTTTGTCTGAAACGCAAGATTCGTAATTATGTGGCGTTGGAGAAGGCTGATGCCGAGGGCAAGCCAGAACAAGGTTATGTCATCTATATGCAAGAAAAATCCGTGTTGAACAATCAACACAAACAAGCCTATGCCGCGCTTGGTATCGAGCCGGAGGCCAAGAAGCTGCCGAAAGATGAAGCAAAGGCCCATGAGCTGACGCGCTGGATGTGTGCCAACTTCTTCGATGTGCGCGCCTTCGGTGCGGTGATGACCACCGAAGTCAATGCCGGACAGGTGCGCGGCCCGATTCAACTCGCTTTCGCCACGTCGATTGATCCGGTGATCCCGTTGGAGGTGTCGATCACTCGCATGGCAGTCACCAATGAGAAAGATCTCGAAAAAGAACGCACGATGGGCCGCAAGCATATTATTCCCTATGGCTTGTACCGCGCCCACGGTTTCATCTCTGCCAAGCTGGCCGAGCGCACGGGTTTTTCCGAGGGTGATCTCGAATTGCTGTGGCGTGCACTAATCAATATGTTCGAGCACGACCGCTCGGCTGCGCGTGGCGAGATGGCGGCGCGCAAACTGATCGTGTTCAAGCATGACCACCCGATGGGCAATGCACCAGCGCACAAGCTGTTCGATCTGGTGAAAGTGCAGCGTGTTGAAGGTGAAGCCGATACACCAGCACGCAGCTTTGCCGATTATGAAGTCAGTATCGACCGTGATGGCTTGCCGACGGGCGTTACGATTGAGGAAGTCTTGTAAGGTGGAGGCGGGCATGGAAGACGATGACCTAATCCCGCTGTCCGCCCTTCAGCATTATTTGTACTGTCCGCGCCAGTGCGCGCTGATCCATGTTGAACAGCAGTGGGAGGAAAACCGGCAGACCGCCGAAGGCCGCCTACTGCACCAGCATGCCGATCAGCCGCAGACCGAGTTGCGTCATGGAATACGCACTGCAACCGCCATGCCACTGGCGAGCCGTGCGTTGGGCATCAGCGGCATTGCCGATGTGGTCGAGTTTCACGGTGAACGGCCCTTCCCTGTTGAGTACAAACGTGGCAGGCCGAAGGCGCATCGTGCTGATGAGGTCCAACTGTGCGCGCAGGCGTTGTGTCTGGAGGAGATGCTGGGACGGACTGTGCCTGAGGGGGCATTGTTTTATGGACAAACCCACCGCCGCAAAGCGGTTACCTTTGATTCTGCCCTACGCAGTCTGACCCTTGACACCATCACCGCCACCCGCAGTCTGCTGGACGGGCAGGATACCCCTGTGGCGCAATACCAGCCTAAACGTTGTGACGCTTGCTCATTGATCGAGCTGTGCCAGCCGCGTTTGCTGGGGCGCAAACAGACCGTCGGCCAGTGGCTGCGGCAACAACTCAAGGATTGAATCATGCGCCGGCAACTCAACACCCTGTACGTGTCATCAGAAGGGGCTTGGTTACGGAAGGATGGTGCCAACATCGTCATGGAAATTGACGGTGAGATTCGCGGCCGGATTCCGGTGCACATGCTCGAAAGTCTAGTGTGTATCGGTCGGGTATTGGTATCGCCGCCGCTGCTGGGCTACTGCGCCGAACAAGGCATCTGCATCAGTTACCTAACGCCCAACGGTAAGTTTCTCGCTCGCGTCGAAGGGCCGGTATCTGGCAACGTGCTGTTGCGCCGCGAGCAGTACCGGCGCAGCGACAATCCAGCTAGCTGTGCCGCCATCGTCGCTAATTTTCTGGTCGGTAAGGTGTATAACCAGCGTGCTGTGATCGGGCGTGCTCTGCGCGATCATGGTGACAAGTTGGCGCAAGAGGCACGTACGGCACTGGAAATCACTCACAAGCGATTGGCACAGATTGCCGACCGTTTGCTGTTCGAACAAGAAGTGAATGTGCTACGTGGACTGGAAGGTGAAGCGGCGAATGCCTATTTCAAAGTATTTGACCATCTAATCCGTGTGCCAGATCCTGCCTTACGTTTCAAGGGACGCAGCCGCCGACCACCGCTCGATCCTGTCAATGCCTTGCTGTCATTTCTTTACACGCTGCTAACCCACGATTGCCGTTCAGCACTGGAAACCGTTGGCCTTGACCCTGCTGTCGGCTATCTGCACCGTGATCGACCCGGACGGCCAAGCCTTGCTTTAGATTTGGTCGAAGAATTCCGCCCTGTTTTAGCCGACCGACTGGCACTGTCATTGATCAATCGCAAGCAACTGACTGCCCATGACTTTCAGTTTATGGACAACGGTGCCGTACTGTTGCGCGATGAGGCGCGTAAAACTGTGCTGATCGCCTATCAGGAACGCAAGCGCGAAACGCTGCGCCATGGGTTTCTGGAGGAAGCGGCACCGCTCGGTCTATTCATGTTTATTCAGGCACAGTTGCTGGCGCGGCATCTGCGCGGTGATTTGGATGCCTACCCACCTTTCATTTGGAAGTGAGCGCTGCCCATGATGGTTTTAGTGAGTTATGACGTGAGTACCGAAGGCGACGGCGCCCGCCGCCTACGCCGTGTTGCCCGTGCTTGTCTCGATTATGGCCAACGTGCCCAATATTCAGTGTTCGAGATCGAGGTTGATCCGGCGCAGTGGGCGATGCTCAAAAATCGGCTGTGTGGGCTGATCGACCCAGAAGTGGACAGTTTGCGTTTCTATTATTTGGGCAAAAATTGGCAAGATCGTGTTGAGCATGTTGGTGCTAAACCTGTGCTTGATCTGAATGGGCCACTGATTCTTTAATTTGCGAACCGTAAGTGACCGGATAAATCCTGAGTGATTCGCAGATTGATAATGCATTGAATTTTAATGCTTATTTTTTTAGGTAGAGGATGGGGAGGAGAAATTAACTATTTGTGTAAAACATGTTCGCAAAAACACATCTCTTTTATTTTTGGAATGAATACGTTATAAGCGAACAGTCGCGCCCCACGCGGGCGCGTGGATTGAAACAACATGGGCAATCCGACAGTAACCTACGCTTATCGTCGCGCCCCACGCGGGCGCGTGGATTGAAACACATCTCTCAAAGTATCGACAGACACGCCATCAAGTCGCGCCCCACGCGGGCGCGTGGATTGAAACATTTTTAATTAAATTACGCTGGTCAATATCAGCAAGTCGCGCCCCACGCGGGCGCGTGGATTGAAACTTCAATCAGTGACTTAATTTTTAGCGCATGTCGCGCCCCACGCGGGCGCGTGGATTGAAACATTTTCTCACCTTTTCTCAAAACTCGCTAAAAGGTCGCGCCCCACGCGGGCGCGTGGATTGAAACTTGTCGCACCATTTATTGAGTATCCGCGCCTTAAGTCGCGCCCCACGCGGGCGCGTGGATTGAAACATGTCGTAAATTAAAAGACGCGATTAACTTGTCTCGTCGCGCCCCACGCGGGCGCGTGGATTGAAACCATGATGACCGCGTGACCATCGGTGTTTGTGACAGAGTCGCGCCCCACGCGGGCGCGTGGATTGAAACTACATTCACCTATCCGAGTCATTGATGAAGCCTATGTCGCGCCCCACGCGGGCGCGTGGATTGAAACGACACCAACAACATCAATTGCATTTGGTCCGTATGGTCGCGCCCCACGCGGGCGCGTGGATTGAAACTGCTCCAGCGGCTCCAACAACAGACACAGATTCCCGTCGCGCCCCACGCGGGCGCGTGGATTGAAACAACCTGTCTAACGATGGTCTATTGTGGGCCGTTATCGTCGCGCCCCACGCGGGCGCGTGGATTGAAACTTGCCCTCGCCCACATCAACGCGAACTGGACGCCCAGTCGCGCCCCACGCGGGCGCGTGGATTGAAACTAATCCTAGCTCTCAACCCTGATTCGCTAATACCGTCGCGCCCCACGCGGGCGCGTGGATTGAAACATCCATGGCCGGTCAACGCTTTTTCTGACGTCTGGTCGCGCCCCACGCGGGCGCGTGGATTGAAACACCCGTTTCGGTGGGCTTGATGTGATCAATCAACTGTCGCGCCCCACGCGGGCGCGTGGATTGAAACTGCATTTCGACTTTGAACGAGTGGTACTCTTGCGGTCGCGCCCCACGCGGGCGCGTGGATTGAAACATCGCGGACGTTTTCGAGAGTGCGCGCGTCAAGATGTCGCGCCCCACGCGGGCGCGTGGATTGAAACTCCGATTTGGCTTGTTGGCTCGTCTGCTAATCAGGTCGCGCCCCACGCGGGCGCGTGGATTGAAACCCGTCCCCGTGCGCGGTGTGATGAGTTGCGCGCCCAGTCGCGCCCCACGCGGGCGCGTGGATTGAAACTTAAACAGCTTTTCAGCTTCGTTGGTTGGGTTAAGGTCGCGCCCCACGCGGGCGCGTGGATTGAAACTACGTTACCGCCTTGTGCCGTGGTGTACGTCCACGGTCGCGCCCCACGCGGGCGCGTGGATTGAAACTGCCAATGCCTGACGGCCCGTGAATCATAATCAGGTCGCGCCCCACGCGGGCGCGTGGATTGAAACATCACGGTTGTTGATAAAAGCGCGAACAACCGCGTCGCGCCCCACGCGGGCGCGTGGATTGAAACGACATGCCGAACATCAATAGGAAACCCGTTAACCGGTCGCGCCCCACGCGGGCGCGTGGATTGAAACGTCTTTGGTGGTGGCTGAGCATTTTGGCAAGCGGCGTCGCGCCCCACGCGGGCGCGTGGATTGAAACAGGACGATGTAACCCGATGTGGATTTATTCGAACGTCGCGCCCCACGCGGGCGCGTGGATTGAAACTATTTCACGCTGACGGTTAGCGTCTTGTTTTTGCGTCGCGCCCCACGCGGGCGCGTGGATTGAAACTTGCAATCGATCATTCAAGCAATGCAGCAATTCCGGTCGCGCCCCACGCGGGCGCGTGGATTGAAACTTGCCACGAGAGGGGGCGATACTCAATGTGCCCGTCGCGCCCCACGCGGGCGCGTGGATTGAAACATCTACGGGCGTGTCGCGAATTACACCGCCGGCAACGGTCGCGCCCCACGCGGGCGCGTGGATTGAAACTCTGAGCTATCTGCTGCGAGAGTTTCGCTAGATTGTCGCGCCCCACGCGGGCGCGTGGATTGAAACGTTGCGATTAGGCACAAAAAAACCGCCACGGCGGTGGCGGTCGCGCCCCACGCGGGCGCGTGGATTGAAACCCCAACCAGCTGCCAGCGGTGGCGGGGGAGAAAGAGGGTCGCGCCCCACGCGGGCGCGTGGATTGAAACGAGCAATTTCCATGAATCGGCGTACTCGATAATCTGTCGCGCCCCACGCGGGCGCGTGGATTGAAACTTTAGGTAACTTTTTAACTTTTGCATGCCCTGTGTCGCGCCCCACGCGGGCGCGTGGATTGAAACAACCTCCGGAAGATGTCGAAAATCAAACCAGGTCAGTCGCGCCCCACGCGGGCGCGTGGATTGAAACGCCAGCAAGGCGAATGCTGCGAGTGGCCGCAGGCAGTCGCGCCCCACGCGGGCGCGTGGATTGAAACGGTGCGACTTGTTGCCCATCGTAGATGCGCCCCCAGTCGCGCCCCACGCGGGCGCGTGGATTGAAACACACCGAAGATACACCGTCTTTCACGGTAACCCGTCGCGCCCCACGCGGGCGCGTGGATTGAAACTCAAGCAAGTGCGGCTTGAGGCG
>NZ_ATVC01000050.1 GCF_000420525.1 Aquaspirillum serpens DSM 68
GATCCTTCCCAGCCGATTGGTTACTCCCACGACTTGCAGCTGAAAGTGGTTGAAGCACTGAAAAAAGAGCTGAAACTGCCAAGCCTGAAAGTGAAATACAATCTGGTCACTTCACAAACCCGTATTCCTCTGGTGCAAAACGGCACGGTTGACCTCGAGTGTGGTTCCACCACCAATAATCTTGAGCGTCAGAAACAAGTTGACTTCTCGGTCGGGATTTTCGAAATCGGCACTCGTTTGCTGACCAAGAAAACCTCTGGCATCAGCGATTTCCCTGATCTGAAAGGTAAAAACGTTGTCACCACCGCCGGCACCACCTCTGAGCGCCTGTTAAAAGCGATGAATGTGGAAAAACAACTGAGCATGAATATCATCAGTGCCAAAGACCACGGCGAATCGTTCCTGATGCTGGAATCGGGTCGCGCTGCGGCTTTCATGATGGATGATGCGCTGTTATACGGTGAGATGGCGAAAGCGAAAAACCCAGCTGACTGGGTTGTGACTGGTAAGCCACAATCGTTTGAAATCTACGGATGTATGGTGCGTAAAGGCGATGCCGCCTTTAAGAAAGTAGTGGATGACGCCATCGTTGCGACTTACAAATCTGGTGAAATCAACAAAATTTACAACAAGTGGTTCCAACAGCCCATCCCACCAAAAGGCCTGAACCTCAACTTCCCAATGAGCGATGAACTGAAACAGCTTATCGCCAAACCCACTGACAAATCTGCCGAACAAATGTAAGCCAGTTGGTTTATAAACAACAAGGGGCGTGTCCCCTTGTTGTCAGTAGGGCGTACCGGTATGCCATGTTGCGCAATGCCGGTTTCTGCATGAAAAGGGGATGTCGATGGATTACAACTGGGACTGGGGTGTTTTCTTTAAGTCCACTGGAATTGGTCAGGAAATTTATCTTGACTGGTTTGTTTCTGGCTTGGGCTGGACCATTGCCGTTGCATTGATCGGCTGGTTAATCGCGTTATTCTTGGGCTCGGTATTGGGTGTCTTGCGCACCGTACCAAACCGCTGGCTGTCTGGCTTGGCGACCGCCTATGTCGAGCTGTTCCGTAATGTACCGTTGTTGGTGCAACTGTTTATTTGGTATTTCTTAATCCCCGATCTGTTACCCGAGCCGATCGAAATGTGGTTTAAACAAGATTTAAACCCAGCGACGTCGGCTTATCTCAGCGTCGTGGTCTGCTTGGGATTATTTACCGCCGCCCGTGTCTGTGAACAAGTCCGGACCGGTATTCAAGCCTTGCCTAAAGGCCAAGCGGCAGCAGCTTACGCTTTAGGTTTCAAATTACCGCAAATTTATTCACAAATTCTGCTGCCACAGGCTTTCCGCATCATCATTCCACCGCTGACTTCTGAGTTTCTGAATATCTTCAAAAATTCCTCAGTCGCCTCGTTGATTGGTTTGATGGAGCTGTTGGCACAAACCAAACAAACTGCCGAATTTACTGCCAATTTGTTTGAAGCGTTCACCCTTGCAACGATTATCTACTTCACCCTCAACATGAGCTTGATGCTGTTGATGCGCTGGGTAGAGAAGAAAGTTGCCGTACCGGGCCTGATTTCGGTGGGAGGTAAATAATGGACTTTAGCGCGATTATTCCCGCCCTCCCCGGGATGTGGGAAGGCATGGCGATGACGCTCAAGCTGTTGGTGTTGGGCGTTGTCGGTGGGGTGGCTTTGGGGACGGTCTTGGCGTTGATGCGTTTATCGCACAACCCTCTGCTTTCAAGAGTGGCCGGTGCCTATGTCAACTATTTCCGCTCTATCCCATTGCTGTTGGTGATTACGTGGTTCTATTTTGCCGTACCGTTTGTCTTGCGCTGGCTGACCGGTGAAGACATGCCGATTGGTGCCTTCACCTCGTGTTTAGTCGCTTTCATGATGTTTGAAGCGGCCTATTTCTGTGAAATTGTGCGGGCAGGGATTCAATCGATTCCTAAAGGACAGATGGGCGCGGCTTATGCTTTGGGAATGAATTACGGCCAAGTGATGCGGCTGATTATTCTGCCGCAGGCATTCCGCAAAATGACACCGTTGTTGTTACAGCAAAGCATTATTTTGTTCCAAGACACCTCGTTAGTGTATGCCGTCGGTTTGATGGACTTCTTGAACGCCGCCCGTTCACGGGGCGACATTATCGGCCAGCCGCATGAGTTCCTGATTTTTGCCGGTCTGGTGTATTTCACCATCAGCTTCTCCGCCTCGTTATTGGTTAAGCGTTTGCAAAAAAGGTTAACGGTATGATCTCGATTAAAAATGTCAGCAAGTGGTACGGCGAATTTCAAGTCTTGACCGATTGCACAACCGAAGTCACAAAAGGCGAGGTGGTGGTGGTCTGTGGTCCTTCGGGCTCGGGTAAATCGACCTTGATTAAATGTGTGAATGCACTAGAACCCTTTCAGAAGGGTGATATTGTGGTGGACGGTACATCAATTGCCGACCCTAAAACCGATTTGCCAAAGCTGCGCTCGCGAGTGGGGATGGTGTTCCAACACTTCGAGTTATTCCCACACTTGTCGATCACCGAAAACCTGACTATTGCCCAAATGAAGGTATTGGGGCGTAGTAAAGAAGAAGCGACTGACAAAGGCTTAAAGCTGCTCGACCGTGTTGGCCTGAAGGCTCATGCACATAAATACCCCGGTCAACTGTCCGGCGGTCAACAACAACGGGTTGCGATTGCACGGGCATTGGCGATGGATCCAATCGTGATGCTGTTCGATGAACCCACTTCGGCACTCGACCCTGAAATGGTGAACGAGGTGTTGGATGTGATGGTGCAGTTGGCACAAGAAGGCATGACGATGATGTGTGTGACCCACGAGATGGGCTTTGCCCGCAAAGTGGCAAACCGCGTGATCTTTATGGACCGTGGGCAAATTGTCGAGGATTGCCATAAAGAGGAGTTCTTTGGCAATGTCGATGCCCGTTCCGATCGTGCTAAGCAATTCCTAGCAAAGATTTTGCAACACTGATTTTGTCCCCCTTGGCTGCTGAGTGAAATATTCAGCAGCTTTTTTTTGTTCGTTGTTCTCAAGAGGAAGAAACGATGAAAACCCTCCACAAGCTAGCGCCTTGCTTTGCTGCGATGATGTTTTTGTTGCCTTACCAAGCCGCTCATGCAGAAGCGGCCAAGGCAAAATTGCCTAATGTGGTGATCTTAGCCACCGGTGGGACGATTGCGGGGGCGGGTGCCAGTGCCGCCAACAGCGCGACCTATCAGGCAGCCAAAGTGCCAGTGGACAAATTGATTGCCGGCGTGCCTGAACTGAGCAATATCGCCCAAGTTCGCGGCGAGCAAGTTTTCCAAATTGCATCGGAAAGCTTTACCAACGATCACCTGTTGCAATTAGGCAAGCATGTTGCCGAGTTGGTGAAACGCAGCGATGTTGATGGTGTGGTGATTACCCACGGTACGGATACCTTGGAAGAAACCGCCTACTTCCTCAACTTAGTGCAGCGTACCGATAAGCCTATCGTCGTGGTTGGTTCGATGCGCCCGGGTACCGCCATGTCAGCCGATGGCATGTTAAACCTTTACAATGCCGTTGCCGTTGCAGGCAGTAAAGATTCACGCGGTAAAGGGGTGTTGGTGGCAATGAATGATGAAATTCATTCTGGCCGCGACGTCAGCAAAGCTGTCAATATCAAAACCGAAGCCTTCAAGAGCCCTTGGGGCCCTCTCGGGATGGTGGTTGAGGGAAAAACCTATTGGTTCCGCCTGCCAGCAAAACGCCACACGGTGAATTCAGAGTTTGATATCAAGCGCATTAACGCGCTGCCATCGGTTGATATTGCTTATGGTTATGGCAATGTGACTGACACCGCTTATAAGGCCTTTGCTCAACAAGGGGCAAAAGCGATTATCCATGCTGGCACAGGTAATGGTTCGGTAGCGGCGAAGGTGGTACCTGCATTACAAGACATTCGCAAAAGCGGTGTCCATGTGATTCGTTCTTCTCGTGTCAATGCCGGTGGTTTTGTGTTGCGTAATGCAGAACAGCCTGATGATAAATACGATTGGGTGGTGGCGCATGACCTCAACCCACAAAAAGCGCGTATTTTGGCATCGGTCGCGTTGACCAAGACTCAAGATAGCAAAGAATTGCAGCGTATTTTCTGGGAATATTGATTGCTCGCTGTTGAGTTCTTTAGCCTGTTAAACACCCGCTCCCAGTGATGGGCGTGGGTGTTTTTTCGTTGTACCCAATAGAACATCATTCCAAGAAATGCGCGGTATCTTGTTCTGGTACCATCGGCTGTGGGGTGGGTTGTTGGAATAGATCACAGTAGGCGGTAAACACCGTTAACAACGCCATCGGTAACCAAATCGGCAAACCAAGGCCAAACGGAATGATCGCCAACCCCAACAATGCCGCCATTAGCACCAAATACAGTAATACCGCCGGCCAATGCTTTAACGCGGTCAACAAACTAAGCCACATCGCCCGCAACGCTGGCAATCCTTGAAACACCACTAAAGCCGGCGCTAGCCAATAAGCCAACGCCACCGGCAAAAGAAACAACAAAAACCCAATCAGTAATACTGTCATTTGGCCGTCAACCGATTGTGCCGAACGCAATAGGGCATCGCTTTCTGCGGGCACTGAACTGCCCCAAATCCCTAGGCCAATTCCCAACACGATGGCGGCCAAAACCATCCCAACCAGGTAATACACCCCCACGGTTAACAATGGCACTGGTTGTAGGCGGAAACCGGCAAACAATTGCTGCCAACGTGGAGGAATGCCCATTTGTTGGCCAACCGCAGCATATAAAAACCCAGCGAGAAACGCTGGAGCACACAACACAGCCAATAATTGACCAATACCGGGAAGAAAGTGCATGAGTGCACTGACCAGAAAATGGCACCCTGCCAACATCAGCCATGCTTTGGGTTGTTGTTTAAGTAAGAAAAAAGCATCGCGAATCCAAAACCAGCCACGCAAAGTCTGTGTTTGTGGCGAAGTCGGTGGCGTAGGCAATGATGTCATGAAGAAAACCCTTATTTTATTAAACTGAGATCCTTGCGCTGGTTGCCGCCTATGGCAGCAATCGGCGATAATTGCATGATTTTTTTACTCGCTTTTTTGCGTTCTTCCCTTTCCCGCCCGACAAGCAAGGTCTTTTCCTGAAAATGTTCATGCGTAAACAGCTCGCCAATGCCATCCGTGTTCTTAGCATGGATGCCGTACAACAGGCCAACTCTGGCCACCCTGGAATGCCAATGGGGATGGCAGATATTGCCGTTGCCCTGTGGAAATATCACCTCAAACACAACCCAAGCCACCCACAATGGGCCGACCGTGACCGGTTTGTGTTGTCCAACGGCCATGGCTCCATGTTGCTGTATAGCCTGTTGCATCTCACAGGATACGACGTGTCACGGGAAGACTTAAAAAACTTCCGCCAGCTGCACAGCAAAACCCCCGGCCACCCTGAATATGGTTACGCCCCGGGCATTGAAACCACGACCGGCCCCTTGGGGCAAGGGATTAGCAACGCAGTTGGGATGGCGCTGACAGAACGATTGTTAGCCGATGAATTCAACCGCGATGGCTTCCCTATCGTCAACCACCACACCTATGTGTTCTTGGGTGATGGCTGTTTAATGGAAGGGATTAGTCACGAAGCCTGCTCATTGGCTGGGACTTGGGGCTTGGGTAAGCTGATTGCCTTCTATGACGACAACGGCATTTCGATTGATGGTGATGTCGAAGGCTGGTTTACCGATGATACGCCAGCGCGCTTTGAAGCCTATGGCTGGCAAGTCATCCGTGCGGTGGATGGTCATGATATCGATGCCGTATTGCAAGCGATTGACGCAGCTAAAGCAGACAGCAACAAACCGACCTTGATTTGCTGCCGTACCGTGATTGGTAAGGGTGCGCCCAATAAAGAGGGGGGGCATGATGTGCATGGCGCGCCCTTGGGTGCAGCCGAAATTGCTGCTGCACGCGAAGCGCTGCAATGGCCACATGCCCCATTTGATATTCCAGCGGACATCGCTGCTGAGTGGGATGCCCGTGCACAAGGCGCGGCTGCCGAAGCGGAATGGAACAGCCTGTTTGCTGCATACCGCAATGCCCATCCTGAATTAGCTGCAGAATTTGAGCGCCGGATGCAAGGCGAATTACCTGCCCAGTGGCAAGCGCATTATGAAGCGGCGATTGCTGCGGTTAACAGCAAAGCAGAAACCATCGCCACCCGCAAAGCATCACAAAATGCCATCGGTGTGTTTGCCGAAGTCTTGCCGGAATTGGTCGGTGGTTCAGCTGATTTAACCCCATCAAACCTGACCAATTGGAAAACCAGCCGCAGTATTTCGCGTGAAACCTCGGGCAACTATGTCCACTATGGCGTGCGCGAATTTGGTATGGCAGCGATTATGAACGGGATGGCCCTTCACGGCGGGGTAAAACCGTTTGGTGCCACGTTCTTGATGTTCAGTGAATACGCTCGCAATGCCTTGCGGATGGCGGCGTTGATGAAAATTAACCCGTTGTTTGTCTTTACTCACGACTCGATTGGTCTGGGTGAAGATGGCCCAACCCACCAGCCAGTGGAGCAAATCGCAACCCTGCGCTTGATTCCCAATATGAACGTATGGCGGCCATGCGATACGCTTGAATCCTTGATCGCTTGGGGTGAAAGCTTAGCTCGCCAAGATGGCCCGTCCACCTTGATCTTCAGCCGCCAAAACTTGCCATTTATCCAACGTGAAGCGCCGCAAATCGAAGACATTAAGCGCGGTGGTTATGTGTTGCGTGATGCAGATGAAGCACGGGCAGTGATTATTGCAACGGGTTCCGAAGTCGAATTGGCACTGAAAGCACAACAACAGCTGGCAGATGAAGGCTTGGCTGTGCGGGTGGTGTCGATGCCATGTACCCGTTTGTTTGATCAGCAAACACGCAGTTATATCGAAGCGGTGTTGCCGCCAAACTTACCCCGTGTTGCCGTCGAAGCAGGGGTAACCGACTACTGGCGTAAATATGTCGGCTTGACCGGCGAAGTGGTGGGGATTGATTCCTTTGGTGAATCGGCACCTGCCTCGGTGTTGTTTGAGCATTTTGGTATTACCCCTGCCGCAGTGATCAAAGCAGTCAAAGCAGTGCTGTAAATCGTAGCAGCCTAGGTTGGGGTGCCAATTATTGCACCTCAACACAACACAACTATCTCAGGAGAAAAACATGGCGATCCGTGTAGCGATCAATGGTTATGGCCGTATTGGCCGTCAAGTATTACGTGCAATCTATGAAAACAACCTGCGCGACGAGTTTGAAGTGGTGGCAGTCAATGCTTCTGGTGATTTAGCAACCAACGCCCACCTGACCCAATTTGACACCGTTCACGGCCGTTTTAACGCCACTATCAGCCACGACGACAACCATTTAATCGTCAATGGTGATGTAATTCCTTTCTTCTCAACCCGTAACCCTGCTGAATTGCCGTGGGCGGCGTTGAATGTGGATTTGGTGATGGAATGTACCGGCGCCTTCACCACCAAAGAAAAATGCCAAGCTCACATTGATGCTGGCGCGAAAAAAGTCCTGATCTCTGCCCCAGGTGGCGATGATGTCGATGCGACTATTGTCTATGGTGTGAACCACGATGTGCTCACCGCCGACATGACTGTGGTGTCGAACGCTTCGTGCACCACTAATTGCTTGGCACCTGTTGCCAAAGCATTGAACGATGGTTTGGGTATCAAAAAAGGTCTGATGACCACCATCCACGCTTTCACCAATGACCAAGTGTTAACCGATGTGCGCCATAAAGACCTGCGCCGCGCTCGTTCCGCCACTCACAATATGATTCCAACTAAAACCGGCGCCGCCAAAGCTGTTGGTTTGGTATTGCCAGAACTGAAAGGCAAATTGGATGGCTTTGCGGTGCGCGTGCCAACCATCAATGTGTCGTTGGTGGATTTAACATTTGAAGCCGGTCGTGACACCAGCGTCGCTGAAGTGAACGAAATCGTCAAAGCCGCTGCAGAAGGTGCGATGAAAGGCGTGTTGGGTTACAACACCTTGCCTTTGGTATCGTCCGACTTTAACCACAGCAGCGAAGCCTCTTGCTTCGACAGCACCCTCACCAAAGTCAGCAACGGCAATATGGTGAAAGTGTTGGCATGGTATGACAACGAGTGGGGCTTCTCGTGCCAGATGTTGAACACCGCCCGTGCTCTGTTTAACTGCTAAGAAAGCGGCAACAGCTTATGCAATTTAAGAAACTAACCGATCAGGTACTCGCCGGCCAGCGAGTGTTGATTCGCGTCGATATGAACGTGCCAGTGAAAAACGGCACCCTCGGTGACGACACTCGGATCCGCGCTTCGTTGCCCTCGATTCAGCACGCCCTGTATAACGGTGCGGCGGTGATTTTGATGACCCACTTAGGCCGCCCCACCGAAGGTGAGCCCAAACCCGAAGACAGCCTCGCGCCGGTCGCTGCGCGTTTGGGTAGCTTGTTGGGTAAAACCGTGCCGGTGGTCAGCGATTGGCAAAATGGTTTGTCACTCAATCCGGGCGATGTGGTGATGTTAGAAAACGTCCGTCTCAACAAAGGGGAAAAGAAAAACAACCCCGATTTGGGTCGGGCCTATGCCAGTTTGTGCGATATCTTTGTCAACGATGCCTTTGGTACCGCCCATCGTGCCGAAGCCTCCACGCATGCGGTAGCGCAGTTTGCGCCGGTGGCATGTGCCGGTATCTTGCTGGCGGCTGAACTCGATGCGTTAGGTCGCGCTTTAGAAAGCCCTGCTCGTCCACTGGTGGCGATTGTCGCTGGTTCGAAAGTCTCGACTAAGTTGACCATTCTCGAATCGTTGGCGGATAAAGTCGATCAGCTGATCGTGGGTGGCGGGATTGCCAATACCTTCTTATTGGCTGAAGGTCATGGCATCGGTAAATCGTTAGCTGAGCCAGAGTTGGTAGCCGAAGCGCAAAAGGTGATTGCCAAGATTAAAGCGCGTGGTGGTCATGTGCCGCTGCCGGTTGATGTGGTAACCGCACCAGAATTTTCTGAGAATGCAGAAGATACCCTTAAGCCAGTCGAAGATGTCACCAAAAATGACATGATTCTCGACATCGGCCCACAATCCGCCGCCCAATTGGCCGAGATTGTGGCGAAAGCCGGTACGGTGGTGTGGAATGGACCAGTTGGGGTGTTTGAGTTCGACCAATTCGCCGAAGGCACCGAAACCTTGGCTCGTGCCATTGCCGATTCTAAAGCCTTCTCGATTGCTGGTGGCGGTGATACCTTGGCGGCAATTGCCAAGTTCGGCGTCACTGACAAAATCAGTTATATCTCGACCGGCGGTGGGGCTTTCTTAGAGTTCCTCGAAGGCAAACAACTGCCCGCAGTGGCAGTGTTAGCCGAACGAGCCTAAGCGTTATAAGGATAGGGTATGTCGCTCAATGCGTGGTTGTTATATGTCGCTACGGTGTTTTTTGTCTCGGCTACGCCGGGCCCGAATATGTTGTTAGCGATGACGCATGGTATTCGCTACGGCGTGCGCCATACCCTGCCCACTTTAGCCGGTTTGTTATTGGCCTTGGGCATTATCATGTGCGGTTCTGCCCTAGGGCTCGGTGCTTTGCTCGCGACCTCGGAATTATTATTCTCGGTGGTGAAATATGCCGGCGCAGCCTATTTGGTATGGCTCGGTATTAAGACATGGCGCGCACCAGCCAGTCCCTTACAAGAAAGCGCAGCAGCGGTGGTGATGGATACCCCGTGGCAACGCTTTCGCACCGGCTTTTTGGTTGCGATGAGCAACCCAAAAGCCTTTGTTTTTTTCACTGCGCTGTTCCCGCAATTTATGAACGCCCAAGCCGATCAATCGCTGCAATTGGCGATTTTGGCGGCAACCTTCTTTGTCATCGAAAGCACATGGCAAATGGTGTATGCCACCGGAGGGGCCAAGTTAAAAAGCTGGCTCAATACCCCCTTGCGCCTACAATGGCTTAATCGTTTTGCCGGTGGTTCTTTTGCTGTGGCTGGGGTGGCGCTCACGAGCGTGAGCAGACAGTGATAGGCAGTATTTTCTTTCTGTAGCGCGGCCTGCCGCGCTGTTTTCTTTTTGGAGGTAGCCCGATGGCTCTCGTCTCTCTGCGTCAACTTCTCGATCATGCGGCTGAATTCAGCTATGGCCTGCCCGCTTTTAACGTGAACAACCTCGAACAAATGCGTGCCATCATGGAAGCCGCAGATAAAGTCGATGCACCGGTGATTGTGCAGGCCTCGGCAGGGGCGCGTAAGTACGCAGGTGCGCCTTTCTTACGTCATTTGATTTTGGCGGCAGTGGAAGAATTTCCACATATTCCGGTGGTCATGCACCAAGACCACGGCACCAGCCCAGATGTTTGCCAGCGTTCCATCCAGCTCGGCTTTAGTTCGGTGATGATGGATGGTTCGCTGAAATCTGACGGTAAAACCCCTGCTGACTATGCCTATAACGTCGATGTGACGCGCACGGTGGTCAATTTTGCCCATGCGTGTGGGGTGTCGGTGGAAGGGGAAATTGGCTGTTTGGGTTCTTTAGAAACGGGTAAAGCCGGTGAAGAAGATGGCGTAGGCGCTGAAGGGGTGTTGGATCACAGCCAGTTATTGACCGACCCAGAAGAAGCGGCGCAATTTGTCAAAGATACCGGTGTCGATGCCTTGGCGATTGCGATTGGTACCAGTCACGGTGCGTATAAATTCAGCAAAAAGCCTACTGGTGATGTGTTGCGCATTGACCGTATTAAAGAAATCCATGCCCGTATTCCTAACACCCACTTGGTGATGCACGGTTCTTCCAGCGTGCCGCAAGAGTGGTTGCAGATTATCAACGAATTCGGTGGCGATTTAGGCGAGACCTATGGTGTGCCAGTCGAAGAAATTGTTGAAGGCATTAAACACGGCGTGCGTAAAGTGAATATCGACACCGATTTACGCTTGGCTTCCACCGGCGCGATTCGTCGTTTCTTGGCTCAACACCCCAATGAATTCGACCCACGTAAGTATCTGAAAGCCTCGACCGATGCCATGCGTGATATTTGTATTGCACGCTATGAAGCGTTTGGTGCAGCAGGGATGGCAAGCAAGATTAAACCCGTCAACCTCGACCTGATGGCAAACCGTTATGCCAAGGGTGAGTTAGCGCAAATCGTTCGCTAATCCTCTCGGTTGTATTGGCAGAGGCACACGATAGTGTGCCTCTGCTCAACTTTCTTCTCTCTTATCCAATGCACGGAAAGCCTCAGGATTGAGCCCGAGGTCGAGAGCGTGGCCAAGTCTAGATATTCACCATATTATCGCGGTGGATCAGTTCGGGTTCGACCAGATAACCCAAGATGCTTTCTAATTCACGAGTTGGGCGGCGCATAATGAGACGGGCTTCATCGGCGCTATAGTTGACCAAACCGCGTGCCACTTCTTGCCCTTGTTCATCGACACAAGCAACAACCTCACCGCGTAAAAACTCGCCTTCTACGGCAGCAACACCAATCGGCAATAAACTCACCGTACCGCTGGCAACCGCTTTTGCTGCACCGGCATCCAACACCAAACGACCTGCCAATTGCAGATGATCGGCCAACCATTGTTTGCGCGCCGCAAGGCGAGTGGTTGGGGCGACCAATTGGGTACCGATGGCCTCTCCATCAGCAAGGCGCGACAAGACATTGTCTTCACGACCACAGGCAATCACCGTTGCTGCACCAGAACGGGCGGCGCGTTTGGCAGCAATAATTTTGGTCAACATGCCGCCAGTACCAACGTTTGACCCAGCACCACCTGCCATTTCTTCTAGGGCAGGGTCGCCGGCTTGGGCCTCATGGACAAAACTGGCATCAGGATTTTTGCGTGGATCGGCGGTATACAGCCCTTTTTGATCGGTCAGAATAATCAGCGCATCGGCTTCAATCAGATTGGTGACCAATGCCCCCAAAGTATCATTATCACCAAAGCGAATTTCCGAGGTCACGACGGTATCGTTCTCATTGATGATCGGCACCACATTCATTTTTAACAGTGTGGTTAGGGTAGAACGGGCGTTCAGATAACGGGTGCGGTCGGCGAGGTCTTCATGGGTCAGTAAAATTTGCGCGGTTTTGAGGCCATGACTGCGAAAAGCGGTTTCATAGGCCTGTGCTAAACCCATTTGCCCCACGGCAGCGGCGGCTTGCAACTCGTGGACCGCTTTTGGGCGTGTACTAAAACCAAGCCGTTGCAATCCTTCGGCAATCGCACCAGAGGACACCAGCACCACTTCTTTACCACGGCGCACTAAGTCGGCAATTTCTGCGGCCCAACGATTGAGGGCTTGATGATCGAGCCCGCGACCATCATTTGTCACTAAACTGGAACCAACCTTAATCACAATACGCTGGCTGGCATGAATAAGCGATTGCATGTTGTAGATTCTTTCGCAAAATAGATGCGGCGGATTATAACGCTGTGCCGGCGCGGCTAGAAATTAAGCCAGTTTTAAGCCATATTACGGCATGATGGCTGCACGTAATCTATCCCTTAGCCTTACCTTTAGGAGAATGACATGGGTTTGTTTGATATGTTCAAAAGCGATTCTGGCGACCAAATGACACCACACTTGGCATTTGCTACCTCGCTGTTGTACATGATCGCCGCCGATGGTGAATTTGATAATGAAGAAATTGGTCATTTGCTGTCGGTGTTAGGTGGGGAAGAAAGCGGTGGTTCGATTGGTGTGGGGGCAAATAACCGCGCCTTGTTGGACTCGGCCCAGCGTTATGTGCGTAAACACAGCGTGGATGAATTCATCCGCGAAGCCGCGCCTTTGCTGTCTGATGCCCAAAAGATGTGTATTTTGGTCAACCTGATTGATTCTTCCTTGGCCGATGGTCAACCAGAACCAGAAGAACAAGTGATGTTTGGCAAGTTCTTAGCGGGCTTTGGTATCGGTGAAGAACGTTTCCGTCCTTTCTTTGAAGTGATTGTGTTGAAGAACGACCGTTCGGTGTTCACCAACGCCAACCACCCGAAAAACGCCCCAGGCTTCCAAGTTACCTTGCCGCGTTAATCTATAAGCTGGCTGTGGGGTGGGGCAATCAACCACTCCACACGGCTTTGCATCACCCGATTCAGTTTGACTTCACCATTCCCTTCCACCAGCAACACCCCTGCCACACCAAATCGCTGCGCATAATCAACAACTTGTGCTGGTGCACTGAAGTAAATCGGTTTACTTGCTACATCCGAGCGCAGCCCTGCGCCCACGCCTCCATGAATTAACACCGTAGCCGATTGCCTTTGGCATGTACTGTATCCCGTTTTTGGCAGAATTAAATGGCAATAACGCCGGTTTTGATAGACAAAATAGCGTTGATAATCGCCAGACGTCCCAATCGCCTCGCCATCTGCCAAATTGAGTATGGCCATCGCTACGCCTTGCCGTGGATGTTGAATACCGACTCGCCATGGCTGCTTAGGCGCTTTTTGTCCCATCGCCAAAATATTGCCGCCGATATTGATTAGGGCATGTTGTACCTGATGCTGGCGCAGTATCTGTGCCACCCGATCTAACGCCCAACCTTTCGCCATGCCACCAAAGTCGAGTGCAATATGGGCTTGGCGGCTGTGGGCTTGGTTACCATTGAGTTCAATCGCCAGTGTTGTCGGTGGTGGGGTCAGTAACTGTTGCAAGGTCGCGGCTGGTGGCGGTTGGGGGGCGGCATGTTCTTGTTGGAATCCCCATTCGCGAATCAATAAGCCGATGGCTGGATTAAACAGGCCATCACTGAGCCGTTCAGATTGTTGGCTTGCGCGGATCAGCTCTGCCAATTCTGCTGACACTGTGGTGCTGTGTCCGCTTTGCAATGCACGATTGACCTGAAATAGCTCACTGTCGGTTTGCCATGGGTGGAGTTGACGATGTAGGCGGTCGAGTTCTTGTAAGGCAGCACGGATGGCCTGTTGTGCGGTTTCTGGGCGAGTCTGTGCGATGCTGATTTCCACTCGAGTACCGAAAACATAACTTTCTTGCTGTTGTAATGAAACTTCTGATTGACAACCAGCCAGAATAAAAAGCACACATAACGCAATGAAGTGGGTGGGTAAGTGGAAATTTAGTGTGAAATTTTTTGATATTTTGATATTATAAATCAAAATAATGTAGAAAAAATGCGTATTCAGCATGCTGCCTATCCATCTTTTGTACTGTTTTTAACAAGAGTGTTTATTATGTGCAGCCTAAGAAAAAATTGCAGAAACCTTCATTTTTCAAAAAATAAAACCCTAACCACGCTCTTTCAATGTTAAAGGCATGAGAGAAAAACGGCTAAACAGACCTTTTTCGTCTCGATCTCGTTCGCGTTTTCGTGAGCGTTATGCACAACGACAGCAACAGACGTTGTTGCAGGGACGTCATTTATCAAAGGTACTCAATCAGTTGCCGGCGACCATTGCATATTGGGACCGCCATCTGAAAAACTGTTTCGCCAATAATGCATATCGGATATGGTTTGGGGTTAATCCTAATGATATATTTCAAAAACATATTCGATTTGCCCTCGGCGAAGCCCTCTATCGTAAGAACCTTCCTCATATCCAAGCCGCACTACGCGGTGAAATGCAAACCTTTGAACGGGCGATTCCCTCACCGGATAGTAGTCATGTTCGCTATGGTCAAGTGAGCTATATCCCAGACATTCATCCAGACGGTGTCCGTGGTTTCTATGTTTTTGTGTTTGATATCTCACCACAAAAAATTTCACAGTTTGCTTTGGTTGCCAGTGAAGAGCGTTATCGGGCGGTAGTTGAAGATCAGACAGAGCTAATCTCACGTCTCCACCCAAACGGGGGGTTTTTATTTGCTAATCAAGCCTATTGCCGTTTTTTTGGTAAATCCTTGGCTGAGCTGATGCAAGGCCAATGGCAACCGGTGGCACATCCTGATGATTTACCCTTGATTGCGGCGGAACTGAAAAAACTCTCTCCACATTGTCCGGTGGTAATTATTGAAAATCGCGTCTATTCCGCTAACGGACAAGAACATTGGATGCAGTTTGCCAATCACGGTTTTTTCGACAGCAGCGGTCGTTTGGTCGAAATTCAATCGGTGGGGCGCGATATTACCGCCCGCAAACAGGCAGAAGCCGCCTTACAAGAAGCCCACGATACCTTAGAACACAAGGTGGTGGAACGAACAGAACAATTGCGGCGATTGGCGATTGAGGCGACCTTGGCCGAAGAACGCGAGCGCCGAGCGATTGCCCGCGATTTACATGATGATTTAGGGCAAATCCTGCACATCATGAAAATTCGTTTAGAATTGCTAAAAAAATCAGCCTCCCCAGCACAAAAAGACAATCTCACAGCATTAGAGCTTTTTACGCACCGTGCCAGTTCCTTAGTCCGTTCTTTTACCGCCCAACTGAGCCCACCGGTTTTAGAAAATCTTGGTTTAGCTGCCGCGCTACGTTGGTTGGAAAAAGAAATATTGGACATCTACGGCCTTGCCGTTAGCACTGATATTCAAGAACCCAGTTGCACCCTATCGCATACCCAAGCGGTGATTTTGTTTCGCATTGCCCGTGAATTGCTGATCAATGTCACCAAACATGCCGAAGTCGATGAAGCTGAGCTCAGTTTACGTTTTGATGGTGAGCAAGTGCTGTTGCGTGTCAGTGATCACGGTCGAGGCATTGCCAATCAAGAACAGGCCTTAAGTGGTGTTTCGGGTTTTGGTCTGAATAGTGTGCGTGAACGCATTACCTTTTTAGGCGGAAGCATGAGTTTGCTTTCTGGTCCACAGCAAGGGTTAACCGTTACCGTCAAATTACCCGTAGAACAGAAAGGAGAAAAACATGACCATTAAAATCATGCTTGCAGATGACCATAAGATGTTTCGTGAAACTTTGAAAATTCCCCTCAATGCCGAAGCGGATCTTCAAGTCATCGCCGAGGCGGGTCAAGGAAAAGAATTGTTAGCGTTATTAGAACAACACCAGCCAGATGTCTTAGTGTTGGACATTAACCTACCAGACATTCATGGCATTGAACTGGCGAAATATATTTCGCGGGAAAGGCCATTGATTAAAATTTTGGCGTTGTCTGGCTACACCGAAAAAATCTTTATTGATGAGATGTTGCAAGCTGGTGCGATGGGCTATGTGGTGAAATCCGCTGGCTCTGATGAGTTAATTACCGCCGTGCGTACCGTAGCGGGTGGGGAACGGTTTTTATCCCCGGATGTCGCACACAACTTTGCGGCATCGGCCATTTCTCATTCTTCCTCCGACCTTGATCCACCATTAGCGTTATTAGGCCGGCGTGAACGTCAAGTGCTGGCGCTGTTAGCACAAGGGCTAAGATCACACGAAATTGCCGTGCAAATGGGGATTGCACCTTCTACAGTAGAAGTTCACAGACGCAATATTCGCCAAAAACTCGGCTTAACTTCGATTGCTGAGTTAACTAAGTACGCTTTACGCAAAAAAATCGTTTATTTGTATAGCTAATACATGTTTTTGTTAATTGATGATCATGATGCGTCTGTCTATCATTCGCCGCGTCACGTTGTGCATAAAAATACCTAAATCAGCATGATGGCTTAACCTATGTAGGTTTTTTGATTCACCCTAATTTCATGTCATTGGAGTGCTTGCTGTGCGCGTCAACCAACCCGTAATAACGCAGGTCGAAACATTGTTGCCAAAAGATCAGTTCATTTACTCCCGAACTGATCTCAAAGGCATCATCGTCGAAGCTAATCAAGCTTTTGCAGACATCAGTGCCTATACCCGTGAAGAAATGATAGGCCAGCCGCATAACTTAGTGCGGCATCCTGACATGCCACCACAGGCATTTGAGGATATGTGGCGCGACTTAAAAGCGGGACGGCCTTGGCGTGGATTGGTGAAAAACCGCCGCAAAGATGGCGGGTTTTACTGGGTGGTGGCGAATGCTTCACCAGTACGTGAAAACGGCAAAATCGTTGGCTATCGTTGGCTATCAATCCGTGCGCACTTCCCCAGAACGACATGAAGTGGAAGCAGCAACTGTTGCCTACGACAAACTATTAAAAGGCGATCGTTCCATTCGCGTCTTTCATGGCCGAGTGGTACCAGCACGGCGCTCGCCTTGGGCGGTGTTTTGTTGTTCAGAAGTACAACCATGGTTGATTGGGGGAAGCTCGCTGCTGTTGAGTGGCTTGGTGTTGTTGCAACAATTCTTCCCCAGTGCTTGGTTACAAGCTTTGCTGTTGCCGCTGTCGTTATTGATGTTGTTGATTGCATTGTTTTTCTTGGCTGTTTTTGTCCCAACTTTCAACAGAGAAATTGCTTTGTTGACCGAGTACTTAGAAAAGTTGTTGTTGTCGGGTGATTTAACACAGCGTTTTGATTTAAAAAGGCAAGATCCAGTTGGGGTGATTGCACGCAAAATTGACCGTTTTGTGTCGTCAATCCAAGCCACGATACAGTGTATGGCCGACTCGGCACGCCAAGTGCGTTCGATCGCAGCGGATGTCAGTCAAGGCGTAACCCATGTGCAATTCTCTGCACAACAGCAGAATCAAGCCACGAATGCGGCGGCGGCAGGGATTGAAGAAATCACCATGTCAATTGCCGAAGTCGCCACCCGTGCGGCTCATACATGTGGTTCTGCCGCAGGTGCAACGACTTTGTCTGAACAAGGTGCAGCCTTATCACAACAAGCGTGCGCTACCATTTTGTCATTGGCCGATACGGTGAAACAATCGGCAGTGCAGGTTGAACAATTGGGTAAACAATCGGAAGAAATTTCTCGAATTACCGGTGTGATTAAAGAAATTGCCGAACAGACTAATTTATTAGCACTGAACGCTGCCATTGAAGCAGCGCGGGCGGGTGAAATGGGGCGGGGCTTTGCGGTGGTGGCGGATGAAGTCCGCAAACTGGCCGAACGAACCGCCAATGCCACCGAAGAAATTAGCAGCATGATTCAAGCGGTACAAGCCGAAACCGGCAAAGCAGTAGGTGGAATGCGTGGGGGGGCCGAGCAAGTCGAGCGTGGCGTGTCGTTGGTACAACAAGCGCAAGACTATCTGCACAACATCAATCAGCAAATGCAGCAAACCACCCAGATGGTGAGTGATATTTCTCTCTCGGCACAAGAACAAAATCAGGCCATGAGTTCGGTGGCAGAAAATGTTGAGAGTATTGCCGTCATGACAGAACAAAATATGAAAGTGGTGGAGTTGACAACCGATACCGTACAACACCTTAACAAAATGGTACACAGAATGGAAAAAGCAGTCAAACAATATTCTGTGTAACAAATTTTTTATAAAGGTTATCTCGTGCTCCATTCCACATTACATGGCAAAAAAAACTTCTCTCATCAAGAAATTGAGTATTTATCTCATTTGCGCTTTGCCATTGATCAACACGCCATTGTCAGTATCGCCAATGCCGCCGGTGATATTATTGATGTGAATGATAAGTTTTGTGAAATCAGTGGCTATTCCCGCGAAGAACTGATTGGTAAAAACCACCGCTTATTAAAATCAGCAGAACATTCCCCAGCCTTTTTCCGTCAAATGTGGATGACTATTGCCTCGGGTAAGGTATGGCAAGGGGAAATTTGTAATTTTAATAAACAAGGTCAAGAATATTGGGTGCGCTCGACTATTGTGCCTTTTTTAGATGAAAATGGCCTGCCTCTACAATATCTTTCTATTCGTACTGATATTACTTACACCAAGTTGGCTGAAGGAAGGTTGAGGGTATTTCGCCGTTTAATTGAAACCACGGAACAAGCAATTCGGGTATCGGATGCAGAAGGTCGGATTCAATATGTGAACCCAGCTTACGAGCGTTTATTGGGTTATCGCAGCCGCGAAGTGTTAGGGCGTGATTTTGTTGCAGTGGGAACGGCTGGACAGCAAGAAGAAAGAGTGTCTGAGGTTTTAAAAACATTAGCAGAAGGGAAAAGCTGGACAGGTCTATTAAAATTGACGCGTAAAGATGGCTCGGAATTTATGAGCCTAAGTAATTTAGGCCCAATTATGGACCCTAATACCGGCAAATTAGCCAACACCTTTAATATGTTTGTCGATTACTCGGCAGAAATTGATCGACAACAAGCGTTAGAGCGGGCGGTTGAAGAAGCTAATGAAGCGAATCAGGCCAAATCAGAATTTCTCTCGCGGATGAGCCATGAACTACGGACACCAATGAATGCAATTATTGGTTTCTCATCTTTAATGGAAATGGATGATGAACTCAGCGAAAATAATCGCGATAATGTAAATGAGATTATTAAGGCCAGCCGCCATCTACTGCAGTTGATTAACGAAGTATTAGATTTAGCACGGGTTGAAGCCAGAAAAGTCGAGCTATCAATAGAACCGGTGGATTGTGTTGTTTTGGTCGAAGAATGTCACAGCTTATTACGACCCTTATTAGAAAAATCAGAAGTTAGTCTCAAAATCAGTCTACCCGAACCGTTTATTGTTCGTGCTGATCATATTCGCCTAAAACAAGTATTGCTGAATTTAATCTCGAATGCGATTAAATATAATCGGCGTGGCGGTAAAGTATGTATTCAAGGTGAAACAATCGAAACGACATCAGGCCATTTTTTACGCTTACACGTTCAAGACACCGGCAACGGTATTGCGCCTGAGCGCATGAAAGAATTATTCCGACCCTTTAATCGCTTGGGTGCCGAGTATGGCGAGATCGAGGGAACAGGGATTGGTTTGGTCATCACCCACAGCTTAGTTGAGTTGATGGGAGGAGAAATCGGTGTTTCGAGTGAATTAGGTAAGGGCAGTGATTTTTGGATTCAGCTACCGGCGGAAGTCTTACCTGAGCTACAAGAAACCACTACCGCCACCGCTACTGCCACCGCCCCCGATCAACAACAGCGCCGCTATACCGTGCTGTATATCGAGGACAATCCTGCTAATATCAAATTGGTAACCCAAGCCTTGGCGCGACTGCCGCATATTTCGCTGTTCACCGCCCATACCCCATCGTTAGGACTGGACTTGGCACATCATCACCAACCGGATTTGATTTTGTTAGATATCAATTTGCCGGGGATGAACGGTTATCAAGTCCTCGCCGAGCTAAAAAATCGTACCCGCACCGCGTCGATTCCGGTGATTGCGATTACTGCCAACGCCATGCGACGCGATATTGAACGCGGTAAGCAAGCTGGTTTTGCCGAGTATTTAACCAAGCCATTGGATATCAGTCTGTTTTTACGGACCGTCAATGAATTTCTGGAAAGGTCTGAGTAAAGGATGTCGGTTAGCCAGCAACAGAAGGTATTGCGATGAAACCAGAAATTAAATCAGCGCATATTTTATTGGTGGACGATGAGCCAGCCAATTTAAAGCTGTTACAAAAAATTCTGCAGGGCGAGGGGTTTATTCATCTCACGGCTATTTCAGATCCGCGTTTGGTGGTATCGACCTATCAGCAACAACGGGTAGATTTGATTCTGTTGGATTTGAATATGCCGCATCTCGATGGTTTTGCGGTGATGGAACAGCTGTTTGCTCTCAATCAGCCACTATTGGCACCGATTGTGATGCTAACTGCGCAAGCGCAGCATAACATTATGTTGAAAGCGTTAACCTTAGGGGCACGCGACTTTATCACCAAACCTTTTCACCGCATCGAGTTGTTGGCGCGGGTACGCAATCTATTAGAAGCCCACTTGGCTCATCGTTTTTTGGAACAACGCAAAGCGGTATTAGAAGAAATGGTGGCTGAACGGACGCAGGAATTAAATCGTTCCCATCAAAAAATTGTTCGTCTGTTGGCCAAGGCTGCTGAATTTCGCGACAACGAAACCGGCGCGCATGTGCTGCGGATGAGCCATACCGCCAGTATGTTAGCAAAGCGTTTGGGATGGGATGAGAAACAGTGTGAATTGTTGTTTTATGCCAGCCCGATGCACGATGTCGGCAAAATTGGCATCTCAGACACGATTTTGCTCAAACCCGGGCGATTGACACCGGAAGAACGATTCATCATGGAACAGCATGCTGAGATTGGTGCGCGGATTTTAGAAGAACACCATGTTGACATCCTCCCCGCCCTAAAGAGCGGGGATTCCTACGGCGCTTTGGACTTGAAACAGCCCGAAGTCGCTTCGGTGGGTTCCTGCTGCTGGCGGCCTTGCTGCACCACTCACTTCACAGGCGAACTGGGTATGTCCTACCCTTTTTGTGACTTATGCGGCAGCTAAAATCGCTTGGCCGCGTTTTAGAACATTGATCGCACCGACAACATCGGCGTGATTTTCATAGCCACATTGCACACAAGCAAATTTAGCCTGAGTTTGGCGGTTATTTGCTGATACATGACCGCAACTTGGGCAAGTACGGCTGGTGTTTTGTGGCGGTACGGCGATGAGATAACCGCCGTTCCAAGCCAATTTGTAATCTAGCTGTCGTCTGAACTCACCCCAGCCTTGATCAAGGATAGATTTGTTCAGACCAG
>NZ_ATVC01000051.1 GCF_000420525.1 Aquaspirillum serpens DSM 68
GCAAAGCTTGGCTTGGTGATTCTCTCAGCCAAGCAAATTCTTGCTTCCAGCTGGGCAAAAGATTGGCCAATTTGACGTAAGAAAACTTGGCTTTGGGGTCAGTCTGATACCATTCCTTTTGCAACGCCAACGCCTTATTAAAGACGAACCGACACGAACCCGCAAAGCGCGACATGTGTCGTTTTTGCTGGCCGTTGGGTGTCAGTTGGAATTTGAAGGCTTGAAGTCGTTTCATGCGATCATTATACAAACCGCAAAGCAAACATTGATTTGTTTTTACTTTACAACCGCAACACTAAACCCAAAAACGGCTTTGCCGTTTGCGCCTGATATCCCCGCCATGAATGGCGAGGTTTTACGGCGCAGGGGATAAACACCGCCCGTGCTTGGGCGGTGTTGTATATGGTCTAGACCAAATAGGCGCCGGCAAATACCCCCACCATGGCTAAGGCGGAACCAATTTTCGCCACGGTGCCGATAATCAACCCTAGTAAAGTCGCCAGCCCCACTTTACCTGCCTGCCACATCCCACGCTGTGCCATCAGCTCACCGATCGCCGCACCAACAAAGGGGCCGAGGATCAGGCCGGGCAATCCAAAGACAATCCCAACCAAACCACCGATAAACGCCCCCCATAACGCTTGTTTACTGGCGCCGCACACTTTCGCGCCGAGTAAACCGGCAACAAAATCAATTGCCATACCAAATAATGCTAGGCCAACAATCACCGCCAATGCGATACCACCAACGGCGAGGAAATCCCCCGCCCATGCTAATAAGACCAAGCCGGCGGCTAAAAGAGGCAAGCCGGGAATGGCGGGGAGAATGGTGCCAAGGATGCCAAGAAGAGAAGCAATCACACCCAAGGCGAGAATGGCGATGTCGGTTCCAGTCATTTTTGCTCTTCACTGTATTCGACCAACAATTCCGCTTGTGCAGCGCGTGAACGGCCCCGACCAGTCTTCCGGCGGTAGCTGCCATCTGCGAGCATTTCCCAAGTGTTGGTGTTATCAGTCAGATATAAACGCAAGCCCTCGCGGATCACCCGTTTTTTCAAACGGGCATCGAGAATTGGCGTGCAGGTTTCAATACGGCGGAAGAAATTACGTCCCATCCAGTCAGCACTGGCAATAAAGACATCTTCTGCCCCTTCGTTTAAGAAATAAAACACCCGAGTATGTTCAAGGAAACGCCCAACAATCGAACGTACACTGATATTGTCAGATACCCCCGGTACCCCCGGCCGCAGGGCGCAGACGCCACGCACAATCAGCTGGATTTGTACCCCTGCTTGACTGGCGCTATACAGCGCTTGAATCACTTGCGGTTCTAACAACGAATTCATCTTGGCGATAATGCGGGCAGGTTTGCCGGCACGGGCATGGTCAGCCTCACGCTCAATCAGGGCCATCATTGTCGGGTGCAAACTAAATGGCGATTGCAACAAATGACTGAGCTGGTTTGCGCGACCCAAGCCAGTAATTTGCACAAAAATATCGTTGACATCGCTGGCGATTTCTTCGTTGCAAGTCAACAAACCAAAATCGGTATACAACCGTGCAGTCCGTGGGTGATAGTTACCGGTGCCGAGGTGGACATAACGACGCAATGCGCCTTCTTCACGCCGTACCACCATCAACATTTTGGCATGCACTTTGTAGCCATAGACGCCGTAAACAACATGTGCCCCCGCGTCTTCCAACCGACTGGCCCAACTGATATTCGCTTCTTCATCAAAGCGCGCCATCAGTTCGACTACCACAGTTACTTGTTTTCCTGCCCGTGCCGCCATAATCAGCGACTCCATCAATGCTGATTCGGTGCCCGTGCGGTACACCGTCATTTTAATGGCGACCACCTGTGGATCAGTCGCGGCAATATGCAACAGATCGATCACCGGCTGGAAACTTTGATAGGGGTGATGCAATAAAATATCGCCCTTGCGAATCGCCGCCAGTAAGCCCGATTTTTTACGTAATACTTCAGGCAGCGTAGGGGTGAAAGAGGCAAATTTCAAATCGGGACGATCGACCAAATCGGGTACCGACATCAAACGAACCAAATTCACTGGGCCATCGACTCGGAAAATATCGCGGCGTTCTAAATTAAATTGGTTGAGTAAAAACTCTTCCATATGTGGTGGGCAGGTATCGGCAATCTCTAACCGTACGGCCTCACCATACTGACGATGGCGTAATTCACCTTGCAACGCCGTACGCAGATTTTTTACCTCGTCTTCTTCCACATTCAATTCACTGTTACGGGTAACGCGGAATTGATAACACCCTTTCACGGTCATACCCGAGAACAGCTCTTGGGCATGGGCATGCAAAATAGACGACAAAAACACAAAGCAGGCTTTATCGCCACACAGTTCACGCGGCAGACGAATTACCCGAGGTAAAACCCGGAGGTAAAACCCGTGGCGCTTGCACAATGGCAATGCCCGAATTACGCCCGAAGGCATCTTTGCCTTCTAACTCAATGGCGAAATTCAAACTTTTGTTAAGAAGTTTTGGAAAAGGATGCGAAGGATCGAGACCAATCGGGGTCAAAATTGGCATCACTTCCTTAAAGAAATATTGCCGAATCCATGCCCGTAATTCGTCGTTCCAATCATTGCGACGAATAAAAACAATGCCTTCCTTTTCGAGTGCAGGAAAGACCATTTCTTTCATCAAAGCATATTGCCGCGTCACCAAAGCATGGGCAGCATCAGACAGTCGTTCTAAGGCTTGGCGCGGGGTAATACCGTCGGGTAATACACGCTCTGGCCGCAAAGCCGCTTCTTCACGCAACCACGCTACCCTGACTTCGAACAATTCGTCCAGATTAGATGAAACAATACATAAAAAGCGCAGGCGCTCTAATAGGGGCACAGCAGGGTCTTCCGCTTGTGCCAGCACCCGACGATTGAATTCAATCAAACCAATTTCACGATTTAGCAGTAAGTCAGCAGCAGGAGTTGTCATCAGATTAGCGTCAAAGTCAGTGAATAAAAACGCCCGAGACCAACAGGAAACGGGCGCCGATAACAGTTATGCCTTTGGAGGAACAAAGCCAGATACGGCATCCGCTCCCTGACCAAAGAAGTAATTTTGTAGCTGTTGCGTCAGATATTGACGAGCACGTGGGTCGGCCAAGCTCAGACGGTTTTCATTGATTAACATGGTTTGATGGCGAATCCACCCTTGCCATGCTTCCTTTGACACATTGTCATACAACTTTTGACCCAACTCACCGGGCAGCGGGGCAAAATCCATTCCCTCAGCTTCACGACCCAGTTTGATACAGTTCACCATACGGCTCATCAATCTATCCTTTTTTAGCCAAACCATACACGCGGCAGATTGCCGGAGTATGAACACGCCTCATTTTTTAACGAGGCAACCGGAAAGAGAAGATAGCGACGACAGGGGTAATTGACAATCCAAGTTAATCAACTATCGAAGAAGAAGCATCCTTGAGCGAGTTAGGCTCGGAGTCAGAACAAGGGATACTCATCTGTTGCGCATCAAACACACACCACTGCCCACCCCGTTTTTTTGCCTCATACATTGCTGCATCGGCCACCGCAGTCAGCATCATGGTGTCGGAGGCATGTTGTGGAAACACGGCTACACCAATGCTGCTGCCGACATGACAGGTTTGTCCTTCAAACATAAATGGTAGCTGGGCAATATGGTCTTGCACTCGTTGTGCGACCACGGCCGCCGCCTCTAAATCGGCATCTGGCAATAAAATGGCAAACTCATCCCCGCCTAAGCGATACAGCCACTCGCCGGTGCGCAAGATATAGCCCAGGGTGCGAGCAATCTCGACTAACACCTGATCCCCTGCGGCATGGCCGTAGGTGTCATTGACTTGCTTAAAGCGGTTGAGATCGAACAATAAAATGGCCAGCGAGTGTTGCTGTTGTTGTGCTTGATACAAATAGTGTTCGATATCGTGCTGAAAACGCCGCCGGTTAAAAATGCCAGTTAAGGTATCGCGTTCGGCCAAAACACGCAGTTGTTCTGCATAAGCACGTTCATCAGTCACATCTTGGAACACCCACAAACGGCCATTTTCCTCACCACTGACCGGCACATTAAAGGCAGTCAAAATCACCCCTGCATCTACTTCAAACTCCCGCACCACATTATCAACCTGTGGTTGGGCAAACAGTTGTGGCAATAGCGAGGGTAGCGGGTATTGATTCAGTACCGGCGCCGGTGGCAAGCCCCAGAGTTGGGCAAAAGCGGGGTTAGCATAGACAATCCGATCTTCATGATCGACAAACACCACGCCGACTTGTAAAGACGAGAACAGTGCGCGCAACCGCGCTTGTTCTCGTTGTGCTTGGCGCAGATGCAGTTCATTTTCTTGTTGCACTGCTTGTAGCTCGGTAATGGCCTGTTGCAAGGCCAAATCGGCCTGTTTTTGACTGGTGTAATCCAATAAGCTGGCGCGTAAACCCAAAAAGCGCCGTTCTTGGCTATACAGCGGCTGCCAATTGGCAATCACCCAAATAATACGACCATCACGATGCCGCATCCGAAATTGAAACCCCTGTCCGGCACTTTGTTGGCGAATGGCTTGGCTAATATAGTCGCGCACTTGTTCGCCGTCTTCAGGGTGAATGATGTCATCTAATAAGCGGACTTTTTCGTTGAGTAATTCCTCGGCGCGATAGCCGGTGATTCTTTCCACCGAAGGATTGAGCCAATAGAGTTTACCTTCACGGTTGAGCCACATTTCCCAAGCGTAGGTGTAGTCGGCAATCGCATGGAGTGTTTCGCGTTGTTGCCGCAGCGTGCTCATTTGTTCACGCAAAGCATCGCGCATCTGGGCAAAGGCGGCGGCTAAACGACCAATTTCATTGGCATTACTCGGTGGTAACGAGGCTTGATAATCACCATCGGCGATGGCCCGTGCGGCACGAATTAACGCCGACAGCGGGCGACCAATCCATAAACCAATTAAAGCGGTCAATAAACCGAGCAGCAGAATACTGACCACCATCACCAATAAGACCTGTAACAGCAGGGTTTTCAAAGCGGCGGTGGCGGTTTGTAACGATAAAACATAACTGACTTGCCCGATTACCTTGCCACCATCGGTAATCACGCTACGTTGATACACGCCCTCAGACAGGGAAAATAACAGCGACACCGAAGCCAACGCCTCTTGTTGTCGTGATGGGGAAGGGATGATTTGTGATTGTTGTAACAGTGCAATTTGTTGCCCCTGTTGGTTTTCCACCGCGAGATACAACAAATCACTTTGCGTGAAGGATTGGTTCACCAGATCGACGACACGAGGGTAATCCTCATAACGCAACGGCTCTTGTAACACCGCTTGTAGCAGTTGACGTACTTCATAGCTGCGAACTTGCAGAGCTTGGCGGGTGCTGTGTTCCCACGAAAACAGCATAATCAGCAACATCATGCCAACTAATAAGAGATTGGCTAAGAACCCTAGTGCAATCAAACGAAAGCGCAAGGTTCGCACAAAGAGCGCACAGCCCTGTTGCTGGGTGTCAGTCGAGTGTGAGCCCGCAGAAGGGGAAGGATATGATTCTTGCATCAGACAAAACACCCCCAACAGCAACAGAAATGAATACAGAATGTCAGGTTGTACCGATCCCTGCTCGCTTTGACAATCCGTGTAGATACGGTCGTTTGAAAGAGAGTCACCAGATTGTGCGACTTACGCCGAATTCTATTAAGACAACGTTTTGATTAACACTTGTGAGCGGCGTTGGTGATTATAAAAAGCTTTTTTTGCCTCGGGCAGTGCCTCGGGTGTCGCCAATACAAAACCATGCTCAACAAACCAATGCGCCGTTTGTGTTGTTAAAACAAAGAGTTTAGCCATCCCTTTAGCCCGCGCTTGTCGCTCGACCTGCTGCACCAAGGCATCACCAAAGCCCCCATCTCGCCACTCAGGATCAACTGCTAAACATGCCAATTCTGCCATTTGCTCTTTGGGATAAGGGTGCATGGCGACACAGCCAATAATCATCCCATCATGCTCCACCACAAAATAGTGCTGAATTTCCATCTCAATCAGCTCACGCCCACGTTTGACTAACGCCCCTCTTTGTTCCAGCGGTTCGATCAGTGCCAAAATCGCCCCGACATCATCAATCGTCGCCGTACGCATCTTGACTAGATTTTCGCGTGAAATCATGGTGCCAATACCATCGTGGGTGAAAAGCTCGGTCAGCAACGCACCCTCTTCACGATGACTCACCAAATGCGCCCGCGCTACCCCTTTGCGCGTGGCACGCGTGGCACAGGCTAAATATGTCCATAAACTCCCTGGGGTCAGTTCTTTTTCTTCTAATAGCTGCTCGGCCTCACCGGCGGTCAACTCGGGTAAGAATGTGCCATCTTCACTGTGTATGCCATCGCTGTCGGCGAGGAAAATCAGTTTATCTGCCTGCAAATTGACTGCCAGATCGGTGGCTAATTCTTCCATCGTCAAATTAAAGCTTTCGCCGGTTGGCGAAAACCCTAATGGCGAGAATAAAACGATTTCACCGAGGGCGAGGTGGTCGCGGATGGCTTGCACATCGATTCGCCGCACTTGGCCGGTATATTGCATGTCCACCCCGTCTAACACACCGAGGGGACGTGCCACCACAAAATTGCCACTGCTAATACGCAAGTTGGCGCCAGCCATCGGTGAATTAGGGAGTGCCAAGCTGAGCTGCGATTCAATTTCCGCCCGCGCCAGCCCGACGGCCTGCCGCACTGCCGCTAAACCTTCGCTATCGGTAATCCGCCGACTGCCGTGGTAATGCGAAACAATGCCCTTAGTGGCTAAGACTGCATCGATTTGTGGCCGAATGCCGTGCACCAAAACCACCCGCACCCCAAGACTAATTAACACATTTAGGTCGTAACACAGTGGCGCCAGACGATCGGTTTCTAATAACTCACCGCCAAACGCAATCACAAAGGTCTTGTTACGAAAGGCGTGAATATAGGGAGCGGCTTCACGAAATGCGTAGACAAAAGCAGGGGTATGTAATGACGTCATCAGGCAAACTCAGATAAAGGAGAATAAACAATCACAAATTATGCCAGCACTATCAGCAAAATTACTGTCAAGGGAGCATCTGACTATAAGGCTTCTGGCACAATAACGCGGTTTAGCAGAGATCTCTGCTATTTTTTTCTTTGCCTAGGATAGTAAACCATGTTTTCGACGCTTAAACAGGCCATTGCTGGGGCACAAATTTTATTTGTTGCTTTTGGTGCTTTGGTTCTGGTTCCTCTTTTGACTGGATTAAATCCAGCCATGGCCCTGCTGGGTGCTGGGATTGGCACCTTGTTGTTTCAACTGTGTACCCGCAATCAAGTGCCGATTTTTCTCGGTTCATCGTTTGCTTTTATCGCGCCAATTATTTATGCCACCCAAACATGGGGCTTGCCCTCGACCATGTTCGGTTTGTTTGCCGCTGGCTTTATGTACTTTGTCTTTGCAGGTTTAGTGCGTTGGCGTGGTATCGAAGCTGTCCATAAATTGCTGCCGCCGGTGGTGATTGGCCCAGTCATTATGATTATCGGTTTGTCGGTCGCTACTGTCGCCAGCAATATGGCGATGGGTCGGGCAGGCAGCGAACAAGTTATTCCATACAGCACCGCGTTGATACTGGCGACGATTTCCTTAACCACGACTGTCATTGTGGCGATTTTTGCTCAAGGCATGTTCCGTTTGGTGCCCATCTTAGCAGGGGTTTCCGTCGGTTATATTGCAGCCAGCGTCATGGGCTTGGTCGATTTTGGCAAAATCGCTGCTGCCCCTTGGTTTGCTGTTCCGCATTTTGTAACACCAGAAGTGAACTGGGCCGCAGCCCTGTTTATGTTGCCGGTGGCGATTGCTCCAGCGATTGAACATATCGGGGGGGTGATGGCAATTGGTGGGGTAACGGGCAAAGACTACACCAAAACCCCGGGCCTACACCGTACCTTGGCTGGGGATGGTTTAGGCGTGTGTTTTGCTGGTTTAATCGGCGGCCCACCGGTTACCACTTATGCCGAGGTTACCGGTGCGGTGATGATTACTCGCAACTTCAATCCAAGAGTGATGACATGGGCGGCTATTTTCGCCATTGCGATGGCTTTCTTCGGTAAATTTAATGCCTTGTTGCAATCGATTCCGATGCCAGTCATGGGCGGTATTATGGTCTTGCTCTTTGGTACGATTGCCTCGATTGGCCTGAAAACCCTGATCGAAGCCAAAGTCGATTTAATGGCCCCTCGCAATTTGGTGATTGTCTCGGTGGTATTAACCACCGGTATCGGGGCATTAGAGCTGAAAATTGGCGACTTCTCTTTGGTCGGTGTGGGGTTATGTTCGGTGTTGGCGATTATCTTGAACTTGATCTTGCCAAAACGCGAAGCCCATCACGAGGGGATTCGTGAAGGGCAAGATATTTAAATCTATTGAATATACGCCCACGCATTTTCCTTTCTTGCAGGAATAGATTAGGAAAGGAAAATGCGGCCGGTTCGAAAAATTGGCTGTTCTATACAGTACCTCAATAGAGATCACACATTAGAAAAAATTAGGTAAATCCTGCGATGGCTGAACTCAAAACCCTCTATTTGCCAGAAAAGTACGCGGTACAAGTTCGCAAACTGCTGGAAAAGTATATTCCAGAAGCAACAGTTTGGGCCTATGGCTCTCGAGTGCGAGGCGATCATTACGAAGCGAGTGATTTGAACCTAATGGCGCGCTTTCCTGCTGATAAAAAACGGGATGTCTTTCGTTTAAGTGTGGTGAGAGAGGCTTTTGTTGAAAGCCATATCCCAATCATCGTACAGATTGTCGATTGGGATGCGATTCCTGAGTCGTTTAAGGAAGAAATTTTGGCGGGGTATGTCGTGGTGCAAAAACCAGATGTTGAACCTACCGCCTAAAGCGGCAACAGACAAGGCATGATTTATCCGTACGATGCAGCCACCCCAAAGGGGTGACTGGTTCTGAGTTAAATCGTACGCGAATAACGGGCATGGGTTTGTTTTTCGCGCAGATGACGGTCAAACACCATTGCGACCGTGCGAATCAGAAAACGACCACGGGGGCTGATGGTGAGCCATTCATCGTCAATTTCCAACAAGCCCAGCGTTTGATATTCCGCCAGTTTTTCCAATTCCCACGCGAAATAACGCTTAAAGTCAATGCCGAAACTTTCACTGATGGCGTCCATCGACAGAGCAAAACGACACATCAAGGCTTGAATCACCGTTCTTCGTAGCAAATCATCGGCAGATAAACATAAACCACGCAAAATCGGCAGTTGGCCTGCATCCAACGCTGCATAGTATTGCTCGATTTCTTTGTGATTTTGTGCGTAGCTGGGGCCGACTTTCCCAATCGAAGACACACCAATGGCAATCAAATCATGGTCGGCATGAGTCGAATAGCCTTGGAAATTACGCTGCAACCGCCCTTGTTGTAAAGCCACTGCCAATTCATCTTCTGGTAGGGCAAAATGGTCCATCCCAATAAAAACATAACCTGCTGTCCCAAGGTGTTGCACCGCCATCTGCAGAATATCGAGCTTCACCTCTGGTACAGGCAATTCTGCTTCGTTGATACGCCGCTGCGGCATAAACACCGAAGGCAGATGGGCATAGTTATACAAAGCTAAACGGTCAGGACGAATGGCTAATACTCGATCAAGGGTCTCTTGTACCGAAGCCAATGTTTGTAATGGCAGGCCATAAATCAAATCCAAACTGATCGATTTAAAGCCAGAAGCTCGCGCAGCTTCAATCACCACACGGGTTTCTTCTTCACTTTGAATGCGGTTAACGGCTTGCTGGACAAGCGGATTAAAATCCTGTACACCAACAGACATGCGGTTAAAACCCAGTTGTGCCAAGTGCGCGACGGTCTGTGCAGTGACTTTGCGTGGGTCAATCTCAATCGAGAATTCCCCATGTGGCAATAGATGAAAAGTCCGGCGAATTGCCGTCATCAGCCGTGTCATCTGCTCATCGCTGAGAAAAGTCGGTGTGCCGCCGCCAAAATGAAGCTGGATCAAATCTTGCTTATCGCCGAGCAAATCGGCGTATAAGGCAAGTTCGCGTTCCAGATAGTCTATGTACTGGTCTGCACGCGAACGATCTTTCGTGATAATTTTATTGCAACCGCAGTAGTAACAGACGGTATTGCAAAAAGGGATATGCACATACAACGACAACGGCCCAGCATTCGCACCAATTTGCCTTTGCTGTAAGCTATGTCGATAATCCAATTCTCCAAACTCGCTGCTAAATCGATCAGCAGTCGGGTAGGAGGTATAACGCGGTCCACTGCCGTCCAACCGCTCAATGAGCTGACGGTCGAATTCAAAACGAGCTGATGGAGAAGCTAACATGGCAAAATTCGCAGTGCTCATAAAGAAATATCCTATTCAATGGCTGCACTGTGCCTGAGCCAACTCAGATTGTTTTTGATACGAATCAACCGCCCCTCAATTCCACTCTATATCAGAATTTACCCATGCTCGATCCCCGTCCTGTTCCCCTGCACACCCTCAAAGTTTCCTGCTCGAACTGCAGCTTACGAGAGCTGTGCCTGCCTCTTGGTCTGAACCGAGAGGAAATGTCACAGCTTGACGCGGTGATCCGACAGAGTCGCCGCGTCAAACGCGGTGAATATCTGTTCCGAGCAGGAGACCCTTTCCGAGCTTTATTCGCGGTCCGCACCGGCTTTTTCAAAAACTGTGTGTCTAGCCATGATGGTCGTGAACAAGTCACCGGGTTTCACATGTCTGGTGATCTCATGGGGTTGGATGGCATCAGTAGCAACACCCACGGTTGTGATGCACAAGCTTTGGAAGATTCGGATGTCTGTGAGCTGCCGTTTGCGCGCTTGGAACTCCTCGGGCGAGATATTCCGAGCCTACAACGTCATTTCTTCCGCCTGATGAGTCGTGAAATTGTACGCGACCAAAGTGTGATGTTATTGCTTGGCAATATGAAAGCGGAAGAACGATTGGCCGCTTTTTTGCTGAATTTATCGCAACGCCTCTCCGCCAGAGGGTTTGCCGCCAACGACTTTGTTTTACGGATGAGTCGTGAAGAAATTGGCAGTTTCTTAGGCCTGAAACTCGAAACAGTGAGCCGCACGCTTTCGAAATTCCAAGCAAACGGTTGGATTAGCGTTGACCATAAACATATCCGCCTGCTCCAACCAGAACACTTAAAACAACTGGTCAGTGGTTGTGCAGGCGGTTTTGCTGACGATCACAGCGCCCACGCCTAATGAGCCGTTGCCGTCTTGTCTGAAGTCGCCTCATGCCATGGGGCGACTTTTACCAGTAGCAACATCCCCGGTATTGCCAACACCGTACACAGCAAGAAAAACGGTGTCCATCCTAATGCTTCCACCAAATAGCCAGTTCCAGCATTGATGACCGTACGCGGTACGGCGGATAAGCTGGTGAATAGCGCCAGTTGCGTGGCGGTATACAGTGGGTGGGTCGCACGGGCAATAAAAGCAATAAACGCCGCCGAACCCAAACCCACCCCCAACGCCTCGGCTGAAATCACTAAGGCTAAAGTCAGTTTATCTGGGCCGACTTGGTCGAGAATGACAAAGCCCAAAATTGTCACCATCTGCACCACGCCAAATAACCATAAGGCGCGATTGATGCCGAGCTTTAACATCCAAATTCCACCGAGTAAACCACCTATTACAGCAGGCCAAAGCCCAGCATGTTTGGCGATCAATCCAATATCAGATTTTGTAAATCCCGTATCAAGATAAAATGGCGTCGCCAGTGCGGTTGCCATGCTGTCACCGAGTTTATATAGGAAGATAAATCCTAAAATCAGTAGCGCATGTTGCCATCCAGCCCGATCAATAAATTCACGAAATGGCTCTACCACGGCTTCGCGTAAAGTGCGCGGTGCAGCGCCTTGCAACATCGGTTCACTCACCGTCAATGTCATCAACAGCCCCGGCAGCATAAAGAGAGCGGTGATCCAAAAGACTGTTGGCCACGGTAAATGGTCCGCTAAGATCAGCGACAAGGAACCGGGAATTAAACTCGCCAAACGATAAGCATTGATATGAATAGAATTCCCTAGCCCTAATTCAGCATCGGGTAAAATTTCACGCCGATAGGCATCCAACACAATATCTTGGCTGGCGCTAAAAAAGGCCACCGCCACCGCCAATACAGCAATCGACCAAATATCTTGTTGTGGTTGAAAAGCGGCAAAGCCAGCGAGCGAGGCAATCAAGCCCACCTGTGTTGCCAACATCCAGCCACGCCGCCGCCCTAGTGGCAAGCTAAAGCGGTCCATCAAGGGCGACCAAATAAACTTCCAAGTGTAGGGCAACTGAATCAGCGCAAATAAGCCAATCGCTTTTAAGTCAACGCCCTCGGTGCGTAACCATGCCGGTAAAAGATTGATCAAAAAATACAGCGGCAAACCGGACGCAAAGCCAGTAAAAATACAAATTAACATGCGCCGATTGAACAAGGCCTGCCAATTCATACTGCACGCCCGATACGATAAAACGCCAAACTGCCGAGCAAATTGGGCAAGAAATCAATTCGACTACCGCCGTCCATCACCACCCGCTCTTTGACCTCAATCTGATTTTTGGCGCACAGCGCTTCAAAATCTCGCAACATACACAAATGAATGTTAGGGGTATTGTGCCAATCGTACGGAATGGTTTCTGAAACCGGCATGTGGCCTTGCAAAATTTGCAGACGGTTTTTCCAATAGCCAAAATTGGGGAAAGACACAATCGCCTCACGGCCTACACGCAACATTTCGACCATGATTTGTTCAATGTGGCGCATCGCTTGAATGGTTTGTGATAACACCACCACATCAAACGCATCACTCTGAAAATCGGATAAACCCGCTTCTAAGTCACCTTGCACCACGTTGATCCCGCTGCTCACGCAGCGAATCACATTATTGACATCAATCTCGACACCATAGCCGACGACTTTTTTGTGTTGGCTGAGATAGGCTAATAATTGGCCATCGCCACACCCCAAATCTAACACCCGACTGCGGGCAGGAATCCAATCGGCAATCAACTGTAGGTCACTGCGTAACATCATACCCCCGCTTTCAACGCGACAAGATTGAGATAAGCATGCATCAAAGCCACATACGGTGGGTCGGTCATTAAAAACGCATCATGCCCATGCGCCGACTCAATCTCGGCGTAGCTGACCGTTTTTTGTGCATCAATCAGGGCTTTGACAATTTCTTTTGATCTGGCCGGTGAAAAACGCCAATCGGTGGTAAACGCCGCAATTAAAAACTTGGCTTCAGCACGCTGCAATGCGCGTGCCAAATCCCCCTGTCCCCATTCAGTGCCGGGGTCGAAGTAATCTAGCGCCTTGGTCATCAACAGATAGGTGTTGGCATCAAAATAATCGGAAAATTTATCGCCCTGATAACGCAGATAACTTTCGATTTCAAACTCAACATCGTAACCAAACTTATATTCGCCCGAGCGCAACAGACGACCAAATTTTTCGCCCATGCCATCATCGGACAAATAAGTGATATGCCCCAGCATTCTCGCTAAACGCAGGCCCCGTCGGGGAATAGCGTCTTTTTGATAAAAGTCACCGCCATAAAATTCGGGGTCGGTCAAAATGGCCTGCCGCGCAACGTCATTGAATGCGATATTTTGTGCGGTCAATTTTGGCGCTGAGGCAATTACTAAAGCATGGTGCAAACGGTCGGGAAAACGAATCGACCATTCCAACGCTTGCATACCGCCCAAACTGCCGCCAATCACCGCCGCCCAACAGCGAATGCCTAAATAATCAGCCAACCGAGCTTGTGCATGTACCCAATCGGGCACAGTTACAACCGGAAAACTCGAACCATAGGGCTGACCCGTTGCTGGATTGATTGAGCGAGGGCCTGTCGAACCATGACACCCGCCGAGATTGTTAACGCCAACGACGAAAAAGCGGTCAGTATCAATCGGTTTTCCCGGGCCAACCATATTGTCCCACCAACCGGCTGCCTTATCGTCTGGGTGATGACGACCAGCAACATGGTGGTGACCAGATAGGGCATGGCAGATCAGAATGGCATTCGAGGCTTGTTGATTCAGCGTGCCATAGGTTTCAAACACTAACTCATAGCTAGGTAAGACATGACCACTGGCTAAAGTCAGTGGCGTGGAAAAATGGGCCGTCTGTGGACAGACCAAACCAACAGAATGTGGGTCGTGGTTCATCAGTCTCGATCAGCAAAAAATAAAGAAAAAGGATTATACCGCTGCCGCTTGCTGCACAGGCAGCCAGCCCGTGATAATCGTCTTTCGTTTTTCCTTTGCGAAAGCCTGCTGTGATTGGCCGTTTACTGCGCTTTTTTTTATTTGTCTTGCTGGTGGTATGGCTATTACGTCGTTTATTAGGGTATGAACAGAAAAAAACGCTAAGAGAATGGATCACCACGCTGGCACAAGCTTTAGTCATTAGTTCTGTTTTATTCTTTGCTTTGTACTTGTTTGGCATCTCTTTGCACTAAAGAGCACGAGTGATGCTGAAAGCAAATTCGACAGCAAGATTGTTGCAATGCATGCTGCACAATCTGTGCTTTCGTGCATAATGTGGCAGCCTTGTTTAAGCCGGTTTGCCTAAAAACGCCGCTTTGGTTTAACTCATGACCTTTAAGTAGATTTGTTATTGTGAACCTTGCTGACACCGCCTCTGTCGCCTTACATCCCATTTTGCTACAGCGCCTGCGCCGAGGCATGTTGTGGTTCTTTTTGTTTTTATGTGTCAGTACCAGCATTTTCATCGGCTGGACCATTCTCGACCACTATCAAAGAACCACTGCCGATGCCAATGCGCGGATGGTGACCTTGGCAAAAGCGCTGGAAACCCATATTGATGCCTCGATGCAAATCGTCGCTGCACATATGCGCGTGTTAGCGGAAGATCAAGATTGGCGTAATGCCGTCCGCCGAGGGGATGAAGCAACGGCTTTCTCGCGTTTGAAGCAAGAAGTCGAACTCTTACCACAACTGACGTTAATTGGTGCCGCAGGGCATGATGGCCGAGTGTTAACCAGTTCGTTGCGCTATCCAGTCGGTCAAGCCTCGGTTGCCGAGCGTGATTTTTTCTTAGGCAGTATTAGGCGTACTGACGATGCAGCACATCTGTTCCGCCCCGCCCCCGCTGCTTTAAATAAATCGGTGATTTATCTCCCGCTGAGTATGCCCTTACTCGATAGCACAGCAACACGTAGCGAGGGGGTGTTAGTTGCCGGTATCAATCCAACCTATTACCACCGCTTTTATCGCTCGCTAAGCCTGCCAGAAAACATGACCGTGGATATGGTGCGTGATGATGGGATTCGTCTGATCCACCATCCGCAAAATACAACGCCATTTGGTGAAGATGTCCGCGATACGCTCTATTTCCGCCACCTACGCCGGCTTGGTACTTCGGGTTTGTTTGAAGTAGCACATGACGGCAAAGACATGGTGTATGCCGGCAGCCGTTTGTCAGGTTTTCCGCTGACCGTGGTGGTCGGTTTACCTAAGTCGCAAGTGCTGAACGATTGGTATCGTGATTCCTTAAATCGTTTGTTGATGGCGGGGTTGATGATTGCGGCGGTTGGGGTATCGCTCTATTTGCTCAATCGACAAATCCATCGCCTGCAACAAAGCGAAGAAGAACGGCAACTGGCAGAACAAGCCTTAGTGAACAGTGAACAACTGTTGCGTTTGTCCTTGGATGCTGCTGAAACAGGCTTATATCGACTTGACCTCAAGAGCTTGGAATTAACGGTTGATTTAGATTGTTTAGATTGGCCAGACTTTGATTTTTCTCGCCATCGGTATCCGCTTGAGGAATGGACCGCGCTTGTTCACCCTGAAGATCGTTGGATGTTAGAACGGGTGGCGCAAGTCCCACACAATAATCAACAACATATTCGACTTGAATACCGTTTGCATGTCGGTAACGATTACCACTGGGTATCGGTACAAGGGCAATTTATCGACCCAGATGAACACGGTGTCCCACAGCGGCAAGTCGGCACCATCAACGATATTCACCGGCGCAAAGAAGCGGAATCCCGCGTGGCTTACAACGCCCGTTTTGATGCGCTCACCGGCTTGGCCAACCGCTATTACCTTAGCGAACGCCTAGAAGAAGCCATCTTGCGCGCGCAAGAGGGGCAATACCATGTTGGGGTATTGTTCATCGACTTAGACCACTTCAAAAATATCAATGATTCCCTTGGTCATGCGGTTGGTGATGAGGTGTTAAAACAAGTAGCGGCGCGCTTGGCCGACTATTTGTCATCGGAAGACACCTTAGCGCGGTTAGGCGGTGATGAGTTTTTGATTGTTCTGCCACGGATTCAGAATGAACGCGAGGCAGTCGAATTAGCTGGCGCGATTGTGACCGCCATGTCGATGCCAGTGGTAGTAGATGGACGCGAACTGACGGCCTCGTCCACTGTCGGGATCAGTATTTATCCTCGTGATGGTGAACAGGCGGATGTGCTGATTCGCAATGCCGATGCTGCGATGTATCAAGCCAAGGCACGCGGCAGAAACAACTTTGGTCTTTATACGCCTTCGCTCAATGCCGATGCCGCTGAACGGCTCGAGTTGGAAAGTCAATTACGCACCGCCCATTTGCGTGGCGAATTGCGTTTGTTCTATCAACCACAGGTCGATGCTCAAACTGGTGTGGTGATTGGAGCAGAAGCCTTGATGCGTTGGGTTCACCCTGAATTAGGGATGATTTCACCAGGAAAATTTATCCCCATTGCCGAGTCATCTGGTTTGATTGTACCGATGGGAACATGGGCGCTCAACGAAGCCTGTCGACAAAGCCGCGAGTGGCAAGAAGCAGGATTGCCAGACCTCACCATCGCCGTCAATCTGTCGAGTTTACAGTTCCAACAAGCGAATTTTGTCGATTTAGTCGCCGATGCCTTGCGCGAATCGGGTATCCGGCCTTCTTGTCTTGAACTGGAATTGACAGAAAGCATTGTGATGTTTGATGTCGATCAGGTGGTGGCCATTATCGACCAACTGAAGCTGCTGGGGATTCAACTGTCGATTGATGACTTTGGTACCGGCTATTCTAGCTTGTCTTATCTGAAGCGTTTTAATGTCGATAAGTTAAAAATTGACCAAAGCTTTGTCCGTGATTTGCCGGGCAACAGCAGTGATGCAGCGATTGTGCGAGCCATGATTGCGCTTGGGCGTAATCTGCATTTGAAGTTGATTGCCGAGGGCGTTGAGACAGCAGAACAGGCGGCATTCTTGGCCCAAGAAGGGGCAGATGAGCTACAAGGCTATTATTTTGCCAAGCCGATGCCGGCCCAACAATTTGCCGATTTTTTAGCGCAAAATCACCGACAACCCCATTAACAGTTTTAGCAAAAGCTTAAATCCTTGCTTAATACGTGCAATTTTTTGTGGCTTCGTGCAAAAATCCCCGTCCTAGACGGGTTTTTTTGTTAAATTGCCAGCCTTTATGGGCGACAACAGCCCTGCATGATTTGAACCCTATTTTGGTGCGAACTGACGCTATGATATCTCCTCAACATATTTTGATTGTCGATCATCAAATCTCACGGTGTGTACTGTTAACAGAACGGTTACGGACGCGTGGAGTGCGTGCGGTGCGCCGTGTTCCTTCTATCGAAATGGCACTACAAGCCCTCGACCAAGACGTCACCGACTTGGTGTTCTGTGCTGTTGATTTGCCACAACTGGCTGGTATTGCGCTGTTGCGTGCGCTTGCCGCCCGCCCATCGAACCCAACTCTCGTGCTGTATGGTGAACTTGATCCTGCCCTATTGGCGACAGCCGATCGGATGGCAGAAGCCCTAGGTCTCAAAACCTTGGGCTGGAGCAGCACGCCAGCTGACGATGCGGTGCTTGATGCCTTGTTTGCCCGTATCCACAACGACGATATGCCAGAACCACCGGCTGTCGTTCCGCCGGAAACCATCGACGATATTGTGCGTTGTGCGTGGTATTGCCAACAACGAATTTGAGTCGTTCTTCCAACCGATTCTTGATCTGAAAAACAACCGTGTGGTTGGTGTGGAGGCGCTGGCGCGGTGGCGTCATCGTGAAAAAGGGCTGATTCACCCAGCCAGCTTTATTCCCGTGTTAGAACGCTTTGACATGATGGATGCTATTACCGGCATCATGGTTGACCGTGCAGCGGCGGCTTGCCGTCGTTGGTTAGATGATGGCATTCGCTTATCTGTTGCGATCAATTTATCAGCCGTCTCGTTGTCTGATACCGAACTGGCCGACGAATTGGCAGCTCGTGTCTTACGTCATGGTGTGCCGCCTGCGCGTTTTGTGTTTGAGTTTAGCGAAACGGGGATCAATGCCCATCCAGCTGATGCGTTAGAGAACGTGTTACGGTTACGGATGCACGGCTTTGGTTTGGCGATTGACGACTTTGGTGTCGGTGGTGCTTCGTTAAAACAACTGTCGGCACTGCCCTTTACCCAATTGAAAATTGACCGTGCCTTCGTACACGGTGCGGCAGGTGACCCCACTTTATCGTCAATTTTAGAAACAGGCCTGTCATTGGCACGCCGTTTAGGTTTGGAAGCGGTCGCCGAGGGGGTGGAACGCGAAGCCGATATGGAATTACTGCGTCAGCTCGGATGTGATCGCGTACAGGGCTATGCCTCTGGTGAAGCGTTGCCAGAAGCCGAGTTTTTGGCTTGGTTAAAAGCACGTGGCGAGGCATAAATCATGAATATCCATGTGGTGAATCACCCGTTGGTACAACATAAGCTTGGCCTGCTGCGTGAAGCGGGGGTCAGTACCAATAAATTCCGTACTTTGACGCAAGAATTGGCGCGTCTGTTGGCCTATGAAGCCACCCGCGATTTTGAAGTAGAAACCGTGACGATTGATGGCTGGTGCGGCCCCATCGAGGTGCAGCAGATTAAAGGCAAAAAGGTTACGGTGGTGCCGATTTTGCGCGCGGGTCTGGGCATGTTAGATGGCGTTTTAGATTTAGTACCCTCGGCCAAAATCAGTGTCGTGGGGCTCTATCGTAATGAGGAAACCCTCGAACCTGTTCCCTACTTCGATAAGTTTGTCGATGCGTTGGATGAACGCATTGCCCTGATTATCGACCCCATGTTAGCGACAGGGGGCTCGATGGTTGCCACGATTGATTTGCTCAAGCGTAAGGGATGTAAACATATTCGTGCGGTGGTGATGGTTGCTGCGCCAGAAGGGGTGCAAGCGGTAAATGCTGCCCACCCTGACCCGGTGCGCGACAAGCCCCGCCGTTCAGGGCGGGGAAGGATAGCGCGGACGGCGTAGCCGTCCTTGGGTTTCAGTCTTGGGCGGGTACGCCACCAATAGGTGAACATGATCATCCTCGCCGTCCATATTTCGCCACAAAGACCAAATGGACGTGCATCTTAAAAACGCAGTGCCGACTGCGCCTAATATCGTTGTCATCTCTCATAGACCAAAGTATCATTGATTCATGCAACGACTTCAAGCCTTCAAATACGAACTGGTGCCAGACGGCCATCAGGAGCGGCAAATGCGCCGCTTCGCTGGCTCGTGCCGGTTCGTATTCAACAAGG